>JAAYBW010000260.1 GCA_012729975.1 Clostridiales bacterium
CCAATGGACGTTATAGTTTCTGGGCATCATCCAGTTCTGATACCAGTATTTCATATACTCAAACTCGCCGTGTATGCCTGCCGAAACGTGAAGGATATCGATCTTGTCCTTGAACATATCGATATACTTGAGCGTTTCCTCGTAATGCATGCCGTCCGGATGGATCTCATCGGCGGAGACACGGAATTCGATGACAAAATCCTCACCGCAGAGCTCACGCACACGGTCGAGCACCTCGACGGTGAAACGCGTCCTGTTTTCAAGCGACCCGCCGTATTCGTCCGTGCGGAAGTTGTACAGGGGGCTGGAGAACTGGGAAATAAGGTTGCCGTGACCGCCGTGGATCATACACATCTTAAAGCCCGCGCGCTTGCAGCGGTAAGCAGCCTGAGCATACTTTTCAATAGTTTCCTTGATTTTTTCTATGCTCATTTCAATAGTCGGCTGAGGTTCCTCACCCCTTGACGCGGCAAATGAGCGCTCGCGAGCCGAGACATATGAGGACGGGGCGTAAGCGCGCTTCCCGTTTTTCTGCCGCAGCGAGTCCTTGCCGCCGTGGTTAATCTCCAAGGAGGGCTGGCAGCCGTAACCGTGGCACATCTCCACAAACCGGGTGAGAGGCAGGATGCAGGCGTCGGTGCCCAGATCCAGCTGGCGCTCCTCGTCCATGGATTCATTGATGTCGATTATGGAGTTTCCGACGTGTATGATCCCTACACCGCCTTGCGCGAACGGTCTGAAAAAGTCAACAAATTCCTTTGTTACCTTCCAGTCGCGGCTGGCGAGATTCGGTGACGGCGGCGCCATCTCCAGACGATTTTTAAACTGCACTCCGCGAATGCGGATCGGTTCGAAAATATTCGGATAGTTTGATCCCATTAGCATAGTTCCTTTCATTTTTTGCTCATTATAGCATGAAGATGCCGTGTCTTACAATACGACCGGGCTTTTTTGCTTTTTTACAATAAAGATTTATCGAGATGATACTCCGGAGGCAATATTACACTGTAATATTGCTCATTTTGTGTTAGAATGTACTGTGTGCGCAGTCGGACGGCGTGAGTGCACAATGCTTTTTGAGCGCTAATGAACAAAGGAGAATTATATAATGGCAAAGCGCAACGAATCGGTTGAACCCGGCTTATCCTACTTACAGGAATTAGGCCTGAAGTACGCGTCTACCAAGGAAACCGTTATCAGAAAATTATCCGCGGTGATAGGGCGTGATCAGGCATACAGGATTCTCAAAGAAATTGACCGCCGTGCCGAAAAAGGCGCCGACAGCTTAACGGACCGGTCGTTTTATGAAATGAAAAACCGGGACTACGCTGCGAGCATAAACCTGACCGGCCTGATCGACGGGGACATCATACGCAAGGCCTGCAATTGGATTGCCGGGAATAAAAGCCTGTTCGGAAAAGAAGTCCTTGATATAGGCTGCGACTGCGGAATTGTTTCGTGTTTTCTCGCAAGAGCGCTCCCCGACTCGCAAATTACGGCAATTGACCGCTGCAAAGAGGCCATCTCGGTTGCCGGGCAGCTTGCGGACAGACTGAAGCTTAATAACATAACTTTTGTTGCTTCGGCCGCGGAAGAGATGCCGTCCCGGAAGTTTAATACGGTATTTTCAATGAGAACGCTGGGCGAGAATTCAGGCAATAACCGGGATGATTACCCTGTGTTCGAAAACTTCGTGACGCAGGCGGACTACATGTCGGCAAAAATATCAAAATACTCTTCCGCCGTCGCTTCGCTTATAAAAGACGACGGCACACTTGTGTCAATTGAGCGCTGCCAAATAGATCCTTTGCTTCTTGCATGGATCGATGCTCTAAATAAAGACGGGCTCAGATTTCTTTCTCACGACAGGCTCAGCTGCGCGGAGCAAAAAGTTCAGTCATATTTCGCGGTCGTTACGGCAATAAAAGAAACAAGCGCACAGCAGCAGGATATACTCTCATTCTTTTCGGATGTTGTTGAGGATGAGGCGGATGTGAACGTGCCTATATATGAAGGCGAAAAAGCGGATTGGTATTTGCTGCGCAACAAAGGGCAATTTATAAAGGGCGTTACGGCGTACAACACCGAAGGGAAAAAGCTCGGCAGATACGGGCTCTGGATGAGCTCGCGCGATGAAACGGCGCTTTTAATATATCAGGCCGATCTTGAAAAGAGGTCGCTCGGTGTTTATGACATATCTCTTAAGGAAGAGCTTCTCGAGGCGCTTGAGAATATGGTTAAAAACACGGACCTGTCAAAGGACGTACGCTTCGTAGGCTTTTTTGACAGATAAAAGCCCGCCGGACCGCACACAAGCATAATCACGATAAAACAGACAAGGCACCTGCGTTTCAATCGCAAAGTGCCTTGTTTATTTTCGTGCTTATTAAGCTCATCGAGATTGCCGCTTTCAACCTGACGTTTTTAATCTTTTAAGACAATCCCAAACGGAAAAACGAAGTTGGAAATCAGTCTTCGTCCAAAACAAGACGGTCAGGCGCTTCATATGAAACGCTCTCGTGCTGATGAGATGTCGGTACGGGGCTTTTTTCTTCTATGTCGGCCTTCTGATGTTTCTTAAGAATAGACACAAGCAGCACAAGCGCAAGCAACAGGGTTATCGCATCGGATACAGGCTGCGCCCAAAGCAATCCTTTGAACAAAAAGCGGCTTTCGAGCAAAAATAAAAGCGGAATGTAGAACAGTCCCTGGCGGGCTATTGATAACAGCAAAGACGCCTTTGCCTTTCCGAAGGCCTGAATGGTTGTTGAAGCAAGCATTTGCGGGCCGAGAACCCAAAATGACCACATATAGATTGTCAAAACGACAGCTCCTTCGGCTATTACCTCCGGAAGCGGCGTAAAGATTCTGATGAGACCCGACGCGAAAATCCCGAAAATTCCGGTAAGCACGATTCCTATGCCTGTTGTCATGAGCATACCGATTTTTATTATAGATTTCACGCGCGGCAAATTATTCGCGCCGTAATTATAGCCCACAAGCGGTTGACAGCCTGCCGCAAAGCCCATAAAAATGAATGTTCCGATATACATAAGCTTTACCGCGACTCCCATGCCCGCTACCGCGTTTTCCCCGTATGGCTTTGCGAGGTTATTGCAGACTATCAGCGCTCCGCTCATTAAAAACTGGCTTAGAGCGGCAGGGATTCCGATACCGAAAGTTTGGCTCCATATTTGCTTTTCGCCGGAAACGTATTTCACCTTTACTTTCACAAGTGACTTGCCGGACAGGTAATAGTACACATAGTATCCCAGCGCGGCGACATTTCCCAATACAGTGGCTACAGCGGCGCCTGTGATGCCCATATCAAAACCGAAAATGAATATCGGGTCTAAAATTACATTAGTCACCGTTCCTATCATCATTCCGATGATCGAGGGCATGACCGCGCCTTCACTGCGAAGAAGCTGGCCGCCGGCATAGTTTAGCATAACGGGCAGCGTTCCGATAAACATAACGAAGGAATAGCTGTATGCGTACGGATATACCGCCTCCGAAGCACCGAGAAGCGTTATAAAGGGCTTTAAAAATATGAGTCCCACAGCCATCACGAGGACTCCTAACCCTGTGCAGATGGCTGTTCCCGTTGAGAGGGTTTTATTGGCCGATTGATTATCCTTTTTACCGAGGCAGCGGGAGATATAGGATGCGGCGCCTGTGCTGACGATTGTGGCGATCGCCATCATAAGCATAAAAATCGGTGTTATTATATTCGCTGCCGCGAGCTGATACTCATCGTTCATCATTCCGATAAAGAATGTGTCTACGAGATTATACAGCACCTGTACCATCATACCGAGTACAACGGGTATCGACATTTTCAGTATTGCCTTTGTAACCGGGGCACTGCTCATAAGCTCTGTTTGCTTGTTTTGAGTCATCCGATATTATTCCTCACTTTAAGTAGAATAGAAAAGCTGACGGTCTGTCACGCCCGATTACAGGCTCGGTCTTATGACTTCCCGTCGGCAATCATTACAGGTTTCCGGTTGATATATGTTTCCGGTTAATCTCCGCTGATTTCCTTTGCTTTTTCGAGCATTCTCATACAGCAATCATGAAACAGCTCTTTTTCCTCGTCGGACAAACAAGATGCTATTTTTTCGAACCATTCGTCATATATGCCCACAACATCCGAAATTTTTTCCTTGCCCGAATCCGTAATATTAAGGATGTTTTTCCGTCTGTTATCGGGGTTTTGTACTCGTTTTATCAGCCCGCGTTCTTCCAGGGATAATATAGCTTTTGCTACCGTTGTTTTGTCAAGCATAAGGGAATTGGCGATCATATCCTGATACGTGTCACTGTGAAAGTATAGAAATGTGCAGATTTTATGCTCGGTATCGGATACCCCCGCTTCCCGGATCTTAGCGTGACCGTATCCCTTCGCGTGTTTTAACAGCAAGCTTATCGTATCAAATTCCATTTCCCATCTCCTCCACAGTTGAATATTCAACAGTTGGGAATGTACACAATATTATTGTTTTTGTCAAGAGGATTCTTACAAAAATAAGCACTCTATGTTATTATTATCATAGAGTGTTATACCTTTTTCGCACTGAAGCAAATTATGGATTAAGTGAGCGGTTAATGGGGGATGCTTATGTCAAGGATGCCGGTTTTATTTGTTGGACATGGATCGCCGATGAATGCCATTGAGGATAATCAATATACGAGAACTTGGAAAAGCATAGCCCAAAGGATACCTAAACCGGAGGTTATACTGTCTGTTTCGGCTCACTGGTTTACAAAAGGCACGTATATTTTTAACGGGGACAACCCGAGAACTATATACGACATGTATGGTTTTCCGAAGGAATTATATGAGGTAACGTATAATACGGCAGGCTCACCCGGTTTTGCCGGAGTCTCGAAGGAGCTTATTTCAAGAGAAACGAAATTTGATAATTCCTGGGGTACCGACCACGGAACCTGGTCGGTATTGGTTCACATGTATCCGGGCAGAGATATTCCCGTATTTCAAATAAGTATAGACGCTCACGCGTCACCGGAAGAGCATTATAAAATCGGCACAGAGCTAAAAACCTTACGAGAACAGGGCGTGCTTATATTCGGCACAGGGAATGTTGTACATAACTTAAGACTGGTTGATTGGAATACCGCAAGCAAGGGATATGATTGGGCGTATGAATTCGACGAATATATTTTTAAGAACATTCTCAATAAGGACGATAAAAATGTTCTGAACTATAATGAACTCGGCAATATTGCAAGGCTGGCGGTGCCGACTCCGGATCACTTTAACCCGCTTATATATGTGCTCGGAGCGTCGGACGAGAATGATAAAATCAGCGTATATAATAAATCCGGTGAGCTGGGCTCATTGACAATGACTTCTTACCTTTGGGAATAATTAAACTTTTCAGAGGTAAAACGTTTATAATTAAGGAGGCATCTGTATGGAACGAAGAATCACTCGGCAAGTCAGAGGTTACAGGACCAAGGACGGAGCCGGAGTAAGCCTGGTAAGAGTATTGGGAAATAAAACCGTCGAGGAATATGATCCGATTTTGATGCTCGATTCCTTTGACAGCACAAATCCGGATGATTACACGGCGGGATTCCCCATGCATCCTCACAGAGGCATTGAGACAATCAGTTATGTGTATCGCGGGTCTATGACTCATAAGGACAGCTTAGGCAATGAGGATACCATCTGCGACGGAGAGGTACAGTGGATGACAGCGGGCTCCGGTATTATGCATGAAGAGAAATTACCGGCTGCCGAGCGTCTGCTCGGAGTGCAGCTCTGGCTTAATCTTCCCGCGAAGGACAAATTCGCTCCGCCGGCTTATCACAGTATTAAAAGCTCAGACATTGAGGAGATATATTTTGAATGGGGTATGCTGAGGCTGTTGGCGGGCGAGTTTGAAGGGAAAAAAGGTTATATGAGCAAATATCTGCCTCTTGACTATTACGATATACACCTTAACCCGAAAGAATCCGTTATTATGAATACGGAAAACGAGCGCTCCGTCATGGTGTTCACACTTTTGGGAGACGCTTATATCGGAGGCGAGCCGGTAAAAGAAAAGACGGCGGTTAAGCTTTCCTTCGGTGACCGGGTTGAGATAAAAGCCACAGATGAAAAAGCTCAGGTTTTATTCATAAGCTCAAAACGGCTGGACGAACCGGTGGTTTGGGGCGGCCCTATTGTAATGAACACAAAGGAAGAACTGAACAACGCTTTTGATGATTTGAAAAAAGGTACATTTTTGCGGGATAAGATAGCTTATTGAGGAAATGACGAGAGGAGTAATCACAGTGAATGAAATAAAGATATTGGCCATTGTGGGTTCTCTGCGGAAAGAATCATATAACCGTCAGCTGGCATTGGCGGCAAAAGAGCTTATCGGAGATCGCGCCGTATTTAACCTGCTCGAATATCGGGACATTCCCATGATGAATCAGGACATTGAGTTTCCGGCGCCCGAAGCCGTAAAACGTGTCCGCGAGGAAGTAAAATCCGCGGACGGGATATGGTTTTTCACGCCTGAGTACAATCACTTTTTCCCCGGCGTCTTAAAGAATCTCATTGACTGGCTGTCCCGTCCGGTAAGCGATAAAGAGCCGCAGGTTCTTTCGGGAAAGCCTGCCGCCATAAGCGGAATTACTCCGTCTATGGCCGGGACAGGCTTAGCCCAGGATCACCTTGTCACGCTTATCAGTTTTCTGAACATGAACGTTATGAATGTGCCGCGGCTTACCATACCGAACGCGGCGCAGCAGCTTGACGGCGACGGCAAGCTGGCGCTTACGGTAAGCTATCCGTATCTGGAAAAACAGGCGAATGCTTTCCTCGGCTTTATAGCTAAACAAATCGGAAAATAGACCGCCGGCCGTTATGCGGATATAAGAAATAATCCGAGCTTAAAGAATACGCACGGGAATATCGGGGTTATCCCTCTCACAAATGAAGGAAGGTGAACCATATGATGCTTGCGAATATCAAAGCTCCATGCAAGGTTTGAGGATACTGCATGGAGCGATGAGCCGTTCATAGGCCGTCATCCTCAGACTTTGCAATTTTGATATATGAAAAATGCAAAATCAAAGGAGCAAAGTCAATATGAAAAACAGAATACATGATTTAAAATACTTTTATATCCTGTGGAGCACACAGGGGCTATCTTACCTCGGCAGCGCAATGACTAACTTCGCGCTGACACTATGGCTGTATCAGTCTACCGGGTCAGCGCTGAAAACGGCATTGTTATACATCTGCTCATATGTTCCTTACATCCTGATGAGCATTTTCGCCGGGATGCTGTCCGACAAGTGGGATAAGAAAAAGACAATACTCGTTTGTGATACTATCGCAGCCTGCTGCACGGTATCGGTGTTTGTTCTTCTGAAAACAGGACTTTTAAGCGCATGGCATTTGTACTTGCTAAATGCCTTAAACGGCCTGATGAATACGGTGCAGGAACCGGCAGGCGATGTCGCCGTTACGCTGCTCGCCCCTAAAAAGCATTACCAGAAGACAAGTGCTCTGCGAACCTTTTCCAGATCACTTATAACCATTCTTCACCCTATGCTCGCTACATCTCTTTACGCGATCGGCGGTATTGACACGGTAATAGTACTGGATTTAAGCACATTTGCTGTCGCGTTTATCGCATTGCTGCTGTTTGTGCGCATTCCGCCTGTAAAAGCATCCGCGTCGGAAGAAAACGAAACGCTCTTCGCCTCCGCGAAGGCCGGGCTTAAATATCTGAACCAAAACAGAATGGTGCTGGGACTGATCCTTTTTTTAGCCGGGGTCAATTTGGTCGCGTCTGCTTTTGACGCGGCGCTTCCGGCGTTTATTCTGCCAAGGCAGAACGGCGGAGAGCGGGTTTTGGGAATCGTCACTTCAAGCGCGGGTATCGCTATGCTTGCCGGCAGTTTGACGGCAACAATACTGCCGCCGCCAAAAGACCGGATACGGCTTATCGTAATAACCATGATAATAGCTTTAACGGCAGATAACTTTCTGATGCCTTTGACAAGAACACCCATCACATGGTGTATCGCGCAAATATTGGGATATTTTCCTGTCCCGCTGATGAATACCAGCCTTGATGTTATCGTGAGATCTTCGATACCGACACAGATGCAGGGCAGGGTCTATTCCTGCCGGAACACGCTGCAGTTTTTTACGATACCGATCGGATACTTCTTCGGCGGCTGTATGGCCGACGCGGTCTGTGAACCGTTAATGGGACGCATTAGCCCGGAAAGCGTTTTGTCCGCCGCGTTTGGCGTGGGGAAAGGCTCCGGTGCGGGTATACTCATTTTCTTACTTGGACTGCTCGGTTTGGCGATATGTCTGATCTTCGGGAAAATCCTAAAAAAATATACCTACCGGGACTCGATTCTTTATTCTCTTCGGCGGACCGATAAAACAAGGTTCCCCGTTACCGACAGACGCGTTGGTGACAGGGAACCTTTCAGATACAAACTTAAGGTAATGCATATACTGATATCCATTAAATAAATAGAACTCTGCCGGAAGTATGGCATCATGAAGCCGCTGTGCTTAATCCGATTAAGCTGCGGCATAACCGAAATATTTTTAGTTTAGCGCTTGACATATTAGAACATTTGTACTATTATCTATTCTGTAAACGTTTGCATCTTCATCAAGATATTGCATAATCGCATAAAAATGAAAAAAAGAAGCTCCGAAGCGGAGCTTCCCGCGGCGCGTACCCAAAAACGCCCCTCTTCCCCGTAGCGGCGAGCATTGCTCGCCATCCGTTTCCCCGTTGCCTCCGCGTCCCCCTGGCTCCTTTGTAAAGAGCTGTCCGCGCAGCTGACTGAGGATTGCCGCTCCTCCGCCGTTCCTGCCGTCTTTTAGCCGTGCTCTCGCGCTTACGCATCACGGGTGTCATGTGCGGGTGCATCATGCGGGTGTATCGTGCGCACATTGTGCCCGCGTGTGTGGGTGTGCATAATGCGTGCACGTCCGCGTCCGCAGGAAAAAATTTTTTCCGGAAAAAACGGCGCCCGCATTAAGAGCGTTTACAGGGAGACAGCACGTTCCGCGTAAAACCCCAAAAGCATCACCGGCAGTCAACGGCTTCTATCTGTCGATTAATCGCATTTTAGTATTACACGGTATATCAAGCCTCAAAACGAAACCCGGGCATTAACTCCAGCTTAAAGAGATTTCTTTCGTGGAGTGTATCTATTCTTTTTTTCGTTTGAGCGTTTTCGATCTTGCCCGTGCGGATATACCTGTCCAGCTCATCATAGGTGAATCCGAGATTCTCCTCGTCGGATTTTCCGCTAAGTCCGTCAATCGGTGTTTTCTCGATCAGCACATCCGGAAGGCCGAGCGTCCTGGCAACCGCTTTGACTTCCGTAACGGTCATGTTGCACAGGGGGCTGAAATCGCCCGCGCTGTCACCATACCTTGTGGCATAGCCCACATAATCCTCCGAGAGATTACAGGTGTTGGCCACCCGGCCGTTCAGGCTCTGCGAAACGGCGTATAACGTGGACATTCGTATCCTTGCGGGTAGATTTGTTTTCGTCTGCACGCTTATTTCCGGCAGCTCGCTTATTGAGGCGAGAACAGCATCCACCGCGGACTTGATGTTTACCACATAGTACGGTATCTGCAGGTGCCGGACAAGCAGGTAGGACATATCTATATCAAACTGCTCGCCGCAGGGCATAAGTACGCCGACGACGCGATCCTTTCCCAGCGCTTGCGCACACAGCGCCGCGACCGTTGAGCTGTCCTTTCCTCCGGATATACCGACAATCGCGTTGCATCCCGCACCGTTTGTTTCAAAAAACGAACGGATCCACGCAACGCATTCATTCTTTACTCTTTGCGCATCAAACATTGACTGACCTTCTTTCCGACAGAGGTTCCAAACATTTTCCTGACCTTACTCCCATTCTATTGTTCCGGGCGGCTTTGATGTGATGTCATAGACAACACGGGTGATTCCCGCCAACTCGTTTGTTATCCGCAGGCTGGCTGCTTCCAGCGCCTCAAAGGGCAGCCGCATCCAATCCGCCGTCA
>JAAYBW010000261.1 GCA_012729975.1 Clostridiales bacterium
GAGCGGACAAGGTGTCTGAAACGTCATCTCTAAACGTTATGATCGTGCCTTCTTATAAGGTCGTTCTGGCAGTCCCGGCTGAGCTCGACAAAGTAAGCGCTGAAGCCCGCGATCCTGACAACAAGGTCTTTGTAATCATCCGGGCTGGCCTGCGCTTCCCGCAGAAGATCGGCGGAGACGACGTTATACTGGACCTCCATGCCGCCGTTATCAAAATAGGACAGCGTCATGTCCCTAAGCTTTTCGATGCCGTCATGACCGTTTAACGCGCTGGGGTGGATCTTCAGGTTCACAGCCAGGCCGTCCATAAACTTAGAGTGATCAAAGCAGACGGAAGAGATGAATACGCCGGTAGGTCCGTTTACGTCCCGGCCCTGGGCAGGCGAGCTGGCGTCGGCGATAGGTTCTCCCGTAACGCGCCCGTCCGGAGTCGCCCAGGTTATATAGCCCTGCGTAACATGGTCCGCAGCGCCGTAAAGGCCTGCCTTGTAATTTGTGCAGCGCATGCTGCTGCATTCCTTACAAGCGTCGTAGTATGTGTCGCAGATCCATTTCATTTCCATGTCGGCGTATGGGTCGCCGTTGCCGTAATGCGGCACCTCGGAAAGAATGCGCTGACGCAGCGGTTCATAACCCTCCCAGTTGGCCATCACCGCATCATAAAGCTCGCGGGTTGTACAGAGCTTCTTGTCAAAGCACATGTATTTAATAGTAGTAATGCAGTCGGCTATAGTCGCAAGACCGGTTGCCGTTCCGCCGTAGGAGTTGTATTTGCAGCCGCCCCAGGTCGCGTCCATGCCTTTTTCCATGCATCCCTCCATGCTCAGGGATACCAGATTTTCCGTGCCGTAGAACTGATGCAGATATTCCGTGTAGTTGTCAACGCTGACCTGAAGCTTTATGAGGTAAAAAACAAGCTTGCGCATGGCCTCGCGGACTTCTTCGATAGATGTCATTTCATACAGATATCCCGTATGTATGCTGCACTGCTCGCCGTTGATGGGATTTTTTCCGTCGTTTATCGCCATGCTGAAGACGACTCCGTAGTTGAGGCTGGAATACGGTGCCGTGTTTCCGTTCGCGCAGGGATATTCCATGCCGGGGCCCATTATTTCCTGACAGCCCATAATAGCGTATTCCCGCGCGTCCTCAAGAGTAAAGCCGTTTTCACGCACCAGCCCTTTTATGATGACGTCGTCGTTCTGAAACAGAGGCAGGCCTCCGATGAGCTTCGTTGTCTCGATCGCAAGATCCCAGATTTCCTTCGGCGTATCCTTATCGATGCGTAGTGATATGGTCGGGTCGTGGAGCTTGAGCCGGGCAATAGACTCCAGAACCATGAAAGTTATAGGATTGGTGGCGTCGTTTCCGTCTCTGTCCACGCCGCCGATGGTGGTGTGCTGATATGTGATCGCACCGGTCATCTGGACATTATACGGGCTCTTTCCTCCGTAATAGTTGTTCAGCTTGAGGAAGTACGCGTCTACTATCTCCTGCGCTTCGTCCATCGTGAGGGTCCCGGCGTCCATATCATGCTTAAACTGCTTGTATGTGAATTGGTCGAACCGTCCGATCGAAAAAGCCGTGCAGCCGTCCTGATACAGGAGAAGTTCGTAGAGCAGGGAGGCCTGCGCCGCTTCCCAGAATGTGCGCGCGGGATTTTCGGAGATCCAGTACAGGCTGTCGGCCATTCGTTCAAGCTCGGCTTTGCGGGCGGGGTCTTTTTCCGCGGCTGCCTTTTCAAGACACGCGTCACCGTAGCGGCGGATAAAAATGGATGCAGCGTCGCAAGCAACAACAACCGAGGAATAAAACAGATATTTTTTTACATCGTCTCCCATGATGTTGCCGAAGTGCTCGTCAAGCCAGTCCTGCGCCTGTTTGCGGATGGCGCCGTAGCCCACGTTGATGATTTTCATATGCCCAGGAATCATATGTCCCGGGCGGAGATTTATAAGGTGCTTCATGAATATGGAATGCTTCGTTGCGCCCAGACGTTTGAGCTCGTCAAGGCCTTCCGGAGCCCAGCCGTCGCCGATGACGTTATAAGTCTTATTTTCCCAGAAACCCTGAATGCTCTCGATAGCCGCAACATCCTCGGGAGTGGCGATAAGCCTTAAATCCTCTGTAAGCGGATTATGCCATAAGCCGTCATCTTCCAGTGTCCACTCGCCATTAGCTATGGCGTCGGTCACCCAGTTATGTCCCCCGTTTGTCTCCGGATAGCAGACGCAGCTGGAAAAATACCGTCCCCTGTTGCCGACTAGGACATCTTCATCCTCAACACGCAAAGTAACTTTTGAGGCCACGGCTTTAAGAATGGTTGGTCTTTTGATGGTGGGAACGAGATTGACAATATCTTTATATGCCTGGGTAACTATCAGCGCGCGTTCGGAATCGAGCTGCGTCACGCGGTTGCGGATCCGGTCGCGCAGGCGCGCTGTACGGGCGGAAACCGGTCTGAAATTATACATGGAATCACTCTCCTATCAGGTCGTGGAAGATTCCGCAAATGGCAATACCATCCAATTGGCTTTATCAGCTAAAATATACGCTTATTTATTAAATCTCTTTTTTTCGTCTACCCAGTCCACGTCTTTTTTCGCCATTCCGTAACCGACTTCCTGCCTGGATTTGGGGGGGACGACCGTACCCATCTCATAGTTTTGTGTCTCTAAGAATATTCTCTTATCCTCTTCGGTCGGCGGCAGCTTTTTGCGTTCTTCAAGCTCTTTCATTCCCTCGACCGTGGTGTACAAGGGCAACCGGCTGATCGCGCGCTCCACAATCCTCGTTCCGCTCGGGTAGGGTACGATGAGGAATATATCATCCTCGAGGCTCTTTTTAAGACGCTCGGCAAGTTCGCGCGGCTCTATACCGTATGCCTGCATAGTAGCGTAACTGAACTCCTGAGTTTCCTCCGAGACGTAATAGCCGGTGTTCTTAAGATGTTCGGGGCGTGTTTTCAAAACCCCGTCATTGATGTTCGAGCGGATGTTCGCGGGCAGCATAGCCGAAACCGCTATACCGTACGGTTTGAGAGCGAGGTAATAGCATTCCATAAGGCTGAGCGTAGCGGCCTTGGCGGCTGAATACGGCCCGACTCCCGGATTTGAGCTCAGCGCGCCGAGGGACACGGTCGTAACGATATGTCCGCCCTTTCCGGCTTTTATCATGCGAGGCACAAATGTTACCATACCGTTGACGACCCCGTTGAAATTGACACCGACGACCCAGTCAAAGTCCTCGAAAGTCGAGGCTTCGATAGGACCGAACGCGTTAACGCCGGCGGTTTGAATAAACAGATCGGGAGTCGTGCCGAACACCCGCTCCGTCTCGTCGGCCGCATCCGCCCACCCCTTTCGATCCATGACGTCAAGCTTGATAAAATGCACCGGAGCGCCCTTTTCCTTAAAGTAAGCGGCGGCGTTGTCGAGGTGATCCTGCCGCACGTCCGCGATGACGACCTTCATACCCGCCTCTGAGAAAATCTGTGCCTGCCCGAAACCGGCGCCCGAGGCTCCGCCGGTGATAAATGCTAATTTTCCGGCAAATTCTTTCATTGTATGCTTCTCCTGTCATAATAATTTTTTGTAGCAGTTGATCGGCCGCCCGTACGAGGATAGATCCGAAGTGCAAACGGGAAGGGAAATTACTCTTCGGGTTTACGATCCATGTAGCAGTAGTTGACCCTGAATATTTCACCGGTTGCCTTGCGCTTCCATGTTATTCGCTGATTGATGGGATGATTGAGCGTGCAAGCGCCGACAGGGCAGTCTGAAACGCACACACCGCAATACCAGCACTCATCCGGATACATTACGATGGGTTCCCCGCCTTCGGGATTCGGCATTAAAACATCGCCGCGGCAGGAGTCCACACAGGTGTTGCAGCCGGTGCATTTTGTTTTATCAAAGGTGATACACTCATTAGGCGTTATGGGACTGCTTACAAAAAACGCGTTATACATTATTTGCCCTCCCTTTTTATAAACAGCAGTGCTTCTCATACGCGTCACGGCAGTTGCCTTCATCGCGCCAGTAGAAGTAAGGAAGCTCTTCAACAACTACTTCGTTGTTTTCCAGCCGAAGCGTCTGATAGAATCCGCAGTCGTCGACGTCTTCGGGGTAATCGAGCCTTACCGAGCCCATGGCCTTGCTGGAGCCTTTGCGGGCAAGAGACTGATTGATCACTATCTGATCAACGGCGAGTCTTGTAGCTACATCGAGAATCTTACCTAAATCATGCGGATTGGCGGCAACCGCGCGGCTGAGTTCATTATCATGAATTGATTGAAGCCACCAAAGGCCCATTTCCATTACTTCTCCGCTGCGGACATCGCCGCAATAATCCTGCATAATCCGACACAGACCAAGCTGTATCTCTTTCCAGCCGTAACCCTCCTGACGCTGTACGAACGAATAGATGCGTTTTTTCTCTTCTGCTATCTGGTCTTCCGAAGCCGCGGGAAAACCGACCGATTTCGCGTACACCGCGGCATTTCGACCGGCATATCTTCCGGTCGAGGCGGCGTTGGAAGCGCCGCTCAATCCGGCGACCTGATTGCCCGCGGCATAAAGACCCTCGAGTGTGGATTTCATGCTCCAGTCGACAACAAGCCCGCCGCCGTTGCTGAAAGCCAGTTCCCGGATGTTAGGACCGCTTATGCCTTCCTGCATGACACCCCACCAAGGTTGGTTAGAGCCCATATATTTCGGAGGCAGAACATTTGCCTGGAGCATATCTTTTTCCGGATCAAAGCCGGAGTTGCGCAGTGTTTCAACTACGGGAACCTTTGTTTTGCCCTCGTTTCCCAGCATAATACCGAAAATTACCCGGCGCTCATGGTCCGGCATAGATGTCAGATCCGCGTAGAACGGCATTTTGTATTCTCCGGACCTGATGCGGTCGGCAAGATCGCTTATCAGTCCCGGCATATATGTTTTGTATCCCCCCATACCGCCGGCGAACATTTCCTGGCCTTCCGCAAGCTTTGTGCGATCCTCTACCGTTTTGAGTATTTTACCGTCGCGGTCCTGCCAGGGGATTTCTTTGCCGTTTGCATCCACAATAGTGCAGGGCCACCAGGTGTTGGATCTGTTTCCGGTCAAGTATGCGGGGTAGCGTCTTCCGGCAGGGGAAGAGTGGCTGCGATCCATCATCATCAGTTTCGCTCCCGCGCGCCATGCCATAACATCGCCGTCTCCCGCGTTGTTCGGGTCGTCATGAGCGGCGTTGGCGCCGACAAGCTCTGTCGCGAATTCCCAAAGACGCAGAGGCTTAGCGGTGGTGAGGATCACCGCTTTGGCTCTGAAAACATAGAATTCACCCGTGCGTGTATTTACACCGCACGCTCCGATGACTCTTCCGCCTTGCTTTCCCCCTTCTGTGAGAAGCATTGTCGTTGTTACCCTGTCGAACATTTTTATTCCGAGCCGATTCATTTCGCGAAAAAGCACGGGTTTCATCTGTTCGCCCCCGGGGAGGCGCAGCGTATGCTTGTTTTCGTAGTCGTAGGCGAACATCAGCTTGGTTTCCTCATCGCGGAAAGGCGCGCCGACAAACTCATCCTTTTCGTCTCTTATACACATGCCGTAGGACTCGAGCTCGAGCGCGGCATCGAAAGATTCCCTCATCGCGATATAACGGCAGAACTCCGGCTTGAACGGATCCGGCTCGGTGCGTTCAAGCATTTCGTCAGGTGAAATTTTAGAACACGGCGCGGTGTGTATACTCGACCAATGATCGATACCGGAACCCGCGCAGCCGCTCCTGACGATAGCGCCCTTATCTGTAACAATGACGCTCGCGCCTTTTTTGGCGGCGTTTATGGCAGCAAAGGAGCCCGCAAGCCCTCCGCCGATCAC
>JAAYBW010000037.1 GCA_012729975.1 Clostridiales bacterium
TACTACAGTATCCTAGACCGGTACGAGTCTCTGCACTCAAACGGTTGAACCGCCGTGTACCGATCGGTACGCACGGTGGTGTGAGAGGTCGGTCACTCAGCTAATGGGTGACCTCCTACTCGATTGTTATTTCGGCAGGAACCTGCTTTTTATGAGGTCTAAACCGGCGTTATACTCATCCTCCGCGGTTTTTTTGCCTGTTACGGGATGCTTAAAATGCATCGGGTATATGTAGCCGGAGGGATACTGAGTGTCGTATTCCGCCCATATATCCGGGCTCAGGTTTGAACTGAAGCTCGGTCTTTCACGCGGTTCGGTTTTGTTTTCGTCAGGTACGGCTTTTTGCTCCGAATCGTGTTTGTACGCGTAGTGCATCAGGAAGGCCAGCTTTAATATCTTCCAGACGCCGTCTTGCCTTATAAACTCCATTTCGTAGACAACGCTCATGTACATGGGGTCGATCTTGTCGTTTTTCATAGCCGAACAGATAGTCCCGTAACCGTAGAACCTGCCCTTTGCCCTTCGCCTGTCATCGCTCAGAGTGATAACGGGAGAAACCTGCATTACCTGATGCAGGAAGGTGGGAGCGGCGAATCTCATCCTGCCGAAATAGCGGCGCACGCCTTCGATACCCAGATATGTGCCCTCGACAAAAGTAGCGGAAACCTCGGGGTGGTCAGCAAAAAGGTCGATAATTTCCTCGGACATCCAATGCTCAAGATAATACCCGTAGATATTCTGAAGCCGCTCTATTGCCTCGATATCCAGCAGATCCTGTATCTGCTTTTCTTTTTCGGACAGCTTTTCCTGCAGTGACAAGACTGCCTCCTCAAGCTTTTTTAAGCGCTCCTCCAAATGTTCGCTCATACGTGACGCCTCCTTCGGCAAATTGAAGTATTTGTGCCTCATTCCTGGTACAGTATGGATTATAAGGAGGTAATTGTCAAGAAAGCCTTTGCCTGATAATAGCAGCCCATTTAACGCGGGAATTGAAATAAGCTAAACGCCCAGGCTCTTTTTCGCTTTTGTTTCAACCGGCTTGTCGTAGCAGGTGAATATTTCGTTTACAAGCGCCGCGTCGGGCGCTTTTGTAAAGAGGCTCACTATGGGAACTATTATCATTCCCCCGAGCATCGCAACCGCGCCGGAGCGTATCGAGGAGGCGAATATGAACCCGAGCACGCGGCCGCCGGGAGTGATGAGCCCGAGCGAAACGATAAGCTGCAGCAGCATTAATCCGACACCGAAAACGAAGCTGGTCCAGACGGCCGCCCTGCCGGTTTTTTTCCAGTACAGACCGTATAAGAAAGGGGCGAGGAAGGCTCCGGCGAGAGCGCCCCAGGACACGCCCATCATCTGGGCTATGAAGGTGAAGCCGAAGGCGTCTTTGATTATGGCGATTATAGCGGATACGACAACGAAAAAGGCGATGAACAGGCGCATTACCCCGACCTTGCCCTTTTCGGTGAACTCCTTTTTCCGAGCCGGCACCACAACGTCCAGAGTGAGCGTTGAGCTCGAAACGAGTACCAACGATGCGAGCGTGGACATGGACGCGGAAAGGACAAGAACGATCACGATGGCAATAACAAAGTCGCTGTCAAGCGCCTTGAGCATTGTGGGAACTATCTTGTCGTAGCCGACGGCGGCGACGTCTATATTATAAAGCCTGCCGAAGCCGCCGAGGAAATAGCAGCCGCCCGCTATTATGATTGCGAACAAGGTGGAGATTATCGTACCCTTTAATATGGAGTCCTCGTTTTTAATCGAATAAAATTTGCTTATCATCTGCGGCAGGCCCCAGGTGCCCAGAGAGGTGAGGATTACAACGAACAGCAGGGCAAAGGGATTCGGGCCGAAAAATGAGCTGTATGCCCCGAACAGCGGCGTTCCGGAGGAGGTTTCGGCTCCGATTGAGGAAAGCTTCGCCACGGCTTCGGTAATCCCGCCGTTTGAGAAGACTACCGCGCCGATAACGATTATTATACCGGCGAGCATGATTATGCCCTGTATAAAGTCGTTTATCGCCGAGGCCATGTAGCCTCCGAAGACGACGTACGCGCATGTAAGTACCGCCATGACAATGATGATCCAGTAAAAGCTTATGTTGAAGGCTATACTGAAAAGGCTGGAAAGACCGTTATACAGGGAAGCCGTGTACGGAACTAAAAATATAAACGCGATTATTGAGGCCGTTATCTTGAGAGACTTTGATGCGTAGCGCTTTTCGAAGAAGTCCGGCATTGTGCGGCTGTTTATGTGCTGAGTCATCAGCCGCGTCCTGCGCCCCAGGATGACCCATGCCAGCAGGGAGCCGATAAAAGCGTTTCCGAGCCCGATCCATGTGGACGCAAGCCCGAAGTTCCACCCGAACTGACCGGCGTAACCCACGAAAATCACAGCGGAAAAATATGTAGTACCGAAGGCAAAGGCCGACAGCCACGGGCCCACATTGCGCCCGCCCAGAAGAAAACCGTCCACATTCGAGGCGTGCCTGCGGCAGTAGAGGCCTACTGAGATCATTATCGCGAAAAACACGATCAGGAAGATTACCGAGAGTATCATAAAAAGCGCTCCTTCCGGAAAGCGAAAAATCCCGCCCTCCGCATCAGATACAGAGGACGGGATATAACCCGCGGTACCACCTCAATTTGCCGCCGTCTCACGAGCGGCAGCCTCGGCGGGCGCGCCCGGAGCGAAGAGCGCCTTGACAAAGTCAATGCGGCATTTCGGCCGGCGTTTGCCCTTTCCGGATAACGGAGGAGACCCGTCGCAGCCTACAGGGCGCTTTTTGCGTCTTTCGGTGCGCTGCTCTCGGAATGTATTCCGCCCGCGCTCTCTGCCGCCTTTCACCTGCCGGCGGTCTCTCTGAAGAGTTGGCTGCGAACGTACTTATTTCCGGTCATTGCATTTGGCATTTAATGCAATGAAGTATAGCACTTTAAATCGCGAAAGTCAACGCCCTTTTCAGCGTAAAATAAAAAACTGTATTCCGCTTAAAATTCAAACGAACCCTCGTATACCATGACAGCGTCGCCCGTTAGTATAACGGCGTCGTCGGTGTAGTTGACGATGAGGTCGCCGCCCTTGAGCTTTACGGTTACATCCACGCCCTTTTTACAGAGATTTTTCTCCGTAGCGGCAATGACAGCGGCGCAGGCGCCCGTACCGCAGGCCCAGGTTTCCCCGTTGCCGCGCTCAAAAACGCGCATACGCAGCGTGTTTGAGCTGACGACGCGCACGAACTCGGTGTTTATACGCTGGGGGAAGTATTCGGCGTTTTCAAACTCGGGGCCTATCTTTTCAAGGTCGAGCGAATCGATGTCGTCGCAGAAGACCACGCAGTGCGGGTTTCCCACCGAGGCGCAGGTTATTTTATATTCGGTTCCGCCTATCATGACGGGGCGGTCTATGACAGTGGGCCCTTCGAGCGTGGAGGGAAGCGAAGCGGGGTCAAGATCGGCCCTGCCCATGTTTACGCTGACCGTGCTCACGCGGCCGTTGCGGATATATAATCTGAGCGTTTTTATGCCTGTTCCCGTTTCGATGGTAAGGGTTTCGCGGCGCACGATATTTTTATCATAGAGGTATTTGCCCACGCACCTGATGCTGTTTCCCGCCATTTGCCCCTCGCTGCCGTCGCGGTTGAAGATGCGCATCTTCGCGTCGGCGACGTCGGATTTCTCGATAAGAACTATACCGTAGCCGCCGATGCCGTAGTGTCTGTCGCATATACTGACGCTCAGGGACTCGGGGCTGAATATCTCGGGCTCCCTGTTGTCGAAGAAGATATAGTCGTTGCCGCTTCCGTGCATCTTGGCGAATTTTAAGATGCGGCGCTCCGTCCGCATGTCGTTTAAGTTGACAAGCTCGGTGTTGTGAACGTTATAGCGGCTTGCGAGCATGTCGGCCATAGCGTTTGCCGTGTCAAGAGAGGTGATGCAGGGCACTCCCGCGCGAACGGCGAGCGTGTGCAGCTCCAGATAGTCGTTCATCGTGTCGTCATACAGCGCGCCCGTGTATACGATTAAAGAAAGCTCCCCGCCGGCCGTCAGCTCGGACCAGGTTTCACGGCTCGTCTCAAAGGCCTTTATGCCGAGGCTCCTGACGGTCTGTGCCGTGTCGGATGTGGCATATATTTTTAGCTTAAGGTCGCTGAGTTTTTTAACAAGACCGATCACGTCGGGCAGTTCGTGATTTTCAACGCTTAAAAGCACCGCTTTCTTTGAAAGCTCCGTGGCGGTGGCGGTTTTGTATCCCGCGGCGGCAAAGCCTTTGAAGACTGCCTCGCCCAATGTGCGGCCGAGACCGAGCACCTCGCCGGTGGACTTCATCTCAGGCCCGAGGACGGAGTTGGCCTTTCCGAGCTTTTCAAATGAGAAGACCGGCAGCTTCACGGCGTAATAGGGCGGAGTGTCGCACAGGCCGGGGGTATAGCCGAGCCCGCGTATCGTCTGACCCATCATTACGCGTGATGCTATGTCCACCATGGGGATACCCGTGACCTTGCTAAGATAGGGCACCGTCCTCGAGGCGCGGGGATTTACCTCGATGACGAAAAGCTCGTTGTCGTATATAAGATACTGTATGTTAACAAGGCCCCTCGTGCCCAGGGCGAGCGCCAGTTTTTCGGAGCAGTTTACAACCGTTTCCATCATCATGTCGGTAAGGCTGTAGGGAGGGTAGACGGCGATGGAATCGCCGCTGTGAATGCCGGCCCGCTCGATATGCTCCATGATGCCGGGCATCAGCACATCCTGTCCGTCGGAAATGACATCTACCTCAAGCTCGGTTCCCGGCATGTATTTATCCACAAGCACGGAGTATTCCGCGGAGCCGCCGGATATGATCATGGACATGTAGCGCTCAACATCGTTTCTGTCAAGAGCGATGACCATATTCTGACCGCCGATTACATATGACGGGCGCAGCAGCACCGGGTATCCGAGCTGCTCGGCAGCTGACAGAGCCTCCTGCATGGAGTGCACGCCGAAGCCCTTCGGGCGTCTTATGCCGAGTGTTTCAAGCAGCGCGTCAAACTTGCCCCTGTCCTCGGCGAGGTCTATGCCTTCCGCGGAGGTGCCGAGAATTTTTATTCCCTGCCTGTCGAGATAATCGGTCAGCTTTATGGCGGTCTGCCCTCCGAAGGCAACGACGACTCCGACGGGCTTTTCGGCTTCTATGACGCCCATAACGTCCTCGGGGCTGAGCGGCTCGAAATAGAGCCGGTCTGCGGTATCATAGTCGGTGGAGACGGTTTCGGGGTTGTTGTTTATAATTACGACGTCATAGCCCATATCCTTGAGTGTTCTCACGCAGTGGACGGAGCTGTAGTCAAACTCTATTCCCTGGCCGATGCGTATGGGGCCGGAGCCGAGAACTATCACGGTTTCCGCTCCGCTCCTGGGGAAGCTTCTCGAGTCGCAGCAGTTGTCGTAAGAGGCGTAAAAATACGGCGTCTGAGCCTGAAACTCGGCAGCGCAGGTGTCGACCATCTTGTAGCTCGGTAAAAGATGCGTGGGCAGGGCATTGCCGGAAAGGCGCTTTAGAGCGGTGTCCGTATAGCCCATTCTCTTGCCGGCTAGGAAGGGTTCTTTTGTCAGCTTTTTGCCTTTTAAGGACTCTTCATAGGCCGCGAGGTTTTTAAGCTTGTTTAAAAACCAGCGGTCTATCCTGGTTATGGCAAATATATCATCGACCGAGTATCCCGCTTTTAAGGCCTCAAAGACCGTGAACAGCCTCAGGTCATCCATGGAATCCAGACGCTCGCTGAGAGAAAGCGGGCCGTCGTACGGGCGGTTTAATGTGTCCTGCCCGATTTCCGCGCCCCTGACGGCCTTCATGAGCGCCTCTTCAAAGGTGTGCGCTATGGACATGACTTCGCCCGTGGCCTTCATCTGAGAGCCGAGCCTTCTGCTGGCGCCATGAAATTTATCAAAGGGCCACTTGGGAAACTTTACGACTACATAGTCTATTGCGGGCTCGAAACAGGCTGTGGTTTTGCCGGTTATGTCGTTATTGATCTCGTCGAGCGTATACCCGAGGGCGATTTTTACGGATACCTTCGCTATGGGGTAGCCGGTGGCTTTGCTGGCGAGCGCCGACGAGCGGGAGACTCTGGGATTAACCTCTATGACGGCGTAGTCGAAGCTGTTCGGATCGAGTGCGAACTGACAGTTGCAGCCGCCCTCAATGCCCAGTTCGGTAATAATGTCTATGGCAGCGGAGCGGAGCATTTGATATTCTCTGTCCGCGAGCGTGAGAGCCGGAGCGACGACGATGCTGTCGCCCGTATGGATGCCGACGGGGTCCATGTTTTCCATGCTGCAAACGCAGATGGTGTTGCCCGCGTGGTCGCGCATGACCTCAAACTCTATCTCTTTCCAGCCGAAAATATATTTTTCTATGAGTACCTGACGTATCGGAGACCACTCGAGACCCGTTGCGGCCGCCGAGGCGAGCTGCTCGGCGTCAAAAGCCACACCGCCGCCCGCTCCGCCGAGAGTGAAGGCGGGGCGCACTATGACCGGATAGCCTATCCGCTCCGCTATTATCAGCGCGGTTTCGGTGTCGTTTGCTATATCGGAGGGAATCGTGGGCTGGCCTATCCTCGCCATGGCCTCTTTGAAAAGACGCCTGTCTTCCGCCATGTCGATAGCATCCGCATTTGTGCCGATAAGGCGCACGTTGTGCTTTTTTAAAAAGCCCTCGTGCGAAAGGCGCATGGCTATTGTAAGGCCGGTCTGGCCTCCGAGCCCGGCCAGCAGACTGTCCGGCTTTTCTTTTATAATTACACGCCTGATAGTTTCCTCGCACAGCGGCTCGAGATAAACCGAGTCCGCCATGTCGCCGTCCGTCATTATGGTGGCAGGGTTTGAGTTGACCAGAACGGTCTTAACACCTTCGCTTTTTAAGACCCTGCAGGCCTGTGTGCCGGCGTAGTCAAACTCCGCCGCCTGGCCTATGACTATAGGGCCGGAACCTATTACGAGCACTTTTTTTATCGATTTATCCCTGGACATGTTCTTTGCCCTCCATGATGTCTGTGAAGAGGTCAAAAGCGTGCTCTTTGTCTAAAGGGCCGCCGTGCGCTTCCGGGTGAAACTGGAGAGAAAACGCGTTGTAATCGGGGTAATCCACTCCCTCGCAGGTGCCGTCGTTAACGTTCAGACATCTGAGAACGCCGCCGGCCGCGGCGAGACTCGGAATGTTCACGGCATAGCCGTGATTCTGGCTGGTTATATGCACCCGGCTCGTTTTGAGATCCTTGACGGGCTGGTTTGCTCCGCGGTGCCCGAACTTGAGCTTTTCGGTGTAAGCGCCCGCCGCAAGAGCCATGAGCTGATGACCGAGGCATATGCCGAACATGGGCAGCTTTCCGAAGAGCTTTTGTATTTCCTTTATGCAGGCGGCGTTGTCCTGGGGATCGCCGGGGCCGTTTGCGAGCATGATGCCGTCGTGTCCGCCGGAGAGTATTTGCCCGGCGGTCGCGTTGTACGGATATACCGTGACCTTGCAGCCTCGCTTTGTAAGGCTTGCGGCAATGCTTTTTTTCGCGCCGTAATCTATCAGAGCAACAGAGTGTATCTGCGCTCCATCGGGAAGGAGGACTAGCGGTGACTTTGTGCTTGTGTTTTCAACAGACTCGATGACCCGGTATGCTTTGATCTTCTCAAGCGGATAATCCGGCGCTCCGGTGGTTATGACCGCGTTCATTACGCCGCCGTCACGTATGAGCTGAGTAAGCTCGCGGGTATCGACCCCGGCGATACCGATGATGTTGTGGCGCTTTAAAAAATCGTCCACTGCTTCCTCGCTTCGGAAGTTGGACGGCGTTTGGCAATATTCTCTGACAACCACTCCGCGCACGTGGACGCGCGGGCTTTCCATATCGGCTTCGGCTATCCCGTAGTTGCAAAGCTGGGGGAAGGTGTATATTACGATCTGACCG
This sequence comes from Clostridiales bacterium, assembly GCA_012729975.1. Taxonomy (GTDB): domain Bacteria; phylum Bacillota; class Clostridia; order Oscillospirales; family Oscillospiraceae; genus JAAYBW01. The sequence goes on from JAAYBW010000037.1 coordinate 7,952, forward strand.
TAGTAGCTCGGGTCCGAAAGACTTTCCGCGCAGCCGGTCATAGCCGTTGTGAACACCAGCTCGCCTATGCTCGTGCCGTCTGCTCCGAAGGCCGTGCCCTCGTAAACGGCTCCGTTTTGCAAGATCAAGTATGCTTTTTTCATACGCACCATTCTTCCTCGTCCGGGGAGTCTGAGCACCGCCCCTGATTTCGCGTTAGCCGCAGCGTTAGGCGCAAGCCGCGCTTTTTAAAAATCGCCGATGGAATCATCAGCGTTTAGTCGACAATCTTGCACCTTATAATACGATTTCCATACCGGTATGTCAATGCCCGTGTCGTAATTACGGAAAGCGCTGTGTAAAAAAAAGCGGCACACTTGCCTGCCGGTCGGGTTTGAGAGTATACTGTGTGAATCCGAGTATAATATTTGTTGACAGAAACATATATAGATTCTCACCGTCTTAATAATAAAAGACAATGATATGGAGGCGCGGCTATGAGGAAGCTTAAATTAGTCATTACGCTCGCGATAATTCTCGCTCTGGCTGCATGCAACAAAGCGGAGGGGAGCGTACCGTCGCCGTCACCGCCGGTGCAGTCGCCTGCGGAAAGCTCCGATCAGGGGGTGCGGTACAGCCATTTGACTTTAGAAGACATTAAAAACGATCGGAGCTTACCGGAAAATATAACCGACAGTATAAGCGGATTAAGGGCATACAGAGGGTTTAGCTATTTTAAAGCGGGAGACGGTTACATCGTATTTATCGGGATGGGTCAGAAGCCTACCGGAGGGTACGGAGTTGAAGTTAAGATCGTCGAAGATATTGAAGGGTTAATAAGGATCACCGTTGAGGAACAAATCCCGCGGGAAGGCGATATTGTAACGCAGGTCTTAACCTACCCCTACGCGCTTTTAAAGATAGACGTAAGCGCGGATAACTTCGAAGCGGTAACCACCGCGGATGAAAAACTGTCCTTTATTGAATTAAAAACCGCTTCCGGAAAGTATCGTGGCCGGACGGACGATGATCATATAGAGATAACACTCAGCGGCTTCCCAGATGATTACAGTTCCGGAATCTTTAGGCTGTCCGAGGAGTTAAAGGAAGTCTTTGAAGAGCTGATGCTTAATAAA
>JAAYBW010000262.1 GCA_012729975.1 Clostridiales bacterium
CCGATTCATTTATCGGCTTGAGGGCAGTCTTTGATGGTGCTCGGGTTTCCAGCCGGGAAGCGGATAGCGCTGCATCGCGCCGAACACCTTAGCCTTCAAGTCACTGTAATCCGCGCACAAATCCCGGACAAGTTCCTTCGCGTCCTGCCTGCCGCCGGCTTTGTCGACAGGGCAGGTGCTTTTTACGATAGGAAGGGCCCGGCGGCGCGAATAAGCGGTTGTATCTTCTTCGGAAAGATACAGAAGGGGCCGTATCTGCGTTATGCCGCTGCGGTCGAGAAATGTGACGGGGGAGAAGCAGTAAATACGCCCTTCACGCAGCAGGGACATAAAAAAAGTTTCCACCGCGTCATCCAGATTGTGACCGAGCGCGACCTTGTTGATGCCCTCGGCGGCAAGCCTGGAGTTGAGCACGCCCTTGCGCATCCTCACGCAGAGCGAGCATGGGTTTTTCTCTTTTCTTTCTTTGAAAACCACAGATGCTATATTGGTTTTTTCAACTATATACGGCACTCCGAGGCTCCGGCATAAGTCGTGAAGAGGTTCAAGGTCCATATCCTCAAAGCCCATATCCACCGTGATCGCACTCAAATAAAACTTCTTCGGAAAATAAGCGCGCATATCCGCCATCGCAGCCAGCAGCGACAGGCTGTCCTTTCCGCCGGAAAGGCCCACGGCTACGCGGTCGCCTTCTTCGAGCATGGAGTAGTCTTCAATGCATCTGCGTACCAGCCCGGTGAACCCGTCCATAATCATCACCAAAACCTTAAAATCGAAAACGAGAAATCGGGAGATAATAAAAGAATAAGCGAGTAAAAGCGAGATAATTATATGGTATTAAATATTTGGCCTGAATACGGTTGACAAGCTCCGCGAGGCTGTGGTATAAAAGTGGAGCTCTAAAAAAGAACTTAATGTATTTTAATGTGGATTGGCCTTCGCTGTCAATTCATATATGCAAATGGAGGTCAGGAAAAATGTCCACTACAATGGCGCGCAAGGAGACCGTAGAGAGAAAATGGTACATCCTTGACGCGGCGGATAAACCCCTGGGGCGCACCGCCGCCACCGCCGCCGTTCTGCTGCGCGGCAAGCACAAGCCTATTTTTACCCCCCATGTGGATTGCGGCGATTTTGTCATCGTACTTAACGCGGACAAAGCCGTACTCACGGGAAAGAAACTCGAGCAGAAGTATTACCGCACACACAGCGGTTACGCCGGAGGACTCAAGGAAACGCAGTACTCCCGTTTAATGCAGGAGCGCCCCGCGTTCGCTTTTGAGCTCGCCGTAAAGGGAATGCTCGGCAAGAACAGCCTGGGGAGGGCACAGCTTAAGCGCCTGAAGGTTTACAGCGGCGGCGAGCATAAGCACGCCTCCCAGAAGCCCGAGATCTGGGAATAAGGAGGAATAAATCATGTATACAAGCAAAAAGGCTTATATGTACGGCACCGGCCGCAGGAAGTCCTCCGTGGCCAGAGTTCATCTTTTCCCCGGCGGAACGGGCGCTATAACCATAAACGGCCGTGATATCGACGACTATTTCGGACTTGAGACACTCAAGCTCCTTGTCCGCCAGCCGCTGGTTACGACCGCAACTGTCGATAAGGTAGATATCGAAGCCACCGTTTCCGGCGGCGGAGTTACCGGCCAGGCCGGCGCTATCCGTCACGGAATAGCAAGGGCGCTGCTGCTCGTGGACGATAATTTCCGCGCGCCTTTGAAGGCTGCCGGATTTCTCACCCGCGACCCCCGCATGAAGGAGCGCAAAAAGTACGGCCTCAA
>JAAYBW010000038.1 GCA_012729975.1 Clostridiales bacterium
AAAAAAGACATCCCGACGCGGCAATTACCCGTCGGGATGTCTTTATATCCGAGTGTATAAATTTACTGCGTCTTAGTTAAGCGAGCTTTTTCTTCGGCAGTATGTAACTGAAGACAACCGTTGTAATTACCGCGACTATTACAGCCGCATATGTTTCCGTAATGTGATCGGATATCGGATAGCGGCCCGTTATCAATTCAAACGCCTTCCAGCCAACCGCCGCAGCCCCCGTGAATATCATGCTCCGGCAAGCGCCAGGCTCGCTCGCGCGTTTCCAGTAGATGCCGAACAGAACAATTACGAATATAGCGCCCCTGAGCGAATACGCCGCGTATACTATATCCAGAACCGCGCTGGCCTGCACGAGAGCTATTGCGCCTATGCAGCAAATCACACCGGATACGGCCGTTGTAATTCGGCTCACCAACAGAACCTGCTTGTCCGTTGCTCCGGGTTTGAGTACACGCTGGTAAATATCTTTTGTCACCATTGTTCCGGACGCTAAGATAATAGGGGCCACTGTTGAAAGTGCGGCCAGTATCGACGCGAGCACCAGACCTCCGACTATCCCTCCGACAATCGGATTGTCGCTCAGGTTCATCATTAGCGTGGGCAGCGCTGATTTACCGTTTACCAGTTCGCCCGATTTATCCAATATCATAGTTCCGTTATTAAACAGCGCTTTTGCGAAAAGGCCGAGCATAGCGGTGAAAAAGCCGAACGGGGCGACTACCAGCGCGGTTATGATACAGGCTTTTCTTGCAGCCCGCACATCCCTCGCCGCTAAAACGGGCTGTATGCCCGCCTGCGCCGTGCAGGCACCCAGCACAGACGCGATTATCCACGACGATACCTTCGTAAATCCGATTGTGAACATATTGAAGTATCCCCCGGCTGTCTTCGGTGCCCTGCCGTAATACCCGGCTGCCTTGTCTCCGGCGGCGGCTATTGCGGCTGCGGTAGCTTTCGAAACTTCGGATCCGTTAAGGCCTCTTATTAGGTTATCGATACCCCCCAGCTTTATCAGCGCGAATATTATGGCTGTAAGCACTCCGCCATATAAAACGAACAGGTGCATCTTATTCGTTGAAGCAACGGCGTTCATTCCGCCCGCCAGAGTATAAACGATCGATACTGCCGCAAAAACGACTACGGTAGGTACAAAAGGAAAGCCGAGCAAAGATTGCCCGAGCTTGCCCGCGGCGATCATCTGCGAGAGTCCGACAGCAAGCATTACTACGGTCAGAAGTACGCTTGAAACAGTCCTTGCTTTGACTCCGAAAAACTTTTCGATAATACCCGGAACCGTGACCGAGTTAAAGCTTCGGTACAGTTTGGCAAAAAGCAAAGCAAGAAACATTATGCCTATACCGTTGGATACGGTATACCAGGCTCCCGACAGACCGTAATCGAACCCATACTCAGACACGCCGGTGGTGGAAGTCCCCCCCAGCCACTCACCCGCGGAGGCAGCTACTATGGCGTAGACGCTCAGCGCGGTACCGTGGAATGAGTCGGAGCTTTTAGACTTTTTTGAGGACCATATTCCGATTGCGGCAGTAAGAGCAACGTAGAGAAGTATAATAATCAGCTGGAGCATCGCGCAGACTCATCCCTTTCAAATCTAAGCGACCGGACTCATTCGTGTTCCCGCGCTTACCGGGGGCATGAAGATATCGCCGGCTGCACAGAGCAGCCGGCGACTCCTTTATGCGGCAGTCAGATCAGTCCTGATTTTTCAGGCCGAGAATCTCGCGTACATCCGCTGCGGTAGCTATCTCGCGCCCGGCCAATTTTCCGAGCGCAACAGCGCGTTCAACAAACATCTTGTTGGTGGCGATAATCTTCTTTCCGTTCTCGTATCCGTATACGATGTTGTCCTCAAGTCCTACGCGCAGCCCGTCGCAGCCTAAAGCCAGTCCGGCCAGCATCATGGGTATATGGGACTTGCCTATTCCGGTAACGGACCAGGTGGCACCCTCGGGTAGCTTGCTGTGCATAAATGCCAGGTTGAGCGGGGTTGCGGGCATACATCCGCCCACGCCTATAACGAATTGTATATGGGGAGGCTTCGGTATGTTCCACTTATCGCAGTAATACTGAACGCTGTCCAGATGACCGGTATCGAACACTTCGAACTCAGGCTTGATGCCCAACTTAACGATCTCTTCGCTCAAAAGATTGAGAAAGCGCGGGCTGTTTTCAAAGATATAGGCGTTGTTCCAGTTGATGGTATTGGGATCGAACGAGCACATTTCGGGCTTAAGCGCAGCCAGGTGCTGCAGGCGCTTATAGTCCTCATACTCGCCGCCGGAGGTTGTCAGGTTAATAACGCAGTCGAGTCCTTCCTCGGCAAGATATTTACGCGAGAGCTTATATGCTTCGGTAAACTTCTCCAGATCCATGGACTTATAGCCCTCAATAAAGGTTCCGTCGGGAAGCGTTGTGTCCTTGCGAACGTGGATATGCGCAATGGAAGCTCCTGCTTTTGTGCATTCAACAACCTGTCTTGCTATCTCTTCGGGGGTATAAGGAACGGTGGGAGCCTGTTCCTTGCGGGTGCCGGCGCCGGATAAGCACACCTGGATCATCAGTTTATTTGTTTTTGACATTTGGATTATTTCCTCTCATTTATACTGTATCAGACGGGGTCATCCATGAATTTTTTCGCGAGCTTGAAAACCTCGAAGAGCTGTTTGTCGCGCTTTGCCAAAAGAGCCTGCTTGTCTACCCCGGTGTAATCGTAAAAACCCTTGCCGGTCTTGAAACCTAGCTCGCCCTTGTCAACCAGCTCAGCCAGCGAGGTGGGCATATCGACCGGAGGCGGCGCTTCATAACTCTTATTTTTGTAGTTGTTCGCGGTCATATCAAGTCCGCCGAAATCAGCGCGCTTGCACAGCCCGAGAACAACAGCGCGGGGTATGAAGCTGGCTTTAACGGCCTTGTCTATATCCTCCGGTGTGCAGTATCCGTTATCCAGAAGGAAAAACACCTCCTGGTTCAGGCACATCTGCATACGGTTTGCGATATAGCCGCGGATGAATTTTTTCATCGGTACAGCTGTTTTGCCGCACTTCTCCAAAAGAGCTACCGTTACGTCACAAAACTCCTGCGGAGCCAGCTCCCCCTTCACCACTTCAACCAGCGGTATGAGCTGGGGCGGAGCATACCAGTGTGCGATAACCATTTGGGGAAGTCTTCTGGCCGGGACCAGAGCGAATATATCAAGCCCGGAGGTATTTGAGGCAATGATAGCGTCATCGGAAACACAGGCGTCGACCTTGGCGTACAGCTCCAGCTTGGCATCCTTGTTCTCCACGATGGTTTCCATTATAAAGTCAGCGCCCTCGACGCACTCCTTAACAGTCAGCTTAAAGCTGACCCGCGAGTATATCTCATCAATCTTGTCCGCGGCGATGAGATCCTCCTCGGCAAATGTCTGAAGGCTCTTGTAAAGCGTTTTTTTAGCGTTTTCTCTGGTCTCTTCCCTGCGGGTCCACATAGTGACATCATATCCGCCCATGGCAAATATCTGCGCTATGCCGGGACCCATTGTTCCGGCGCCCAGAACGGCTATTTTTTTAATATCTTCTAAAGTTTTCATTTAGAAGGAACCTTCTTCCCAGGCTACAAGTCTCACGAATCCACCGTCAGCGGCCTCGCAGCGGAACGGGAAGGCAGCAATTATCATACGTTTGCCGGTAACTTCGTCTATATCGCCGCCGGCGTTCTCAACGGTGCACACGCCGTGCTGCATAAACAGACGATGGCAGGGCTCGTAGTCGTTATAGTAGATGGAAGGATCCTTGCCCGTAGCCTTGCGGTAATTCGCGTCGAGCCACGGCATCTGCTCCTTGAGCGGATCGTGCCACATCGGCGAGTCGGTTGCGCCCCATGTACCGGATATGCCCTTGATATGCTTTTCGTGGATGAGCCACTTGGCAACTTCAGGGCCCATGCCGGGATAATAGTTGAAATACTTGTCGTTATTTATCCGCCAGTAATGATGGAAGCCGGTATTTACAATGACCCAGTCGTTTTCGCGAATCTCGAGTCCGTCCTTTTCGCAGGCGGCGATAAAATGCTCGGGCTTGAGTTCTACCCATATATCGGTATCATAGTTGCCGTTTTTAAAATTGACCTCGAACTCATCCTTCAGGTAACGCATGTCGAGAATAACTCCCGTGCCCACGCAGAATTCCAGCGGAATTTCGTTGAGGGTATAGCCCATACGCTCGCGGTCAACTTCCTCCTCATGCAGGACATGCTGCGGGGCATCCATGTGAGTAGCCGCATGAAGCGTGCCTGTGTAGGTCATTGTGCGCTTGTGAAAACGCTCCAGATACTGTCCGCGCGGGAATATAAGGTCCTGACGGGCACCCGGGAAAGGCCACAGGGGGGTATCGATTCCCCACGGTGCGCTTAAATCCCAGATTTTTGTCATCTTGTTTCTGTCAAGATACAGTTTGCTCTTATCAAGAGGCATGTATGCCATTTCATTGTCCTCCTTAATTTATATAATTGCATATTCTAATTGTGATTGTAGTAAACCATGGGATAACGCGAAGGTCAAGAGTTCAATAGACAAATACGTTGAATTTTCCGGAATATCCTAATATAATACGAAGGTATTTGCGGCTTTTTGTCTAATTTGCCGTTCGGCAGCCGGCCGTATTTGGAGGTTATAATGCAGTATAAAATCGGCGACGTAGCCAGGATACTAGGTATCTCCACCGATCTTCTCAGATACTATGAAAAGAAGGGTGTTGTAGCGCCCACAAAAGATAAGCAAAACGACTACCGCTACTATGACGCCTGGGACATCAATTTTCTCATCGACTGCCTCTGGTATAAAAACTTCGGTTTCGGTATAGCTCAGATTGCTTACATGGTATCGGACTGTTATTACGGCGACCTTCTGTCCGTGCTCGATGAAAAACGCGATGAGATCAAGGCCTCCATCCGCCACCAGGAGCTTTTATTGCAGCGTATATCACAGCATCTGGACGATGTTACTTCCGTTAAAGAATACATCGGTAAATGCGACATACGGACGTCACCGGAAATCGTCTGTTATCTCAACAGATATAACTTTGAGTTCGACAACCGCGACGAGCTGCAGAAGCTTTCTCAACATTGGCTCAAATACATGCCCTTTACCAGGAGATATTTCGAGATCCCTCAGGACGGGCTGTCGGGAGAAGCGGAAAACTACGCCTGGGGCTTTTCTCTATCAATGCCTTATGTTGAGGAATTCGGCGTACCTGTGCGCCCGCCCGTTGTCCATCTGCCTTCCAAGCTTTCCATCCACAGCGCTTTTAAAAGCTCGGGAAAAAACGCTTTCACAGCGCGTCATATCGACTATATCGTTAGGTACGCTGAAGATAACGGACTGAAGATATGCGGAAACGCCAGAGGCAACCTTGTGTGCAGTATACTTGAGGATGGAGAAAATACAGGTTATTTCGAGGTTTGGCTGCCGATCGAGTGAAGACCGAATCATCCCCGGCTCCCCTTCCCGCCTGAACGGAAAGGGGAGCCTTTTTTATTCGTCAGCCTATTGCGGTCAGTCCGCCGTCTGGGTAAATGATGTTTCCGGTCACGAAGTCGGAAGCCGGGCAGCAAAGGAAGAGTGCTGCTCCCACACTGTCTTCAGGCATTGCCATTCTGCGCATGGGAAGTCCGTCAGCAAGGTTCTTGCGGTATGTGTCGCCGCCGCGCATCTCAATAATGGAAGTCATCATCGGGGTTTCCGTTACAGTCGGCCCTATAGCATTTACCGTCACGCCGGAAGGTCCGAATTCGGCCGCAAGTGACTTGGTCAGCATATCCACAGCGCCCTTTGTGGTGCAATAACCGGCATTGCCGGGGGCCTTTGTGGCTACCTTGCCGCGCACGGAGGAGAGGTTTACTATCTTACCGTATCCGTTTTGCATCATATGCTTGCCGAAGTGCTTGCTTGTCATCATTACCGATACTATATTCGCCTCGAGCATGGAGCGGAATACGTCCATCGGGAATTCATCGGCGTTGTGCTTTTTATTGAATCCCTGAGCGTTGACCAGGATATCCACCTTGCCGAACTTAGATATCGCCAGCTCAAGAAGCGCTTCCACCTGGGCCTCGTCGGTCGCGTCGCATACACCGTAGCATATATCGGCTCCGCAGGCGTCTTTTATTTCGCTCTGCGCCCTTTTCAGCGAGTCCTCATTACGGCTGGTAATCATCACATTCGCGCCTATCTCGCAAAGACCCTGGGCGATAGCCTGTCCAAGTCCGCCGGCTCCGCCAACTACTACCGCGCTTTTACCTGTAAGATCGAAAAGTTTCATTTACAATGCTTCCTTTCAAAAATTAGCTGATATTGCAAAATGCGTTACGCAGTATCATCAACACATCTCAATTATGTCCGCCGTGCCCATGCCGCCGGCGATGCAAAGCGATGCCAGGCCGTACTTAAGGCCGCGCTTTTTCATCTCATGTACCAGCGTTACGAGTATGCGGCATCCGGAGGAACCGACAGGATGACCCAGAGCAATCGCTCCGCCGTTGACATTTATGATATCCATCCTGTTTTCAAGTCCGAGCTGCTTAATGCATGCCAGGCTCTGCGCCGCGAATGCTTCGTTGAGTTCGATGAGCTCGATATCGTCCAGTGTCATTCCCGCTTTGCTAAGCGCTTTATGAACAGCCGGCACGGGGCCTATACCCATAATTTTGGGGTTAACTCCGCAGGTCGCGTGTGAGACAAATCTCGCAAGCGGCTTCAAGCCAAGCTCTTTTGCTTTGTCCGCCGACATGATCAGAACCGCGGAAGCTCCGTCGTTGCGCCCCGAAGAGTTGCCGGCGGTAACGGTGCCTCCGTCTTTAAAGGCAGGCTTGAGCTTTGCGAGCTTCGCCGCCGAGGTATCGGGACGGGGGAACTCATCGGTATCGAAAATAACAGGGTCTCCCTTTTTCTGCGGTATGACAACCGGCACTATCTCATCTTTAAATCTGCCGGACTCAATGGCCGCGATTGCCCGGCGCTGGCTTTCCAGAGAGAAGGCATCCTGCTCTTCTCTTGTTACGCCGAATTCTTCTGCCACATTCTCGGCTGTAAGGCCCATATTGAATTTACCGTATATCTCCTGCGGCTGACTCTGAAACTGGCCCTCGGTCAGAGAGTCGACCAGTATCTGGTTGCCTGTTCCGACGCCGTATCGGGCATTCCGGATGTAGAATACGGCATTGCTCATATTCTCCGTACCACCCGCTATGACTATATCGTGTTCTCCTGCCTGTATCGAATTAAGACCGTTATTGACGGCGCAAAGACCTGAAGCGCACTGACGCATTACGGTATAAGCGGGAACGGTGTCCGGAACACCGGAACGCAGCGCGGCAATACGGGCAAGGTTTGGGTTGTCCGAGGTCTGGCGGCACTGTCCGAAAACCACTTCACCGATTTCAGACGGATCAATCTTTGTGCGCTCAAGCAGTCCCTTAATGCAGGTTTCGGCCAGAGTTTCCGGCGCGACGTACACAAGCGTACCTCCCATGCTTCCCACAGCGGTACGCACGGCATCAACAATAACTACGTCTCTCATAAAAATCTCTTCCTTATTTTTTTCTCATGCCAATGGGGTGGAATAGACTCCACCCCATAGACTGCATATTACTTGTCAGGCCTTATCCAGGAATATTTCACCCAGATTCACCGCTGCCATTGTCCTTACTTCAAGCTCAGCTGTTTTGTAGCCTTCAGCTTCTATCTTCACTTTGAAGAACTTGTTTGTGGGAAGACCCCTTACTTCAAAGTCGCCCAGGAAGTCTGTAACGGTCTCTATAACTTTTCCGCATTCAATGCATGTGCAGGTCACCTTCGCTCCGGCGCAGCAGGCGTCGGTGTCCGCGCAAACGACCTCGCCGCAGATAAAGGGCTTTGGCAGACGTCTGTAGTAGTGCGCCGGTCCGGTGCCGTATTCGGGATGAAGCTGCTCGAGCTCGTCGGCATATTCCGCCACGTATTTGGAAATATCACTGTTCGGATCCTCAAGGTCGCCGAATATAACAGCCTGGTTCGGGCAGCATTCGCTGCATCTCGTAACCTTTTCTCCCGCGTCGAGCATGTGAGCGCACATAGTGCACTTCTGGGGAAGCTGCGCCTCCTCGTTCCATACTATGGCACCGTAGGGGCAGGCATTTACAAGATTCTTATTGCCCTTTGCCTTTTCCGGGTCGATTATAACGATCCCGTCGGCTCTCTTATAGACCTGATCCGGGTATTTGGCCATGCAGGCGGGATTGGCGCACTGCTGGCAGATAGAGTGTACGTAATCTACCTTTACCTTGCTGCCTGTACCGTACTCGACCTCATTTACCTTAAGCAGATTAATGCCCTCTGCCGTAGCGGCCCCGGTCGGGCGGTGGCAGTTGCCGGTAAACTCGTCCTTGCAGGCAAGGAAACAGGAAAAGCAGCCGTTGCAGCGCTCTACGTTATATACAAATGCGTATCTTGCCATTGATTAACCCTCCCACTTTCTGCACTCGATAAGGCAGCTGTTGGGCGCCATTCCGGGTGCGTTCTTGGAAAGCATTCTTCCGCTTGTCAGGATATTGACGCAGCCGCCCTTGTCTGTTGCTCCGGGCACGGGGAGGACCGGATCGTACTTCGCCGAGCATCCGTAGCTGTGCATTACTCCTACGGGGACGCGGTAAGTAACTACGGCAATGCAGACGACGCTGCCGCGGTCATTGTAAAGCTCGATCAGGTCACCGTTCTGGATGTTTCTCTCGGCGGCATCCTTGGGATTTATACGGGCCGGCCAGTAGGCGTATCCGTCTTTAACCACGCGGTGTACGGGAACCTCGTTGAGCCAGGAAGCGTGGTGGTCATAGTGCGTATGGAACGAGAACCTCGGGTGCGGCGAGATTATCTGAAGCGGATATTTCTTGTACAGATCCGTCTCATGCCCTTCCCAGCTGGGTATATAGTGCGGAACGGGCGGGCGCTCGTCGTCATCGGGCGAGAGTCCCAGCAGCGACTGTGACTCAAACTCAAGCTTGCCGGACCAGGTACCCAGTTCCTTTGAGTGCTCGGTCGGGATCCTCGTGTTCATATTCTTTTCTGCCTTAATCTTCGGATTCAGATAATCCTCGGTATCGCAGTCGCGGTCCTCATAGTACCAGCGGAAGGCGGGATGCGGCTCATAATCCTCGGGAACCGGGATTATATAGTAACCCTTTTCGTTGAACTCCTCCCAGCTGCAGCGCTTTGAGATTTCGGACAGATTCCATATCTCTTCCGCCCACTGATTTTCGTCCTTGCCTTCTGTGTAAAGATCTTTGAGGCCGAGCTTTTCTGCGACCAAAGTGAAAATCTCATAGTCGGACTTGGACTCACCAAGCGGTTCCACACATTTTTGTTCGCGAACCAGTACTCTCCAGTTGTTTCCTATCTCCGCGTGTGTGGTGTAGCCGCCGCCGACTGACCACTCGCCCATGTCATTGCGCTCGAGGTTGGTGCAGGCGGGCAGGATGATGTCGGCGTATTTGGCTTCTCCTCCGAACCAGCAGTCCTGGTTTATCACGCACTCAAGCGCGTAAGGGCCGTCGTTCTGATACATTTTAGCCCATTTATTAGTATCGGTCATGGTGCCGAAGAAGCTGCCGCCGTAGCGCCAGAACAACTTAACCCGGCCTTCAATCGGATACTCATGCTTGACAAACTGCTGCTCGATCGATTTGCCGCAGAATCCCTCACCTATAAAAGCGTCTTCACCGTTGATTATCGCGTCCGGGAACGTCAGACGGTACAGTCTTTGTTTTACGTCACCCGCATTAGCGAGCTTGTGAGTAGCTGCGGGGGTCTTACCCATCTGTGAATCGGGCTCCGCGTAGCCGGGGAACCAGGTGTAGTCGGCGGGAGCGCCCATGGTTGTTCCCCAAATGGAAACGCCGGGCTTGCCGAATCCCTGCATCGCGGCCAGGGCTATGAGCATACGGGCTTCTTCGGTTCCGTAAGCGGTGCGGCAGGCCGAGCCTTCTCCGCCGCGCACTCCGCCGGCCAGAGCGACCCTTTTGGATGCCCATTCTTTTGCCAGAGCGCGGATGCGGCGTGCGGGTATGCCGGTCTTCTCGGCGGCCCACTCGGGCGTCTTGGGTATGCCGTCCTCTTCGCCCATTATATAAGCGCGGAACTTGTCGATACCTATGGTCTTGCGCTCCACATAATCGTGGTCATAGGTATCATCCTCAAACCATGTGTAGATTATGCCCGCGGCAAGCGCCGTGTCTGTACCGGGGCGCGGGGCGAACCATGTGCCGTCCATAACGGCATTGGTATAGTTGTAAAACGGGTCAACGAAGACGCACTTCATGCCCATTTCCTTGAGCCATACGCGCCAGATGTTGGATTCCTGGCCGGAGTAGATGCCGTGTGTCGAGTCGGGGTCATTGGACCAGAACACGATCATATCCGTGTTTTTGAATGCGTCAGGCAGCAGATCAAACTGCTCGGGCTGGCCGAGTCTCCAGTAGAAGCCGTACATGTGCGGTGCGCCCCACATCCAGCCTTCCCATGAGTCGGGGTTGTCGAGTATGGGCGTGTAGTTGAGCATTCCGAAGAAGCGGCCGAACGGCGCCATTTTATAGCCTACTACGCCCCAGTTGTGATGGGAGCTGGTAATGGCGGTAATGGCATGTCCGTCGCGTTTGCCGTTCTTGTCCACGGTGCTTACGCGATTGATCTCATCCGCGATAAGAGTTGCCGCCTCATCCCATGAGATTCGCTCGTAGCCGCTCTTGCCGCGGTTTTGGGGATTGCGGTTGCCTTTCGGATCCCAGTCAACGCGCTTCATCGGATACAGTATGCGGTTATCCGAATAAAGCCTGTTGCGTTCCGTAAGAATATTCTGGGATATACGCATAGCCTTGGGCGGAGAATATTTTTTGCCGGTTCTGTCCTCAATGGTCCACGGCTTCGGATATTCTTCCTCAGGCACCTGCAGTGGTCGGATCCTGGTGATTTTTCCGTCTTCAACATACACGGAGATGGGGCCTCCGGTAGTCAGGTTGGTAAACACCTTTTCCAAAATTAACTCACTCCTCCTCAATTGTTGGTGTGTTACGTACTTTCGTGAGTATACAGACTAATGCCCGTACGCAGTTATTATAAACTTTGGTATTATTCCATTGTCAAGTCCTTTTAACACATAATACACTTATAATCGCATATTGTCTATTCTTCTTCGGCAGGGACATGATAATTATGCCCATAAGAAGTTCCGGATGCCCGTGCGCGGCACCCGGAACAGGTTATTTACTGCAATATTCGCTTATTCGGCAGCCTTGACCAGAACAACCAGCATCTGAGTGGACACATGCCCGTTGTTGATGACAGACTTGAAGGTTCCGGGACCGCAGTGGAAGCTGTCGCCGGCGTAAAGCGTTGTCTTGACCTCGTTGGGTGTGCCGAGTTCGGATTCCAGATACATCTGGCCTTCGATTATGTAATAAATGGATTCCATCTGGTTGGCGGCGTACTCGCAGCCTCCGCCGGGCAGAAAGTGCGACAATCCCATCGTGACTACTCCCGAGTTAACGTCCTGAGGGTCGTGAAGACGCGTTGTTCTAACGTCAAAATGCTTAGCCGCGGTGTAGTTGTATGCCTCTTCTTTTCTTGTGATTTTATAGCTCATCACTATCGTCCTTTCAGTATCGTGTTTATAAGACCGCTTAATCAGACCTATTAAATTCAGCTGTCATTTTATCACCTGATTGCGGAAAGTTCAAGGCGGGAGGCTATTTTTTTATAACTTATTGAAGCTTCTCAAAATCCTCGGGATAGTTGACATTCATAAGCATCCTCTCGCTCCATAGTCCACCGAGCTCCGACGGTTCCGCTATGCGCAGCACGGCTTTGTCCAGTATCTCACGCATCGAATACCTGCCGTCGGACAAAGCCTCCTCGGCAAGCGGCAGCACGCCGGCCTTATAAAACGCGAAGAGCGGCTCGAATCTTCCGCGCATATCCCGAGTAAGGCAAACTTCGGCGTCACCGCAAAGCTCGGTCAGCCTAAAAGCCGCCATAGGTTCCGCATAAGGAAGATCGGCCGCGGCGAGAAAAACTCCGTCCCCCCCGCAGGCTCGCAGTGCCGCATGCAGCCCTGCGAGCGGCCCGCAGCCCGGATATAAGTCCCGAACGCGCTGCTCGTCCGATATAGCGTAGGAGTCCTCCTCGGCAACGCTGACAAGAACCCTGTCGAATACACGGGAATACTTTTCTATAGCCGTCTCGAGCAGCGTTTTTCCGCGGTACGGCAGCAGCATTTTATTCCGGCCCATACGCCGGCTTTTTCCGCCGGCCAGTATAACCGCAGTTGTCATAACTTCAACTCCCCCTGCAGGCTGATTATAGCACCGCGCCTTAATCCTTTCAAGGCGCTTCGGAAGAAGCGGCAGTCTTCTCCTAAAAAACAGATATGTGAAAACGGTTTGTCTTACGGTGTTGATTTTTGTCCGGGACGGGTATATACTGTGGGATGATCAAAAATTATTTTCACCCGCTAAGCGGGTCAGGAGGTCATATAGTGAAGGATATTTATCTTATCAGCTGCTGCAGGACTGCTGTCGGCAGTTTTGGCGGCTCCCTAAAGGACACTCCGGCCACCGAACTCGGCGCAATTGTAGCCAAAGAGGCCCTCAAGCGTGCGGGTTTAAACGGCTCCGAGCTTGACGAGGTCATGTTCGGATGCGTGCTCACAGCCGGTCTCGGCCAAAATGTCGCCCGTCAGGTCGCCATCGGCGCCGGCATCCCTTACGAAGTTCCCGCTTATACTGTAGGCATGGTTTGCGGCTCCGGCATGAAGAGCGTTATCGAAGCCGCCCGCTCGATAGCAGCCGATGACGCGGACATTATCCTCTGCGGCGGCACCGAGAACATGTCTGCCGCTCCTTATCTCGTTCCTACCGCCCGCTTCGGCGCCCGCATGAACAACGCCGCTCTGGTCGACTCCATGGTTAACGACGGGCTTTGGGAAAAATACAACAACTACCACATGGGTATTACAGCGGAAAATATCTGCGACCGCTGGGGCATCACCCGCGAGGATTGCGACGCGTTCTCCCTCGCTTCCCAGCAAAAAGCTTTGGCGGCAATCGCATCCGGCCGCTTCGAGGACGAAATAGTACCCGTCCCCGTTAAGGTGAAAAAACAGGTAGTAGATTTTAAAGTCGATGAATTCCCCCGCGAAACCTCTGCCGAGGCCCTCGCGAAACTCAAGCCCGCGTTTAAGCCCGACGGCGGCCGAGTAACCGCCGGCAACGCCTCCGGCATAAACGACGGCGCAGCCGCCATTGTGCTCGCTTCCGGCGAGGCTGTTAAAAAATACGGCCTAAAGCCTCTTTTTAAACTCGTCTCCTGGGGACAAAGCGGCATAGATCCCGCCATCATGGGCGCCGCTCCTATCGAAGCTTCCCGTAATGCTCTTAATAAGGCCAACCTTACGGTTTCCGACATGGACCTCGTCGAAGCGAACGAAGCTTTTGCTTCTCAGTGTCTGGCGGTCGCCCGCGACCTCGGCTTCGACATGAGCAAGGTCAACGTTAACGGCGGCGCGATAGCCATCGGTCATCCCGTCGGCGCTTCGGGCGCGAGGATCATAGTCACTCTTGTTCACGAAATGCTCAAGCGTGAAGACACAAAGCTCGGCCTTGCCACCCTGTGCATAGGCGGCGGCAATGCCGTGGCCACGGTTTGGGAAAAAGTCTGAGCTTAATCCCTTTAATACTGCCAAAAACCCAGGCTTCGGGGCATACGGTTTTCTCCGTATGCCCCGGTTTTCTTCTATTGACTTTGGTATCATACTAAGGTTTAATATATTAAAATAGAATGTATTCGACAATTTATCCGGCAAACCCCATTTTAATGGAAACTTATGCGGCTTTTGCGGCTTTTCCGAGGAAAAGATCGCAGCCTTTAAAGCTTCCGGCGATATCCAAATCAGCGCTCGCATTCAAGAGGAGAAAGGAGATTCAACACATGGTTCTTTCGGAAAAATACCAGCTTATCCGCAAATTAGCACGCGATTTCTCCGAAAAGGAGATACCCAAGGAAGTACAGGACAATATAGACCAGACCGGCGAATATCCCCAGGAACTGTTGGCCAAATTTAAAAAATATGGCTTTTTCGGCATAAAAGCGCCGAAGGAGCTCGGAGGACAGGGAGCGGATACTCTCGCCTACGTCATCACGATAGAGGAAATCTCTCGTGTCAACCTTGTTTCGGCCATATATGTTTCCGGTGCAAACTCACTCGGCAGCGGCCCGCTGATGCTTGCGGGAACAGACGAGCAAAAGCGCAAATACCTCGCTCCGGTCGCACGCGGCGAGATGATGCCCAGCTTCGGTCTGACCGAACCGGGAGCAGGCTCTGATGCCGGCGGCGTCGTTACCACTGCCGTGCGCGACGGCGATGACTGGATTCTTAACGGCCGCAAGGCGTTTATTACGGCTGCCCCGATTTCCGACTTCTGCATAGTATTTGCAAAGACCGATCCCAAAGCCGGCTCGCACGGCATTACCACCTTTATTGTGGATATGAAGGCCCCCGGCGTTTCTTTCGGCAAGCACGAAAACAAGATGGGCATCATCGGCTGCCCCACCAGCGACATAGTTCTCGAGGACGTCCGCGTTAAGGACGAAGACCGGCTCGGCGAAATCAACAAGGGCTTTTCCAACGCTATGAAAACTCTCGACTACGGCCGCCTCGGCGTCGCCGCGCAGTCGGTAGGCGTCGCTCAGTCCTGCCTTGAGGAAGCTATCAAATACGCCAAGGAACGCAAGCAGTTCGGCCAGCCCATAGCCAAGTTCCAGGCTATCAGCTTTATGGTCGCCGACATGGCCACCGAGCTGGAGGCTTCCCGCGAGCTGCTCTACAATGCGGCTGTCAACAAGGATCTCAACGACCCGAAAGCAAGCATGTACTGCTCCATGGCAAAGTACTTCGCCTCCGAAGCCTGCAACCGCATAGCCTATAAGGCTCTGCAGATCCACGGCGGCTACGGTTATATAAAAGACTACAGAATCGAACGACTCTACCGCGACGCTCGTATAAACTCCATCTTCGAAGGCACCTCACAGGTACAGCAGATGGTAATATCCGGCGCGCTGCTTAAATAAGGAGGGGAAAGAGTAATGAAGATTGTCGTCTGTGCAAAACAGGTCCCCGATACAAACGAAGTAAAAATCGACCAGCAAAAAGGTACGCTTATCCGCGAGGGTGTTCCCTCCATACTCAATCCCGACGACGCGAATGCTCTTGAGGCAGCACTGTGCGTCAAGGACGAATATCCCGGCACTACGGTCTCCGTTATTTCAATGGGCCCGGCGCAAGCCCTTATTATGCTCAGAGAGTGCATAGCAATGGGAGCGGATGACGGCTACCTGCTTTCAAGCCGCGCTTTCGGCGGCGCTGATACCTGTGCAACGTCCACAACTATCGCCGCGGGCATCGAAAAGATCGGCGATGTCGATATAATCTTCGCCGGACGCCAGGCTATCGACGGAGACACCGCCCAGGTCGGACCTCAGCTGGCAATGCGTCTCGGTCTGCCTGTTGTAACCTATGTGCAGAAGGTTCGCGAAATCAAAGACGGCTCCATCGTTGTCGAGCGTCAGCTTGAGGACGGCTACGAGGTCGTCGAGGTCACGCGTCCCTGCGTCCTCACCTGCGTCAAGGAACTCAACGAGCCCAGATACATGACCGTCAGCAGGATTCTTTACGCCTGCGACGAAGCCGATATTAAAATCTGGAATGAGAAGGATGTTGATCTCGATCCATCCAAGTGCGGATTGGCCGCCTCTCCCACAAACGTCCAGAGAAGCTTCACACCGCCTCCGAAGGGCAAGGGCGAGATGCTCACCGGATCCATCAGCGAGATGGCCGCGGCTCTCGTCAGCAGGCTCTCCGAAAAGCATGTTATATGAGCGGAAAGGACGTGAACTGAATGGCTATAAATATTATTGCTGAAAAGTGCAAAGGCTGCACTCTTTGCGTTAAAAACTGTCCGTTTCAGGCGATAACAATGGAAAACAAAATCGCAGTCGTCGGAATGGCCTGCACCAACTGCGGCGTCTGCGTCGAGACCTGCCCGTTCGGAGCGATAGAGCGCACCGAGAGCTCCATGGAAAACGTTGATATCTCTTTATACCACGGTGTATGGGTTTTTGCCGAACAGCGCGAAGGCAAACTTATGAATGTTTCTATCGAGCTTCTGGGCGAGGGCCGCAAGCTCGCCAACGACATCGGAACAGATCTCTCCGCCGTCCTTGTAGGCTCCGATGTCGATAACCTCGCGGACGAGCTGTTTGAGTACGGCGCAGACAAGGTCTATTACGCCAACGCCCCCGAGCTTAAAACCTATACCACCGACGGTTATACCAAAGCCGTCTACAGGGCTATACTGAAGTATAAGCCCGAGATAGTTTTGATGGGCGCCACCCACATCGGACGCGACCTGGCTCCCTCCCTTGCCGTCAAGTGCGGCACAGGTCTTACGGCCGACTGCACAAAACTCGACATAGATCCCGCAGACAAAAAGCTCATGCAGACACGACCCGCCTTCGGCGGCAATCTCATGGCTACCATTGCCTGCCCGCATCACCGCCCCCAGATGTCCACCGTCCGCCCGGGCGTTATGGAAAAGCCGGTTCGCACTCCCGGCCGCAAGGGTGAGCTGATCGATCTTGGCGTCAAGTTCAAGTCCGGTGATATCCGCCAGATCGTTCACGACGTGGTAAAGAAGGTCGGCGAGGTTGCTTCGCTTACCGACGCCGAAATTATCGTCTCCGGCGGCCGCGGCATCGGCGGACCCGAGGGCTTCAACATCATCAGGCAGCTTGCAGACAAGCTCGGCGGCTCAATCGGCTCGTCACGCGCCTGTGTTGACGCGGGCTGGATAGACCACAGCTTCCAGGTCGGACAGACCGGAACCACCGTTAAGCCTAAGCTTTATATAGCCTGCGGTATATCCGGAGCGATCCAGCATCTTGCTGGTATGCAAAACTCAGGCTATATAGTCGCTATCAATAAAAGCGAGACCGCTCCGATATTCGAGGTGGCCGACTACGGCATCGTAGGAGACCTCTTCAAGGTTATACCCGCTATCATCGACGCGCTCGGCTGATAACACAATTCACATTAATCGAGTAGGAGGTCACCCATTAGTTGAGTGACCGACCTCTCACACCACCGTGCGTACCGATCGGTACACGGCGGTTCAACCGTTTGAGTGCAGAGACTCGTACCGGTCTAGGATACTGTAGTA
>JAAYBW010000263.1 GCA_012729975.1 Clostridiales bacterium
CTCTATATCTAGAGGCTGAGCCTTTTCGAGCATATATGGAGCGTATTCCCGAAGCACAAGTTTCGCAACGCTGTCAAAATCCTTACTGCTGAAAAGGTACATACCGTTGCTCTTTTGGGCTAATGGAATTTGCATGACAATTCAACCTCCGTTATCAATAGACTCGATTATCTTGATCCACATGGTGTCCGGTATGTTGCAGTCACGCGCTTTTCGGAGAGCAACCCGCGCCAGATCTGATTGTCGGATATAAGCCGTAAGGTCAGGATACACGCCTTGGCGGCGTCCACCGACCAGATCATACAGCGTGTTTACTTCTTCCTGTGATAACTGCAGACATTTGATAAACGCGGGAAGCAGTTTCTCTGAGGGAGTGCGGTTGCCTTTCTCAATATCGTGTAGATATGGCGCGGCGATCTCAAGCTCTGCGGCGAGACCGCGCAGCGTCTTTCCAAGTCGCTCACGTCTCTCTCTTATAAAACTGCCAAGCGTTATCGTGTCCATGTCGCGTTTCCTTTCTATTACTGGTACATCATGCCGGGCATGATCACTTTCTCTCGACCGTCGGATGGCATCTTGAGGTTCCCCATAAGACAAGCTGAGTAAATTGCCCTTTTACCAAATCTGCTGCGGATCTCCTCAACCGCTGTGTCCAGCCGTTCTCTGCGTTCTCGTTTGGCGGTATCCTCGAAAATGCTAATCTGGTAAGGCGCATCGGCTGGTATAAGGTTAATTGCTCTGACCGTTACGGCGCGGACTTTGCTTGTCCAATGATAGTTTGCCTCAAAGAGTTGCCTTGCTTTTCTGGCTATCTCCATCGGGCTCTGCGACTGAGTTTCCAACGGAGCTTGGTACTGTTTGAAATAGAGGTCATTATCTCGAATGGTGATCTGTACGCCTCTGGCCGTCAGGGAGTGGAGCCGCAGCCTGTGACCGATATCCTGTGACAACTCCAGCATCACTTTCCAGACCTCCTCGTTGTTATCAAGGTCTGCGCTGCAGGTGATTCCATGCCCTATACTCTTGACCGGTGACTCATAATCGCCAGGCATCACACGGGAGTTATCAAGCCCGTTGGCATACACCCAAAGGGCAAGACCATTTATACCGAGAAGTCTTTTCAGAAAGTCTTGCGAGGTATTGGCAATATCTCCGATGGTTCGAATTCCATAACTGTCGAACTTCTTAGTTGTGGCTCTCCCTACATAGAGCAGGTCGGACGCCGGGAGCGGCCAAATCATTTCTTTGAAATTCCCTACGGATATGCCCGTGATGGCGTCCGGCTTTTTCAGGTCGCTTCCAAGCTTGGCGAATATTTTGTTATATGACACACCCATGCTTACTGTTAGGCCGAGCTCTGCTTTGACGGTTTGCCGGATCTCCTCGGCTATCGTCATCCCATCCCCGAACATCGTCCGGCTGCCGCTCACGTCGCACCAACACTCGTCCATTCCAAATCCTTCGACTTGGTTGGTATACCTCTCGTAGATTGCCCGTGTAAGCTTGGAATACTTGAGATATTCGTCATACTGCGGCGGTACCATGATAATCTCAGGACAGCATTGCCGCGCCTCCCAATTGACCATTCCGGTCTTTACGCCGCGCTTCTTGGCAAGCTCTGACTTGGCGAGGACGATACCGTGTCTTGATTCGGTGGAGCCGCACACGGCAACGGCCTTCCCCCGTAGAGCAGGATTGAGCATCATCTCGACTGAAGCGTAAAAGCAGTTCAGATCACTGTGAAGTATCACTCTCTCCATGTTTTTTCTTTTAAGCCTCTTGACAAAAGATGCAACTTCATATAAGATTTAGATGCAATCGGATTTCATCTGCGGTTTGATTATAAGCAATCCGTTTTCTCTTGTCAATAGGAAATCGGAAAATAACGCAATCGGATTTCATCACACGGAGGCGCAATATGAAGTTTGGAGAAAAAGTGCGGGAGCTGCGCACAAAGAAAAATATTACGCAGGCTGAGCTGGCCAAGTTGGTCGGCGTTGCAAAGCGCACAGTTGCCGGTTGGGAAAACGACGGACGCTATCCACAGAATCGTGATCTGTATGACGCGCTTGCCAAGGTGTTTGAAGTTCAGACAAGCTATTTGGCATCAGAAGACGAGGAGTTTATCGCTGACGCTGCCGAGCGTTTTGGCGTCAAGGGTGAACGGGAAGCCAAAGCCGTGTTGACTCAGGCTGCTGCCGTCTTTGCCGGCGGCGAACTCAGCGATGAGGATAGGCTGGCGTTCATGACTGAAATCCAGCAGCTCTATCTGGAGTCCAAGGATATCGCGGCAAAAAAATTCACCCCCAAGAAGTACAGAAAAGACGATTCTCAGTAACGCACCTTGCAGTCCGTATTTTTGGACAGCCTTTGGTGTAGCCTTTACTGTGAGGTTATCTGTATTCGTTTGGAGGTGAGAAAATGTCCGGCGATTATATACATCGCGAGGTTCTTAGGGTCATGGCAAGGTATAAAACCAACGATCCGTATGATCTACTTGATGCCCTCGGTACAGAAATGAGGGAATCTCGCGCATACGGTCGGAACGGGTTGAAGGGTTATTGCTATTTCTCAAAACGCACAATATTTGTTGTACTCAATGCTTTTCTGCCAGAAGTGGAGAAGAGAATCGTTGCCATGCACGAGGCTGCGCATGTCATACTGCATCGGGATCTGATAAGGGTAGCACCGATGAAGGACAATATCATATATGACATGACTTCCAAAACGGAATATCAGGCAAACCTGTTCACCGCAGATTTCCTCATATCTGACGATGAGGTTGAGGAATTGACAGCAGATGAGGATATGGACTATTTTCGTATGTGCAAGGCACTCCATGTAAGTCCGGACCTGATGTCATTCAAGTTATTCTCTATGATTCAGCGGGGCTATCAGTATAAACTGCCGCAAGGCTTGAACAGCACATTTTTGAAGAGTTAAATTGAGGGATACCTCCTATTGCGCGAGGTGATTATATGACCGTTAAGGTTTATGTTCCTGTTCTCGCCGCTTTTACATCTGACGGTATGCTCATACCATGGCGCATACGTTGGGAGGACGGAGCAATATATACCATTGATAAGGTTGTAGATTGTCGGCCAGCCGCTGCTTTGAAAGCCGGTGGCCAGGGCGATAGATACACCATTCAGATTGATGGACATCAAAGCTATCTGTTCTTTGAGCGAAACGTAAGCTTGACTGGAGTCAACTTAGGTCGGTGGTTTGTAGAGCGACGAGGGCAAGGATAATGTCCACGACAAACTTCGATTTGTTTCCCTGCTGATTCCGCTGGAATATTTCCCATTATCATGAATACTAATTATGCTGCGGGAACCACACTTTAGGCACTACTTCACCGCCCTTAAGCTTACATATTCATATATACAGTCAAATCGTTTCACATAATTTATTATTTTCTTCAGACACGAACAAGCACCGGACACGGCCACTTTCTGGCTGTCGTATCCGGTGCTGTTTCGTTTGATAAACTATTCTCCAAATGGCGCTGATGATCAAATTACACCGACAACTTCCAGTTAGTTGGGATGATCGTGCCATACTAACACATTGGCATTAACACAAAATGCATTTGTGATATAGCAGCTATTTACATATCTGACATCCATCCAACCAACATTTAGAATCGTTAGCAGACACACTTGTATTAAAATGAAGTCAGCTTATTGATACAGTTCCGGATTATGCGCATATAGTACATTTCCGTCGGAGTCATAGATGCTGGCCTCGCTGCCTTGCCACCAATGATATTCGTCTATGGGTTCGCCGCTATCGCTTATATTCTGCCGGTCAATGACACAGCGGTAGACAAGGCTGTTGCCGTCCTCAATCTCGACATAGAGCGTCCATGTGCTGCCATAGGGGATCTC
>JAAYBW010000039.1 GCA_012729975.1 Clostridiales bacterium
AAGCCTCCTGCGTATCCAACCGGATTCGAATAGCCCGGAGCCGCAAAGCCCGCGCAGTAGCCCGCGCCTCTTCCCGTCATCCGGCCCATTCCCATCGGGCCTGTCCCGTCTCCTCTTGGCATAGTTCTCACCTCCTTTCAGCACTATACGTTCCTTTACTTTCGGCCCCTGCGATTTGCCCATCGGTAAGCAAGGTATCCGCATCCGGGCAGCAGGCCCGTAAGCCAAAACATCCGTCTGAATCCCCGGCCCCGACCAAGGCCCAACCTTTGGCCAAAGCCTGAATTCATATATCCGGGAGTTCTGAAGCCTGCGCAAAAGCCTGCGCTTCGTCCCGTCAGCGGTCCCATGCCCACGGGACCCGTTCCGTCTCCTCTCGGCACATTTCCACCTCCATGCATCTATTGTTTTTCACTCAGAAAGCTTCTCAAGCTGCCGGTCAATCTGATCTGCCGTTTCGGGGCTGATCAGGTGTTCCATACGGCAGGCGTCCTCTGCGGCTATGGCAGCTTCGACGCCGAGGATATCA
The DNA here is from genome assembly GCA_012729975.1 of Clostridiales bacterium. GTDB lineage: Bacteria > Bacillota > Clostridia > Oscillospirales > Oscillospiraceae > JAAYBW01. The sequence continues at coordinate 530 of JAAYBW010000039.1, forward strand.
TGAAGAAACTTTTTGAGCAATTCGTACCTTCTTTTTGTATCGGCAGCCGCTTTTCGGCCATTCTCCGTTAAGGAGACAGCGCCATACTTTTCCTTGGTAACGTACCCCGCCTCCCTGAGAACATTCATCATGCTGCTTACGCTGGCTTTTGAAATACCAAGCGCGCTTGCGATGTCTGTCGAACGGATGCCTTCTTCACTCGATAGCTCCAGCATAACCTTCAAATAATTCTCTTTGGACGGAGTTATTTTTCCTGTATGGCTGTTTCCCTTCATTTCTCTAAGAGTCTCTTGTCATGGCCGTCCCGCACTTCGGGCATTTCATTGAAGTGCAGGGCATACCGACCACATGCTTGGTTTTCTCTCCGCATTTCGGACAAACACAATATCCTGCCGGACCCGCGCCCATTGGTCCGCGTTGTCCGCCTCGGCCCGTGCCCCGCCCAAGCACAGGCCCTTTGCCAAGCGGCCCTGTTCCGTCTCTTCCAGGCATACTATAAAACCTCCCTTTCTAAAGTTATAGGCTAATCGCCTCAACCGGACATTCTCCAACGCAAGCGCCACATTCGATACAATCGTCATTAATAGTCGCTTTGTTATTCTCAAGTTTGATTGCCCCAACGGGGCATACATCTTCGCATCGGCCGCAGCCAATGCATTTTTCTTTGTCAATCACAGCCGCCATAGAAAACCATCTCCTTATATAGCATTACAAAATAATTGTTGGCTTATGCCCATAACTAATCATAGCTTCATTATGGGCATATGTCAATAACCCTGCGAAAAAAATCTGAGATTTTAAAAAAGAAAAGAGAGCATGAAGGCTCTCTTTTAGACCGAGTCTATTTTATTAGAATACCGCTTTATATGAGACGTTTTCTTCTATTGCAACGCTCGCGGCGGGGAAGGACCCAATACCTTGATGCGTTCCCATGACATATAAGGAAGCAACAGATCACCAGCACTAAAACGCGAAAGGTATCCAATGTACTGAATGGGGGAGTCTTGCCCCATACCGCTTTAAAAGACAGACTTACTTATTCCCATATGTGAATTTCCATGAACAATTACAGGTATCATCTGTAATATCTGGAAAACAACTGAGCGCCTCACATTCAATCCTACTATCGATTGTCTTAGCAAAAAGACCATATTCGATTATACCGACCGATTTGCATGGATGGAACTCCATTCCTTTTCTTTTTCGGGCATTCTGCACCCGGCAATCCAGTGTCCTGTAAATCAATAGATTATCTTTATAGATGATCTCATCCTCATTGATATTGGCATACATTCGGTATTTCAATGCTTTTGCCAACCCTTGCAGACCAGCCTGTTCCGGTAACTTTAAGAACTCCTTAATTCTGTTTGCTTCAATAACGGTAAACCGTCTCCAGGCATTTTCATCATGCTCAATGGCTTCCGTCATGCCGAATTTATCCTCAATGGATTGAAACCAAACGCCATCCATCGCCAGCCAATTTTTTGTGTAAATTTCTATCAGCCTGAGCAATTCTTCTTTGTTCAGATTGCTAATTTCTTTGCTCACCATATTTAGCCATCCCCAATTTTGTTTACTTTTAGCGTGGAAGGACCACTTATAAAGACTTCTTCATCGCGTTTTTTTAAAAAAGCCATGTTATTCGTGCTTTTGGCAGTCGGGGCAGTAGCCGTAGATATCGAGCTTATGTCCAGAGATCGCATAATCCGTCTCTTTTTTCAGGATTTCCTCATAGCCTTTCAGCGGACAATGTTCAATCGACAAAATTTTTTTGCAGCCCAAACATATCAGATAATGTCTGTGTCCTTTTCGGTTATATTCAAAAAGCGCTTTGTCTTCGCCAGCGATAGTAAGCTTTTTGACCAGTTTTTTGTCCGTCAGAGCCTCAAGCGTCCTGTAAACGGTGGAAAAGCTCAACATAATATTCTTTTCGTTTAATTCGTGGAACAGCCTGTCGGCCGCAACTGGTTGATCGCTTTGCTCCAAAATGCCAAGTATGGCGGCACGGCATTTCGTGTTTTTCAATCCGTTTCGCTTTAAGTCATCCACAATATCCATATGCTTTGTGTTACACTCCTTTCTACCAGTTCATTATGGCCGTTCATTTTCAGTGGCGACCTTCTTCTGTTCCAGCCCCCTGCGGATGGAACGTATCATATATATTAAAAAATAGCATATAACCGACAGGATTACGATGGCAGCTCCGGACGCAATATTTATTACATAGGATATCCATAGACCCGATATACAGAAAATCATCCCTAGTATTACCGAATAGATCATTCGTTTTTTAAGGTTTGATGTGAGCATCCCCGCTGCGGCCGCAGGGGCCGTAAGCAGGGCGAGCACAAGAATAATGCCAACAACTCGGATCAAAACCACAACGGTCATCGCGATCAGAACTAAAAGCAGATACTCCAAAAAGGCTGTTTTTATGCCTCTGATCGTAGCGAATTCCTCATCGAACAAATAGGCTTTCCAGTCGTTGAACAAGGCAATGATTACAAACATTATGATAACCGTCAAGCTGATCATTAAATAAAGGTCGGCCTTTGTAACAGATAAAATGCTGCCGAAAAGATAGGAGCTTAGGTCAGGAGGATATCCAGGCATAAGGAAAATAAAGAGAATGCCCAAAGCCATCCCGAGCGACCAGAATAAACCGATTACGACATCCGAGTGCGTGCCGCCTTTTCTTTTGATGTATCCGATCCCTAACGCAGCACATGCCGAAAACAAAAACGCGCCGATGATCGGTTCAAAGCCCATCAGATAGCCCAGGCCGATGCCGCCGTAAGAGGTATGTGCAATTCCGCCGCTCATCATGACCAGCTTTTTTTCAACGATAATAACGCCGATTATTCCGCAGACAATGCTTGCGAGTATGCCTGAAAGGAAGGCATTCTGTAAAAACTGATATTCAAAAAGCGCTTTAATCACCGGTCTATTCCTCCCCGTGATCCCTGAGTACCCGATGTGGTACTCCATGGGCGATTAGGTCAACAGGGCAACTGTAGAGGTTGTTTACGACCTTTTCGGTAAGCTCAGGCTCCCCGTGATATACAAGCTGTCCATTAAGGCATGCCAGACGGGTCACCTGAGAAGATACGGCAAGCAGGTCGTGTGTGACCAGAATAATAGTCATGTTTTTGTTCAGTTCCGCAAGCAGGCCGTAGATTTGGTCGCGGGAGGCAGCGTCCACGCTAGCGGTCGGCTCATCCAAAAGCAAAAGCTTGGGGTTTGTGGCAAGCGCTCTTGCAATGAGCATTTTTTGAAATTCTCCTCCCGACAGCTCAGATATTTGCCTGTTTGCAAGGCTCTCAATTCCAACCCTTTCAAGCAGTGCGTGCACAGATTCTTCATCTTTTGAGGAATATCTAAAGAAAGGAGATAGTCCCTGCTTTAAGTGTCCTGTTAAAACAACCTCCAAAAGGCTGATGGGAAATTTCCTGTTCAGCACGGCAAATTGCGGGACGTATCCGACAAGGGACCTGTTTTTATGCGCATTGCCCCCATAGATACTGATATTTCCAGATGAGATGGGAATAAGACCTAAAATGGCTTTCAGGAGGGTGGATTTCCCCCCGCCGTTTGGCCCAATAATCCCTAGATATTCCCCATCAGACACGTCCAGACAGACACCCATGATCGCGGGCGTCTGTCCATAATGAACCGACAGGTTTTCTATATGTACGGCGTACTCTCCGCTCATTTCATAACTCCACTTATCGCTTCGATCATACGTTCGAGGTTTGCAATATAATCATCCGACAAAGGCTCAAGAATGACTTTTTCTCCGTCGATTTCTTCAGCAAACGCATCGGGCTGTTTGCTGTCGATCTCGGCTTGGGAGAAGATAGCTTTAATATTTTCTGCTTTGGCAAGGTCGATCATGTCCTGTAAATGCTGCGGTGTGGCTTCCTTACCATTCTCCTCAAGTGCATACATCTGGAGTCCGTAATCGTCCGCAAAATATCCGTAGGCCGGATGGAAGACGATGAATGTCTTATTATGAATCGCAGCAAAGGTTTCCGTAATTTCAGCGTCAACGCGGTCAAGCTCTTTCATGAACGCCTCCGCATTATCCTGATATGTCTGCGCGTGCTCAGAGTCGAGGCCGGCCATAGTTTCTGCGATCACTTTAACCATTACCTTTGCCCGTCTGGGGGAGAGCCAGATGTGCGGGTCCCGCTTTCCGGGGCTGAACTCCCTATCGAGATAGACTTCCGCAACCTTAACCGGCAGGTCCACGATTTCCATATCCTCTGCTTTTGGCAGTATATTGGCCTTTTCCGTAGGTACGCCTATCGTGAAGTAGACGGAGGCTCTGCCGAGGTCCTCCATCTCCTTTGGTGTAGGCTCGTAATTGCCGGGGCTGTTGCCTGGAGGTACAATCGTAACCACTTCCGCCAAATCTCCGCATACCGCTTCTACGAGAGCCTTTTGCGGCAGGATCGTTACCGCGACAATGGTTTTTACATTCCCGGTTTTCGATGGTTGCTGGCTACCGCAGCCTGAAACAAGCAGGAGACTGAGAGCAAAGATTAAACCCAAGGCGGTACACATAACCTTTTTTAATTTCATTGGCGTCATCGTCTGCCTTTCAATTCCATCCGCAAGTCGGAAGCATTTGCATTTAAATTATATGGTAGTTATGGGCATTTGTCAATAATGATCGGCCGTTTGTTGTGTTCATGAAAGAAACCGCGAAAATATAAATGAACAATATGATGCCCAAAAGCGCTTGCACTTTTGGGCATTTGTTTAATCCGCTATTGAACTGGCACTAAATTTCAGTTATACATTCCGTTTTGTGCCATATAGTTGTAGATCTGCTCACCGTGTTGTTGTTCTTCTTTTTGTATATGGTTAAGAACATTCCTTGCGTTCGTATCCTTAAACTCAAAGATGGCAGTATTATAAACAGACGACACATGTTTTTCGGTTGATAATAAATCAGTGCAAAGATAACTGTCTCTTTGCTTGTTGGGGTCTGAGGACGCCGCGTTATAAGTTGGAGTAAAATTCAACTGCGCCTGTTTATTCCCTCCTGCCTGCATTGTTGGAACGGTTCCGCCCATGATTTGATTAATCGTATCCAAATGTTGCTGTTCAACCTGCCCAATCTGTGTGAATAAACCCTTAAGCTGGCCATCGTGAGCTTCGGCCGCATACTTATTATACTTTTCCACACAGGTCTGCTCTTGCTCTTTCAAATCTTTCAGGAACGATGTTTCTTTTTGTGTTAATTGCATTTCTTATCACCTCGATAATAGTCTGCTGGATATTATCGGGTTTTATACCCCAATATCAAAAATTTCGAGCATATGTCAGAAATATTTTGCGCCATAATTGATCGGCTACCGACCACATGCTATAATTGTTAAAACCGTGTGCGCGCAAGAAGCGTGTATAAGCAGATACGAAGTCTGTATTTCGGTAGTATATGGCATTACGAATAATTGAAGAATAAAGCTATGTCATGAAGGCTAGAATGCAGCAAACGTTGCGTCTTAGCTTTTTTATATTCCAAACCCCAGCTTTTGAGGGTTGGTTTTACGATTTATAATGCAAGATGTGTGACACAAATAGGAGAAAAGCGAAATGAACAAGGAATGATGGGAGAAAGCGGTGGCCTTTCACGGTCACGAATGCCCCGGTCTGGCAATAGAATTTAAAGCGTGCGAGGCAGCAGCAGAAAAAATGGGTATTGGCGTATCAGACGATGAGGAGATCGTCTGTATAACCGAAAACGACGCCTGCGGCGTAGATGCCATTCAGGCACTTTTAAGCTGTACCTTCGGCAAGGGAAATCTTCTTTACCATGGTACAGGAAAGCAGGCATTTTCTTTCTTTGACCGCAAGAATAATAAAAGGCTTCGGGTATGCCTGAAGCCAGGGAAAAACGAAGGCATGAATCGGATACAGTGGAGGGAATATCTCTTAAATGCTCCTGTAGATGAAGTTTTTACTTTTTCAGAGCCGAAATTGGATTTACCGGAAAAGGCCCGGCTGTTTCAAGCTGTCGTATGCGAGATTTGCGGCGAAGGCGCTCCCGAACATAAAATGCACTTGCAGGATGGCAAAACGGTATGTGCCGATTGCTTTAAGAGTTATAGCAGAGGCTGGTAATATAGAAAGAGAAGAATAACAGGAACAGGTAAATGAGATTTATGAATTATGCGCAGCTATAGAATTTCGATTGATTTTGCATCATATCGTATCAGACCGTCCTTTCTCATTTTCGCCAGTTCTCTTGACAGCGATGTACGCTGAACCCCCATTTTTTCAGCCCAGGCTTTTTTGGTTATATTAAGCTGAACTTTATCCGAATTTTGCTTTTGCCGCTCATATTCCAGATAATTCATAATACATTCCCGAATCGTTTTGTTGACATAGTGCTTGATGCGATCCCCAAGAATCACCGCATGGTCGGAAACAAATTCAAGATAACTTCTCAGGAAATCGTGGTTGTTTGAAAAGAGCGCGAAAAGGCGCACTTTATTGATTTCTAAAATTATGGTAGGTTGCTTCACGGTGATCGTCATAGGGTAATGCGGATTTTTTGAAAATAACAAATTTCCCCCCAGAATTTCGTTGCTGTAGAATTCCGCTATATTCATAAGATTTCCTGATTCGTCAATACGTTCAACGGCCACCTTGCCTGAAAGAATGATCTCAAGCTTTAAGCATACCTCACCGGAAAAATGAACGATGTTGTTTCTTTCATAGGTACTTATTTTGAAACTTCTATCTCTTAAATAAGAATTGATTTCCTCATCGGATATGGAAATTAAAGGAACGCTTTTTCTTATAAGGGCTATATGCTTACTCATTGCTATATCTCCCTTCTTTATAAGAGTTACCTTGGTAACACCTTTTTCCCTATTATATCTGTATAATCGAAGCAGAGCAAGTTAAAGGGGGAAATAGCGCGTGAAGTATATTACGACCATTATTCGGCTCCTATTTCTGGCACTGTTCGTATTTTTTCTGGCAATCGGTAAGCCTATGCTGTGGCTTGGGCTGTTTGCGATAAGCCTTCTGACCGCATTGATTTTCGGAAGGATTTATTGCGGATATGTATGCCCCATGAACACATTGATGATACCGGCAGAATGGATTTCAAAGAAACTTAAAATTCAAACTCAGAAAGCGCCTAAATGGCTGAGGAGCGGGTATTTTTCATGGATATCCCTTATTGTCAGTATAGCGGCGCTGCTTTTGCTGAAAAGATTTCTGCATATTGACTTGCCGATTTTACCTATATGGCTGGCGATAGCAATCATCATTACCCTTGTATACGGGCCTGCGGTATTCCACAATCTTATATGCCCATTCGGGGCACTCCAAAAGCTATTCGGCCGGTTTGCAAGATTCTCAAAGAAAGTCGATAAAACCGCGTGCATTGGATGCAAATTATGCGAAAAGGCTTGTCCGTCTGATGCGATAACTGTTGTGGATGGTGAGAAGAAAGCCGTTATAAACACCGCATTGTGCCACCAATGCACAAACTGTCAGCAGGCTTGTCCGAAGGAAGCAATTCACTACTCCAAATAAATCATCCACAATATCCTGTTTCGGTGTAATTGCAACAGGTCAAGGACAGGATTATAAGTAAAATAATAAACATCGTTTATTACGATGGGAGGTTTGTAATGATGATAGAGCAGATTTTCCAGTTAACCAAGGGCAGTGAAAAGGCGATAGAGAAAGTCGTATTTGACGAGAACATTCATTACCTGCATATGGTGTTTAATCAAAACGAGGGCCTTCCTGAGCACTTTTCCAATTCAAACGTATATATGACCGTTATAAGAGGCACGCTCTCGATTAGACTTAACGAGCAGGAAATCCATGAATATGCTTCCGGCACATTGTTGAAAATTCCTTATCAGACCAAGATGGATGTCAAAAACCTGCACACGGATACTTTGGAATTGATTGTTGTAAAGGCTCCAGCGCCGAAGAACTGAAAAAATATTTAATTAGGGATTGACCTAAATGAATTCTTGCCCCATAATCTAATTAGGGAATTGCCTAATTAGATTATGGGGGTGCGTTATGAATACGACAATGGTGCTAAAGGCCATCGCGGACGAAACACGCATGAAAATACTGACGCTTTTACTGCGGCACAGTTATTGTGTCCGTGGATTAGCCAATGCGCTCGAATTGACTGAGGCCACTATATCCCAACATCTTAAAGTGCTGCGGGAAGCCGGTTTGCTTGTTGGTGAAAAACGTGGGTACTTCATGCACTATGAGGTGGATCGTTCTGTGCTACATGAACTGGCTGGCGAAATAGAAGCTCTGATCACTATTGAACGCACCCCCTGTAAACCGGCCAAGCGTGATGATTGCCCCGTTACCGAATCGAAAAGCTGCATAAAACAAGGTCAATGCAGCGATCAGGTCAAGGAGTTTTGCCACGGCTCAAATCAAGACAAGGAGGGCGCATCATGAGCATTGTCACTGTCACAAATCTCAAAAAGACATACGGCGATTTTAGCGCAGTTGATGGTATAAATTTCTCCATTGAGCAAGGTGAGATATTCGGCTTTTTAGGGCCGAACGGCGCGGGAAAAACCTCAACCATCAATATGATGATCGGTTTGTCACGCCCCACGCAAGGTGAAATCATCATCGATGGGATTGATGCACGACGGCAAATAAAGAAAGCGCAGGCCATCATGGGCATCGTCCCCGATGAAAGCAATCTCTACAATGAAATGGACGGGTTTGAAAACCTGTGTTTCTGTGCCTCTCTTTACGGTATGCGAAAAGAGGAACGAGAGCCAAAGGCCCGGCAGCTTTTAGAGCAATTTCAATTGAAGGAGGCCGGAAAGCGTCCTTTTAAAGCCTATTCCAAAGGAATGCGCCGCAAGCTGACCATAGCAGCGGCGATTATCCACTCCCCACGTATCCTGTTTCTTGACGAACCGACCACCGGCATAGATGTGGAAAGTGCCCGGCAGATACGAGAGCTTATTCTAAAATTAAAAGAACAGGGCACGACTGTGTTCATCACCACCCACTATATCGAAGATGCCGAGCGGATTTGTGACAGATTAGCTTTCATTGTAGGCGGCAAAATCGTAGCAAACGGGACTGTGAATGAGCTGATGGAAAGCGCATCGCACGGTCATGCAATCCGGCTGGTAACGGACATCAATTCAGAAAACCTTGCCGCCGATTTACAGGCCCGGTTCACAAGTAGCACCGTTGAAATTACGCGTGACCATGCGCTGGTACTCAGATCGGCGGAACGCATTCCGCTGTTGCCCGTCATGGAGTATTTTGACCATAACGGCATAGCAGTGTATGAAGCCAGAGAACTGCGGCGTTGTCTTGGACGCTGATGCAACTGATCCGCTCGCCCGGAGGAAGCCTGCTGGAACTGCTTCCCGGTCTGATCGCCATGAGCGTTCTATTTGGAACGACTTCCATGCTGGCCGTAACCATCACCTTTGAACGGAGCGGGCGGTCCTTTGACAGGCTGCTGCTTGCGCCAATCAGCGTGAGCACGATGGTATTGGCAAAGATCACCGGGGCAATCGTCTTCGGCATCTTTAACGCCTTTGTTCCGGTCATCTTTGCTGCTTTTTTCGTAAACCTCGGCGCAGTAAATTGGGGTGTGATGCTGCTGGCGGTGCTGCTAATCGCCATAACATCAACCCTGCTTGGCTTGCTTATCGCGGTATCTGCAAAGCAGGTTTTTGAAGCGCAGACATTCTCAAACTTTTTCCGTTTTCCGATGCTTTTCCTGTGCGGCCTGTTCGTGCCCCTTTCCAGCCTGCCCGTTTTCGTGCGGCCCGTGTCTTTTTTGTTGCCGCTCACCTACGGGACAGACATACTGAACGGTGCTATCGCGGGGGCCAATCTTCTGTCACCAATGTTATGCTATGGCGTATTGCTTGCGTTCGCAGCAGGATTGTTTCTTGTCTGCCTTCATAACATCAATCGGAAATGGATTTTGTAGATACTCTGTCGAAGTATAATGTAACTGGAGGGCTTGTATGGACCGTTTTGCATTTGAAAACTTGTTTGGAATAGAGGGATTTAATATTGCGTGGTATGGCATCATCATTGCCAGTGGGCTGCTCCTTGGCGTCCTGCTTGCTATGCACAGGGCAAAGCGGAGAGGCTTCAAGCCCGATATGATCCTTGATTTTCTATTCTGGGCAATCCCTTTAGCCATTGTCGGAGCAAGACTATATTATGTCGCTTTTGAATGGGAAAACTATGCTGGCGACCTCTTAAAAATTTTTGCGATCAACCAAGGAGGACTGGCTATATACGGTGGTGTTATCGGGGGAATAATCGCCGCCACTATCTTCTGTAAGATAAAAAAGGTTCCTTTCTTGACTTTGATCGACTTGGCGGTTCCAAGCCTGATTTTAGGCCAAGCTATTGGTCGTTGGGGGAATTTTGTCAACCAGGAGGCGTTCGGGAACATCATAACCAATCCGTCACTGCAATTTTTCCCTGTCGCTGTTTATATTGAGCAGCTTGGGGAATGGCATCAGGCGACCTTCTTCTATGAAAGCGCCTGGAACATTGTGCTATTATGCGTTGTTTTTCTGCTGAGCCGCAGGAAGGTGAAGGATGGCACTTTGCTATCCACCTATTTTATTGGATATGGTATTGGCCGGTTTTTAATAGAAGGGTTGCGCACCGATAGCTTATATATCGTGCCCGGTATCCGGGTTTCGCAGATATTGTCTCTTATACTGATTGCTATCGGTATTGTAATGCTGATTTTAATCCGAAAAGGTGTATTGAAAACACCATCGTATGAAGGCAAGTACCTGTTGAAACAAGAATAAATGCTTGCTGTAAGGGTTGAGGATTAGCCATGAGCACATATTTCCGAAAATACAACCATAGCAGGAATGTTAAGAGCCGCCATGAAAATGGCGGCTCTCAATCATATCTTCCGTTAAATGTTCGCTAAATACTTTTCAGTATGCTTTGTATTTATAGCATCGCAAATCCTTTTTAGTCCTTCTTCCAGAGTTGTCTTGGGGCAAGCCAGATTCAATCGAATAAAGCAGTCGGAATTTCGGACAAACATATTGCCACCTTCAAGTAGGACACCCGCCTTATATGCAAAGAATAAAGGAAGATGCTCGTCCGATTCGAAATATTCACTCAAATTAACCCAAGCCAAATACGTTGCCTCTGGAATACCGAACCTTGCTTTCGGAAGGTGTTCAGACAGATATGCTTTGGTAAACGCGAAGTTATTGCCCAAGTAAGCTTGCAGCTCATTGAGCCATGGCTCTCCTTTTTCATAAGCGGCCTGAGCCGCTGCGATGCTGAGCGGATTATCAAAATTATAGTGCCTGTTCAGCCAGTGCTCCCGAAGTTCGTCACTACGGATGATGACATTGGAAATCATCAGTCCGGCCATGTTAAAAGTTTTGCTCGGGGCCATGCAGGTAATCAAACGATCATACTCTGGCATCACTTTTCCCAGAGGGATATATTTTTGTCCAACACGAATCAGATCGCAATGGATTTCATCGGAAATCACCCATAGCTTGTGTTTCTCAATGATTTCTGCCAGTCTTTTCAGTTCGTCCTCGCGCCAGACACGACCGGTTGGGTTGTGCGGATTGCAGAGAATAAACAATGTGATTTTATTGTCTGCCGCCTTTTTCTCCAAATCCTCAAAATCAATCGTATAATATCTATCATCATCATTCACCAAATCGGAACATACACAGTCTCTATGATTGAAATCGGCAGCATATTTGAAATAAGCGTAAGATGGCGTTAAAAATAGCACCTTTTCGTCGGGCTTGCAGATATACTCCACAAGTTCGTATAGAGCAGGAATGATACCATTAGACATAACCAGATGCTTTCTTTCAAAAGTCCAGGCGTAGCGCCGTTTACACCAATTTGCGAACGCTTCGTAATAACTATTTGAAAAGACCCTTGTATAGCCAAAGATTCGTTTTTCCAGCCGCTCTTTGATTCCGTCAATAACCACATCCGGTGTGGCAAATTCCATATCCGCCACCCACATACGAATAAATTCTTCGTCTTTGAATGTCTGTGTATCACGGGGAAAAAGATACAAACTGAGAAATAATTACGTAAAACCCATCATTGCTGCTTTGACCAGACTTTCCATTTTAACGAATCCACTCTGTATTTTCTATCGAGCACGGCCTGCAAAGCTCCTGGAAACTGAACGGCATCTGTGTTAAAATGATATATATTTTAAAGCAGAAATAACGGCTGTTTTTATGACTATGTGTATCTAAAGGGGTTTCTAGATGAACGGAACAATTTATTCAATCTCAATCAGTCCGGAGAGAGGACAGTTGAAAAATGAGGTACCTGAAGCAAATCTCATTGAGGGCTTTGGTATCGAAAATGACGGCCATGCTGGAGACTGGGGCAGGCAAGTCACCTGTCTCAGCCTGCATAGTGTTCTGAATTCTAACAATGCAAGCAAATTGGCTATGGGCCCGGGTGACTTCGCCGAGAACATTTTGATAGATGGCTTGAATTTTTCCGAGTTAAGTGTTGGGAGCCGCCTCAGACTGGGCGGGGATACTATTCTGGAGGTCACCCAAATCGGCAAAGAGGATCACCCGAGTATCGTCAGCAGAACATTCGGCGTCAGCCTGCTGCCCAGCGAAGGTCTTTTCTGTAAGGTCATAAAGGGTGGTCAAATCAAGAAAGGTGATCCAGTTGACATCGTGATATCATAATCTACGATTTTTGCTGCAACTAAAATTCTATTCATGATGACCATCGCATGAGCTTTCGTCATGTCGGCTATCACATTCATCGGTTCCTTCGACATTCTTTATAAGCTTCAGTGTATTCCGGTCCATCATCGCCAGCGCGTCCCTCACCGAGCAGCCTCGACCGTCGTATCGTGTGATATCGTCGTCGGCAATAATATCAAATGCTTCCTGCGTCAGTTTTCCGGTTATGACCGCCTCGCACTTATATTCAACTACTTTTCGCGCCAAATCCTCCCCTTTTGGTTCCCCGGGGTTTTCAAACGTTTCGATTGTCATACTGTCCATATTAACAATAAATAGCTGCTCGCAGGATACAAAATCGTTTGAAACCAAGCTCCCCAAGCCCTTCCCGTCAGCGGCGACCGCTATGTACATATTGATTCTCCTGTTCTGTTTATAGGGTAATATGGGCAGGTATGTCTTAGGCACATGTCGTTATACACGAACTGGCTGCAGACATACCTGCTTTCTTCGGTATTTTCAAAACAACCGAAATTCTTTTTTGCGGTTGTAATAGCGGTAATAACGTCCCTTTTACAGCAGCGGGGACCTCCATAACGGCTGATCTCCGTTAACGCGAGTGCCGTCATTTTGTTAGCTTCGCCTCTTTCTTCTTTTGAATAAGGCGTGACTTTGTGAATGATCGAATAGGCGATTCCCACACCGATGCAAGCACCGCAGGCCCCATGCGTACCGCAAATTCCGCCGAAGACCTGCTTTCCTCTGGATATGGCTTCCTTAATCGCATGGACATCCTTATTGTTCACGTTGTTACCGTAAGCAGATACAAGCACAGCCGGAACAATACTGTGATATTCCGGCCCATGCATGTGCAGTTTTGGTATTTCGAAAATACAAAGCGCCAATTCAACAGGATCGGTTAAATCGCTGTCGATACAGATCTGTTCCACAAGCTCAAGGATATCCTTCCTGTGGCACTCGTCGCAGACAAAATGGCCCTCTGCGCAAAAAACATGGGTTTGCTCCACTTTGCCGCAATAATAACACTCTGCGGAAAACAACATGTCCGGCGTGCAAAGCAGCTCGGCGCCGCAAACCATACAGCCTGTGAGGTGTTCGCCCTCAGAGCAGCAACCGTTCTGTGCCATCATACCTTGACCAGCACCTGTTTAATTGCGCCCTTCATATGCATCGTTCCGCCGCATTGGCTGATAACCTGAAAGATGCGGTCCTTGTCTTTAACAACGACGCCCGCCAGCAGCGAGACATTATAACGCTTGAAAACCTCCGGGCAAAGCGGTGTGGACGGCCCTACCATGCAGACCTGCCGGGCATTTGAGCAGTATGGCATGATCTCCTCAAACGTCTGGTTGATGATGCTGGTCGAAGTCACCACTACGACGTCACACTTTGGCAAATGCTCCGGTATTGTTTCGCTGGCGTAGAGAGAAGCATCACCCGGATGCTTCTCAAATACATAAATGCGGTTAGTTTTCTTTCTGATCTCCGTCAGTATTGGCCGGAACTCACCGATCATGCCGAAGGTATCATCCGGTCCAACCTCGAGAGCATTGATGACATTGCCCGTTCCCCATTCGGCTTTATCTGTATTCAGGCAAGCGTTGATTGCGGCCAGTCCGATCGAGGCTTTTACCCGATCATCGCTTTTCGCCCAGGGTATGAGCTCCGCCACGGCCATATTGGTCAGGCTCCCAGCCTCATCCAGGATGCCGCAGCACTCACCAAGGTCATCTGTAAATGTAAACGCCAAGCCGCAAGAGTCGTCCTCAAGCAGCACACAGGTATATCCAAGCCCAACGCGCACATCTTTTATTGTTTTCTGAGACGCCCTTTCAAGAGCACACTCAATTAAATCGTCAATAAACATAATCTAAGCATTCGGCAATGGATCAGTGTCCGCACTCGTCATGATGCTGGTGCTCATGGCAGACTGAACCGGTGGATTTCAGATTACCCTGTAGATAACTGTTGACGGCAGCTTCCGCTATACCCGTAGCGCCGACAATAACCTCAATACCTTTTTCGTTAAAAATATCGATGGCGCCGCCGCCCATACCGCCGGAAATGATGACGTTGACCCCCTTGTCGTTCAAAAAGTTCGGAAGAAAGCCTGGTTTATGGCCGGGATTTAGTATAAATTCACTCTTTACGATTTTCCCGTTCTCTGCGTCAAAGATATTAAAGCCTTCACAATGTCCAAAATGCTCTGTTACCATTTTACCTTCACTTGCAACTGCGATTTTCATTTTTGAAACCTCCGTATTTTTTTCTTTTTTATGTTCGATCGATAATTCAAGGATATCGGCAATGGGATCAAGCCAATCTCCCTCAAAAAGCTCGATCATCCCTCGATCGCAAGCCGCAGCGATTCTCGGGTCGATCGGCAGTTTTCCTAAAACCTCAAGTCCATATTTTTCAGCAACCTCTTCTATATGACTCTCGCCGAATATCTTGTATTCCTTATCATTGTCAGGACACTTAAAGTAAGACATATTTTCTACGAGACCGACAATCGGTATATTCATCATCCTGGCCATCTTGACCGCCTTGGAAACGATCATAGATACAAGCTCCTGGGGTGATGTCACAATGATAATCCCGTCGACTGGTAGTGATTGAAATACCGTCAGCGGCACATCTCCCGTACCCGGCGGCATATCGACAAACATGAAATCGACATCATCCCAAACCACGTCGCTCCAAAACTGCTTGACCGCACCGGCAAGCACCGGCCCTCTCCACACGACAGGATCCGTGTCGTCTTCCAGTAGCAAGTTGATGGATATCACATCAATACCGGTCCTGCTTTTGACAGGGTGCAAGCCTGATTCGTCGCCGCCCGCTTTGCCCCTCAGCCCGAATGCCTTCGGAATAGACGGGCCGGTGATATCGGCATCTAGAATAGCTGTGTGATACCCCATTCGATTCATCGACACGGCGAGTATAGATGTCACCAATGATTTGCCGACGCCGCCTTTACCGCTAACAATGCCGATGACCTTTTTTACACGACTCAGCTCGTGTAGTTTCGCGGAAAAATCCGTTGCTTCCTTTCTGTCTTCGCACTCTTCAGAACAACTGCCGCAGCTTTGATTGCAGTTTTCACTCATGGTTAACGTCTCCTCTGTCAAATCGTTATTTTCATACCGGTGGAAAGATAAGAAATTTTATCCCCCATTACCGATTTTAATCGTTCATAAGATTCAATACCCGTACAATGACCGGTAAAGCACATTGATTTGGTACTGATAAGATAATTGGCAATCGCATCTGTAACAGATGGGTCTTCGTTTTTTTTGAAGGATGGATTGGTTAAATGAAAGCCACCAACGATATAGTCCGGCATGCGACCCCTTAATTCGAAAAAACGATTGACAATATTGACAATACCTTTGTGCGCGCAGCCTGCAATCAACACAGTATTGCCACTTTCGCTGATAATCATATTTTGCTCGTGTCTGAAATCATCGTTGATAGTTTTATCACCGTCGCACATATATAACTCTTTATTGCCGGAAGGGTTCAATCTTTCTGGCCGAACATCTGCAAATAGTTCAAGCTCATCGTCGATCACATTTTTATCACCGGTAAACACGAATCGGTTGTTTCTATGCAAAGCCTCATCAAGCCCGATATTTTCTAGTTTTCCATTCGGTCTATTTCCATAATGCTTATCAAACGCGTTTTCATGGATATAGATTTTCGCTTGTGTATTGATATCTAAAAAAGTCTTCAGTCCACCACCGTGATCATGGTGTCCATGAGAAATAACGGCAATATCAACCTTGCCCAGATCGATGCCCATTTTTACTGCATTGTCCGCGAACAGACTGCTCGCTCCTGTGTCAAACAGGAGCGTATGTTTTTCTGTTTCAATATATAAACAGAGTCCGTGCTCGTACTTGTATTTCGCATCTGATGTGGTGTTCTCGATCAATGCCCTAATGATCATTTTTATCTGCCTCTTCTTGTGAAGTCGGATTGATTGGCATCCAGGCCAGGCGTTTCAAAAAGTGTATGTCGTTTATTTCTTCAACACGACCATCTTCATGTATATAGTACCCTTTGCCGTTTTCTGCACATTTCAGGAAGCCTCTGTCTTGAAATGGCTGAGAACCAGGAGCGTTATTACCGGCGTCGGCGTCAGGTTTTTGTACGTCCATATGGTTATCGCTCATTATGCCGCCTCTTTCAAGAATTGAGCAATTGAAAAGTCTTTTCATAAACGCATCTAGCCGCTCGCCCAGCAGGGCAGTCAATATCTGTTATCGTTAGTCCGCTGTTAATCGCACTGACCGCACTCGCATCGTATGGAATACGTCCGACAAACGGGATTTCGTGTTCCCGGCAGAACGACTCAATTTCTTCGGATTTATCTATATTAACATCCGCTTTATTGATACAGACAGCCAGCCTTATATGAAGCAGCTTGGCTGTTCTGATAATGCGTTCCATATCGCTAATTCCGGAGACAGACGGTTCGGCAACAATAAGAACCAGATTAACACCATTAAGGGATGCAATGACCGGGCACCCGATTCCTGGCGATCCGTCAATAACTGCAACATCAGCGCTGCTGGCTGCCGCTTTCATCTGCTTTTTAACTTCCCTTACAAGCTTCCCGGACGTACCGCTGCCCATTTTAAGCTGTGCCGTCGAAAACACCTTGCCATTTCCCGTATCAAGCATCAATTCACCGGCAATATTCGGGACAAGGGACACTGCGCCTGCCGGGCAAAGCACCTGACACAAGCCGCAGCCCTCACATGCATATGGATCGACAGCAAACGGGTCTTCTTCCTTAACAGCCTGAAACCGGCAGTTTTCTGCGCATCGACCGCATTTTATGCATAGCTCCGGGTTGATTCTTGCCGTTTTCATGCCGTAATAATCGGTTCTTTGCACCTGGGCTGTTTGCTTCAGGACAAGATGGAGATTCGGGGCGTCGACATCGCAGTCGGCATATGCTTTCACGCCCGACAACTGTATGAAGGCGCTTGCGATCGTTGTTTTTCCGGTTCCGCCCTTACCGCTGAGGATAAGCAGTTGCTTCATGTTGGTTTGCCCACCTCCGTCAGGACAGCATCAAGTAATTCTGTAAAAAGCTGGTGGTACTTCCCGCTAGCCCGGGCGGCAATGATTGCGTTTGAATTCATTGCTCCCAGCTCACTGTCGAATGGTATCCTGCCCAGGATTCGTATGCTCTTTTCACAGCAGTATTGCTCCGACGGGTTATCACCGCTCTGGCATTTGTTCAACACAGCACCGCAAGGTTTTTTAAACAGGGTGACGAGTTCATGCACCATGCCCAGATTCTGCGCCCCGAAAATTGTTGGCTCAGCAACGAGGATGCAATAATCGGCGTCCTTGATGCTCTCCATCACAACACATGCACTTCCCGGTGGACAGTCAATCAGGACAGTTTTGGTCTCGTCAGGCAGCTCACGCTGTAGTTTCCGAATGATCGGAACACCGGAAACCTCCCCAGTATTAAGCATGCCTGTTCTGACAAAAACCTCTCCGGAATAGCCGTCCTCCACGACGCCGATGTTCTTCTCCTGTTCATGAAGTGCTTTCTGCGGACATAACAGGACGCAGCCGCCGCAGGAATGACAAACCTCTTCGAATACCAGCGGTTTGTTCCTGATAAAGGCTAATGCGTTGTATTGACAGAATTCCACGCATGTCCGGCAGCCAGTGCAGTGTGCGGCATCGACAACAGGTATTTTTACCGCAACCTTCTCAGATCGGACAACATTAGGTTTAAAAAACAGGTGCCCGTTCGGCTCTTCAACGTCGCAATCGATATATGTGGATGGACCGGCAACCGAGGCTAGGTTAACAGAGACAAGCGTCTTCCCAGTCCCGCCCTTGCCGCTGAGTACGGCAATTTTCATATCAGCCTCCGTGGCCGTGAAAACCGGGGTGGGATTCTGTGAGAAGCAGCAAATTGCCCGCCAGAAAAGCTTCGATATTGTCCATTGCCGAGCCGTCTTTCGTTTTGTACAGCTTGATACCAGCAGCTTTGAAAACCTCAACTGCATTATCTCCACAGCGCGGTGTCAGCAGGATGTCAGCTCCGGCGTCCACAATGCTCTGTGCCGCCTTAACACCCGCGCCGCCCTGGCTCTCCGCCGCGCTGTTGACATAGGATTCGCCTTTTTTCGTATCAGTATCAAATACCATAAAATACGGTGCCCGTCCAAAGGATATGCAAACGCCCGTGTTCAAGCTGTTTTCATCTACCGGTATGGCGATTTTCATATTAGTCCTCCATTTTGTATATAAATTAAAGAGTCGCTTTCCCATGAAGACCATCATGAAACTCAGTCAGAAGAGAGAGTTTATCTTCTAAAAAAGCTTCGATGTTTTCCTTAGCTGTTCCTTGGGTGGCCTTATACACGAGCACTTCTGACCTGCGCAAAACTTCTTCGACGCTTTTCCCGCAGCGCTGTGTCAGGAGGACCTTGGCGCCATGATCCGCAACGACCTCAGCAACTCTGACTCCCGCGCCTCCACGACTGGCAACTGTTGTATTGTCGAGGAAATAGTTTTCTTTAGTGACTGTATTATAAATGAGCAAATGCGGTGCCCTCCCAAAAGAATGGCTAACGCCTGCATTTAAGCTCTGTTCAATAACTGGTATTGCAATTTTCATTGTCATCATCCTCCTCGCCGGTTATGAGCATATGCCACTTATAAGTTGTATTATACTCCGTTATTGGCATATGTCAACAACGACTTGCGGCCAACATCTCTAACTATTATTGACATATGCTCATTAACGTGGTTATATTTAAATTGGTAAATTTGTCTTGAAGGGTGATATGATGATACAGCAAGAGCTATTTGAAACACTGAAGGATAAATTCATAATTCACGTTAGAGACCGACGGCTAAACAACGATGAAGTTAAAATCACCACAAAAGGACTGACGCCCGAAGAAGCTATCGGCAATCCAAAAAGGCGCGACTTCCCGATCCTGACCGGTCAGGAGGTCATGCTGCAGGCGGAATATAAAGGCTCTTTCGGGCAGGCTTTCACCGATGCTCCGACGATGATGAACGGGACGCTTGGCGATATCCTGTCGCTTGATCTGACCGAGGATTCTCACAACCGCGCGATGTTTATTGCGACAATAAACGCAGTTATGACGTATCTTGGGCTTGTCGACAGAACGGTACACTGCAAGACGGAAGACCCCGAAAAATGCGCGCAGGAATTTGTCAGCTTTGTCAGAAAAAACTACGGGAATAAGAAAATAGCCCTGATCGGTTATCAGCCGTCGATGCTTGAAGCGCTTTCCAAAGAGTTCACCTTACGCGTCCTGGACCTCAGCCCAAAAAACGTCGGGCAGATCCGTTACGGCGTCAAGGTGGAGCACGGGATCGACGATTACAAGGATGTCGTACTGGACTGGGCTGACGTTGTTTTGTGCACCGGCAGCACACTGTGCAATGGTTCGATCGTCAACTTTATCGACATTGGCAAAGAAGTTGTGTTCTTTGGCATTACAGTTGCCGGCGCCGCCCATCTAATGGGATGGCCGCGCCTATGCCCGCTTGGACGATGATCGGATATGTTTAAATTTTAGGAGGTTATCTTAATGAAAATAGCCATCGTATATTTTAGCCAATCGGGAAACACGGAAAAAGCCGCCGGTTTCATCAAGGAAGGGCTCCTCGGCGCGGGAGAGTTTGATATCAAGCTGATGAATATTTCCGGCGAAACCTCTCTGGATACGGGGTTTTTGAATGAGTGCGCCGCCGTTATCATCGGCACCCCCGTGTATATGGCCGATATGGCCTGGCAGCTAAAGAAATGGTTTGACACAGATCACAGCGTCAAGCTCGCCGGCAAGCTTGGTGGAGCCTTCGCGACGGCGGGTTTTGTTCAGGGTGGGATGGATACCGCCGTTGCCAATGTTCTGCATCATATGCTTGTCAAAGGAATGCTCGTATACTCCTCAGGTACAGCCAGCGGCATGCCTTTCTTACATCTTGGCCCGGTAGCGGTAGCCGCAGAACTAGATAATAGCCGCGAGCTGTTTGTTACTTTCGGAAAAAGGTTTGCCGATAAGGCAAAAGAATTGTTTGACTAGAAAATTGTATGGAATTCCCCGAGTTACATTATCGTAACTCGGGGAATTTTTTCTATTTTATTGATAACAAGGCTCTTTTAACCATAACTTTAGTGAGTTGTACTTTATACTTTGTGGCATTGAACGGGACGGCGTCCGCGACGGCGGCTGCTCCGGCTTCCTCAGCCAGTGTTTCACTGATCTCTTTTCCGGCGATAACCTTCTCTGCCTTCCTAGAACGGTACGGCATCGGAGCCACAGCGCCAAGAATGACGCGCGGTATGCCGCCGGTCAAAACGGCACAGTTGACAACCGGGAAGTCGATCGCCTTGCGGTAGGACATCTTGATAAAGGCGCTCTTCGAGCCTGACGGGAGCGCCGGGATCTGAATCTCGGTGACGATCTCGTTCTGGTCCAGAACGGTATTGCACTCGACCTTCACGTCGAAGTAATCCTCAGCATCAATGGTCCGCTTGTTGGTGACGATCTTGGCGCCCAGTGCGATGAGGGCCGGAGCCGTATCCGAGGGCGAGACGGCGTAGCAGCCGCAGTTCATGCAGCGTTTCGCTTCTTCCGCGGCTTCCGCCATCGACGCTGAGATCGAATCCTCAATATCGATACGGCGCTTCGAAGCGTCCAGCTCATGGAGCTTGAGCGGAACCTTAACGCTGATGCCCTCGGCATCGTGGGTCAGGTAAGCACTGTCGACAGTCTTTGTCTCGGGGATGGACGTGCCGAGGTAACGGTTTATGCCATTCGCAGCTTTCCGGCCCGCCGCAATGGCGGCGATAGCAAGACCTGGCCTGACGGCGTCGCCCGCGCCGAAGATGCCTTTACGGGAGGTCATCGCAGTGTCGGAATCGATATCGATATAGCCGCGTTTGAGCTGAATGCTGTACTTCTCGTCAAAATAGGAGAGATCAACCTTTTGTCCGGTGGCCAGCATGATATTTTCCGCTTCGATGACGAGCTTCTCGCACTCGTCGTACTGCGGATTGAACGCGCCGGTATTATCCCACGGACTCGTGCAGCGCTTGAGCTCCATTCCCTTGACGACACCGTTCTCTTCGACGACCTTTGAAAGGCCCCAGCCGGGCATGACAACGACGCCCTCTTCTTCGGCGCGGGCAATTTCTTCGGCGCTGGCGGGCATACGGTCTCTCGGCTCAAGGCAGGCCAGCGTTACCTTCTTCGCCCCCAGACGTTTGGCGGACATCGCAACGTCCATAGCCACGTTGCCGCCGCCCATGACGAATACTTCCTGGCCGATTTTACCTTCCATCCACTTCTTGATCTCAACGAGGAAGTCAAGGCCGAACACGGTCAGCTCCTCGCCGGATACGCCCATAACAGGGCGCTTCCAGGTGCCTGTCGCGTACAAAACGCTATCATAATCACGCTCAAGCTCTTCCGGCATTACTTTATCGCCGATCTTCGTACTGAGTTTGAATTCGACACCCATCTTTTTGAAGATATCAATAACCTTACGGACAAGATCCTTCGGCAGACGGTACGCGGGGATAGCGTACATGAGCATGCCGCCGGCTTCCTCCTTCTCGTCGTAAATCGTCACCTTGTTGCCCGCCTTGCGGAGGAAATAGGCGGCGGTCAGAGAAGCAGGACCGGAACCGACGATGGCAACCGATTTGCCGGTTTCCGTCGCGGGCGGCGCGTAGAATTTATCGGGGTGGTCGAGGATGTAATCGCCGAGCGTGCGCTCGATGCAGTTGATCGAAACGCTCTTGTCTGTTTCGTTGCGGTTGCAGCCCTGCTGACATGGATGGGCGCAGACACGGCCGGTGATCATCGGCAGGGGGTGGAGCTTCAGAAAGGTTTGGGCTGCGCCATCCCAGTCGCCTTTTCTGATCTGCTCAAGGTAGCCGGGAATATCGGTACCAGCCGGGCACTCCTTGGAGCAGGGGGACGGAGCGACGCGTTTACCACCCAGAATGGAGTGAAAACGGTTATCTCCCTGAATCGCAAAGCATTCCTTGCCGCCCTTTCGGATGCAGGGAAAGCGGTTTTCCGGTTTGCGGAAATACCAGCAGCGCGGCAGCTGAGAGATGTTACCGGCGATGGTGCCCATCTCGCGGATATTCGGAGAAGCGACGGCATGGGCGGCCTGCGCCAGCGCCGTATACTTCTCCTTGATAATCGCATTGTCGGCTATATCGGCCAGACGCGTGGTCGAGCCGATCTTGAGCATGCCGTTCTCTTCCTTGATGTAGTCCAGACCGGGAACCGATTTAAGGTTCACAACCGTTGCTGGATAATCCGATAGGATGTTATCTTTAAGGGTGCCGATCAAATCGGTACCGCCGGCAATGACTTTGGCCTTGCCGCTTTTGAGTATGGTAGCGGCCTCGTCAACGGACGCGGCATTAATATGATTAAATGGTTTCATTACTTTCCACTTATACCTTTCCTAAAGCTTCAAGAATTTTATCGGGTGTTGCAGGAGGATCAACCCAAACGCCGATTGCATTGTGAATCGCTATGATGATTAAGTGGGTGTTGGCAAGTGAGTGGCTGATACCGCTGGCACCGTAAGCAGCATTACCGGCGCGTGACTCAAGGAAATGCCGGTCCACATCAGGTACATCCAGCATGGTCGGTATTTTGTAATCAATCATGTTGTTGTTGAGCTTCACCCCGGTCCGTTCATCATAGCAAAAATCCTCAAGCAGCTGACACCCCTGGCTGAAATACATGACCTGATCAATCTGGCTCTCAAGGGAGGTCAGCCTCATGATTTTGCCGGGATCAGCGACAACTCCAAGCTTTAGTATCTCAACCTCGCCGGTTTCAGTGTCCACCGCGACTTCGCAATAAGCCGTATTCATAGTATCCAGCATTCTACCCATTCCCTGCGTCCAGAGGGCTAAAGGCGGCATACCGGAATAGGTGGCAAACAGGTTCCTTTTGACAGCTTGGGCAAGCGGTACGCCCTTGCTCGGTTCAGCCTTGACAAAAACTTTGCCGTCCGCCATATCGAGGTCTTCGGGCTTCAACCCCTTGAACGGGCTTGGCACCTGCGGCTGCCCGAAACTAAACATTGACGGCGGCGCCGGATTGTCCGCTTCCTCAATCACAGCTTCCAATATCCGTTGCTTAAGGATATTAGCGCATTCTTTCGTAACCCAAGCGGAAGCGGTCGTTCCGTCTGCGCCGCCGCCAACAGGCGAAAATTTTTCTCTGTAGTCGAAGTCAATGCTGATATCGTCATATTCCAGCCCCAACTCTTCCGCAACAACCATGGCGTTGCATTCGACGGCAAAGACACCAAAGATGGGTCCCTGTGTTGCCATGTGAACGACGCCGTCGCGCAGTTCCAGCTTGCTTTCATACCCCGAAAATGCATGCCTCGGACACATTTGATATCGAAAGCTCATCCCATGCAGCCTGCTGTCAGGCAGCCTTTTTGTGCCTGCTTTATGCCAGCTCCAATTCATAAGCTTTTTACCTTCTTCAACGCAAGCCTCGAAGCTGGGAACAGGAGTCGGATCGCTCTGTGAGGTTGGCCCGTGCAGATTAATACGGGCAATATCAATCGGGTCCCGATTAAGCTCTTCTGCAATCAGATAAACCGCCATTGTACCGGAATCCCAGTTAAATGGGCAGTGTTGTCCGCTAACATACATCTTTCCGCGGTTGCTGTCGACAATTTCCATCCTCTGACGGATGTTCTGGCACTTCAATGTATTATACGGACCATAACGCTGATCCCCCGATGTGCCAAAACTAGAGCTGCCTTCTACCCCGCCATCAGCAATTGAATAATCATCGACTGCCGTAATCAGGCCGCTGTCTTTAAAGCCGACCTTCATGTGCATATAGCGTTCTTTCATGATAAAATCAAAAGATTCCTCACGCGTATTGACACACCGGACGGGTCTGCCTGTCCTTTTTGCCAGCAGCGGCGTAATCTCTTGCGATTTCCGAAGTCCCCAGTCACAGTACTTTCCGCCCATGAACAGGCCTTCCTGGACTGTTTTTTCGAGCGGCATGCGGTACATATTGCTGATGGCTTTTCTTTCTCGAACCGCGCCTTCGATATGGAGGCTCCTCCCTTCCCCTGCATAAAAGTCATCGGACCACCATGCTACTGAGCCCGAGGGGTTAGGAAATCGGCAAGCAAAAGGCGGTAAATACAGATCATACTCGATCACATGATCTGCTTCATGAAATCCCGCCTCAATATCGCCTGCAACCAGGTTGGAATATGTAACGTTTCCTTTTCTGGGCGGGTTTCCGCCACCCATTCCCGGTCCTCCGAGACCGGGAATCTCATTGGCAGGTTCACGTATAACCGGGGCATCCTGTTTTCTACCTTCTTTGATGTCGATAAGATGGGGCCGCACTTCCCAGTCAAGGTCGAGTTGACGGAGTGCCTCCTCACAGATATCTTCATTTTCGGCAACAACGATAACAGCAACCTCAGCGCCCTCATGTTCCGCATAATTATCAAGCCACGGCCGTTTCGGGCCGAAGCTCTCGCCGAAGCTGTTCAAATTCTTTATATCCTCATCTTCCCAGGTGACGATATCTACAACCCCGGGTATCGCCTTGGCCTTTGTTACATCCACACTGACAACCTTTGCATTTGCGTAAGGACTCCGAAGAAATTTTGCATGGAGCATATTGGGGACGACATAATCGATACCGAACTTCGCTATGCCTGTTGCCAGTGCATACGACAGCTTACCGGGGGTATTTGGTTTCCCGACGATCCTAAAGTTTTCTCTTTGCCCATTCGCGCCGACCAAATCAGCCATATAACGGTCAATCCTTTCTCAATACTACAAACGCAAAAATCATATGATATTTGCGTTTGTAGCGTTCATTTATTTAATTTATTGCGACGTTCAGTTCAGTCATGCCCCTTGCCTCATTTTTTCCGATGCTTCCATTATCGCTGTAATATGCCTGGGGTATGTACCGCAGCTGCATATGTTACCCGACAGTGCTTCCTTAATCTGTTCCTCAGTCGGTTCCGGGAATTTATCTAACAAGGCTTTTGCCGTCACTAAAAAACCAGGTGTGCAATAACCGCACTGCATAGCGTCCCACTTGCAATAAGCATCAATCAACGGTTTATTTTTGAGTTCTGCGGCAATTCCTTCGATGGTTTGTATATCCTTTCCCTCACATTCCACTGCAAGGGTAGTACAAGACAGTATAGGTCTCCCATCCATGATAACCGTGCAGGAACCGCAAACGCCCTTGTCGCACATCTCCTTGGTGCCGGTTAAACCCAATCTGTATTGAAGCGTACGCTTTAACGTCCAGTGCGGCTCCACCAGAACCTGGCAATATCTACTGTTGATATGTAAAGTAATAATTCTCGGGACAACCGCGTCAGGATGCTCTGAAGTATAATGCGCTTGCAATTCTGACAGGCTTCCAAAAACTCTCTCGCAATAAGCACAACGAAATTCCGTCAGGAGCGGTGGTATCTTCTCAATTACTTCCGCAGCCATTACCTGTGTTGTTTCGTGGGTATACCTCACTTCTACACTTGGCCATGCTTCACCAAGTTTTTCAGTTTTAACCTCGTTCATATGAGCCTCCATATACTTAATAATTTTTATTTTTCCTATAATTATGAATTGCATTTCTAAGTGCACTGACAGCTAGGAGAGAGCAGTGTTTCTTATGTTCAGGCAAGCCGTCAAGCGCATCAATAACATTCTGATCTGTAATATTTAAGGCTTCCTCTATGCTTTTCCCCTTAGCCAGCTCGCTTGTCATACTTGCAGTTGCGATTGAAGCCGGACAGCCATAAACCATGACACCGACGTCTGTAATGATCTCACCATCGACCTTTAGGTAAAGAATCATGTAATCACCGCACTCCGGGTCTCCATAATCTCCTTCCGCATCAGCAGTCTCAATCACATGCATATTCTTTGGAGACATAAAATGCTCAAGTGCTTTTTCTGAATAAAACTCGTCCATATTTCTCACCTCAACATCGAAAATAAACAACAAATTATGAACCTATGACCATAATATTAGTCTAATATTGGGCATATGTCAATAATAACAGTTGTCTGAAATAACAATGTTGATTGCTAGCATGTGGTGATTTCTATGCATTTTATATCCCTCTCGGGGGCTTGTGACGGGCGGTATTGCCATGTTACCGTTAATTACAGTACTTGATTAAGGCACTTATGTGTGAGGAGTGGTATTTTGTACACAGACCAAGTGGCAACTTATTTTAACCATCTTGCACCAGAATGGGATGCATTGCACCGTCATGACAACGCTAAAATTGAACATATTTTAGATTGCGCGGATATTAAGCACAATCTGAGTGTTCTGGATGAAGGTGTTCCCAGATTGATACGGACTGCGTAACGATTGATAGGCGAAAACGCCTGCATAGCCTTTGAAATCAAGGCTTTCTGACGCCGAGGGGTGTGCAGAGGTCTTATTTTTTTGCTTTCGATTTTCGACCTGTTTTTTCCATGAGGGTCGGCGGGGTGTTCGCGGCTCTGCCTTTGCATACGCCCATAACGATAAAACCGTCCCGTAACGATACACAAAAGCTATCGTTATGCGGGGTGTGCATATTGTCGATAGCATCGAATATCGCCGTATTCCCTTGACTTTTCTGCCTTTCAGAGTGATGTATAGACACTACACCTGGAAGGGGGAATTTCAATGTTTGAAAAGGAAGTCGACTACCGGCTGGCGAAGTGGCTGCTCCTCAATATGGAGAAGGACGGCATTATCACGGCTGACGAGCTGCGCCTTGCCTGGATCAATATAGCCGGACACTATGAACCGCCGTTTCTTGAGGTCGAGAATCTGGACGGAAAAATCGGAGACGGGGTGATCGTTGATGCCAGATAGGATTGTCACAAGAATCACGGCTCTGCCGAAACCTGCGACTTTCAAAGAGGCGGCAAAGCCGGTGCAGAGGGTGGCTGCGTATGCGAGGGTTTCTACTGACCATGAAGAACAGGAAACGAGCCTCACGGCGCAGACCGATTACTACAGAAAAAAGATACTTGAACATCCGGGATGGGAGTTCGTAGAAATCTATGTGGACGATGGAATCTCCGGCTTGAGTACGAATCGCAGGGAGGGCTTTAACCGTATGGTGGAGGACTGCCTTGCCGGACACATCGACCTGGTTCTTACGAAATCTATATCGAGGTTTGCAAGAAACACGGTGGATACGGTCACCACGATACGCAAGCTGAAAGAAAAAGGTGTGGGAGTCTACTTCGAGAAGGAGAACATCTTCACCACGGATTCAAAGGGCGAGTTCCTGCTGACCATTATGTCTTCGCTTGCCCAGGAAGAGAGCCGCTCCATCTCCGAAAATGTGACATGGGGACAGAGAAAAAGAATGGCAGACGGAAAGGTCAGTCTTGCGTACAGTCGTTTCCTTGGATACGACAAGGGCGCAGATAAGTACACGATGGTCGTAAACGAGGAGCAGGCGGTCACGGTGCGCAGGATTTTTCATATGTTCCTGCAGGGCTATACGCCGCACACGACCGCCTCTCTGCTCACGGCAGACGGAGTGCCGACTCCATGCGGCTGCGATACATGGAGCGGAGCGACAGTCCGCAGGATGCTGTCGAATGAGAAATATAAAGGTGACGCTCTTCTGCAAAAGGAATTTACGGTAGATTTTCTCAAGAAGAAAATGAAGAAAAACAAGGGAGAGCTTCCTCAATACTATGTCGAAGAAGACCACGAGCCGATTATCAGCCCGTGGCTTTTTGATTATGTGCAGAAAAAACTTGATGCCAGATTTGAGATTGGCAATACAAGGTACAGCGGAGTGACGCTGATCAGCAGCAAGCTGGAAGAACCCGGATCGACTCAGTCCGCATAACACGATCTCCTGAACGACTTCTTTTATGGCGTTCTCCTTGTCATATAATGTTTGCGCCTCGTATGGCTTAAGCATCTGTTCAATGACTGCGTTCAATGATTTGCCTCCTTCTTGATATAAGCGCGCAGCAAACGGTGATTTTGTGTATGGTAACAGTTTGCCAGCTCCGCAAGCAACCGCATGTCCAGCGCCCAGAACAGGTTGCTGTCAATGCGCAGATCCCGGAACAAAAGCTCCTCAAGCCCTGGCCGGTTTTTTACGGGTGAAATTATATACAGCTGGTCACAAAGCGCCTTTTCGGGAGAGGCAATTTGAAATCCGTAGCCGTTCTCCTCGCGAAGCTCGACTCCATATGGATATGCCTCACTTGGCACGTCTCTACTTGTTCAGCGATCCTCTAATAATCTACACGTTTATTTATTCTAATAAGCTCTAAATAGTCTCCACTTAGAATTGCATCGTGGCACATGATATGTCTCCTATATA
>JAAYBW010000040.1 GCA_012729975.1 Clostridiales bacterium
AAAAAACAGCAGGTTATCGATGAGGTTAAGCGCGTCCTTGATATCTGCGCGCCGGGCGGCGGGTATATATTTGAAGGCGGCTACGGCTTCGGAAAAGCACCCGTAGAGAATGTCAAGGCCATGTTTGAGACTGTCCTGGAATACGGGAAATACTAGCAGGGCAACCGATCGGTGAGCTGCTGCCCGATAAAGCGGCCGGGATACGCCGGCTGCTTCCTTTCTCCGATAAAAAGTATATCGGAATAAGAGAATATGTCAGACAAACCGGGTTCATTACGCTGCTGCGCTTTAATAAAGGGGATGGTCATAAAAATGAACTATACAAATGTATTTAAACCGATTGAGATTCGGGGAGTTTATTACAAAAACAGGCTGGCGTTTGCGCCTCCGGGGTGTATGGGCGCGGGAGATGCCAAAGGCCATGTGACGCCGTATTTTGTCGAATGCTTCAGGCCGTTTGCGAAAGGAGGGGTTGCTGTCGTAAACGTCGGCAACGTCTCAATCGATATCAATGAGTCAGACGACGAGGGGCTCGGAGGTCAGCTCGATACAAGCACAGACGCGTGCATAACCCCGCTTTCCAGATTTGCGGGCATGTGCTCTCTCTACGGTGCGCACGGGCAGTTGGAGCTCACCCATAACGGCGCGATGCAGGGAAGCATCCCGGGCAGAAAAGCAGGTGAATGCGGATTTTCCCCATCGGCCTTCATCATGCCGGCGGAACGCATCCGCGCCCGTCGCGCGAATCGTGAGCCGATACCGACACGCGAGATGAGTAAAGCGAAAATAGAAGAGACTGTACAAAAATATGCCGATTCCGCATTGCGCGCGAAAAAAGCGGGTATGAACACTGTTATGATACACGGCGCTCACGGCAATCTTCTGGCGCAGTTTTACAGTACATATTTCAACAGAAGAGAAGACGAATACGGAGGATCCGCGCATAACCGGGCAAGGTTTGCGGTAGAGGCGCTCGATGCGGTCAGAAAAGCGGTTGGTGAAGACTTTGTCATTGAATACCGCATTTCCGCAGACGAATACAAAGAGGGGCGTATGCATTTTAAAGATACGCTGGAGTTCCTTGACATTATCAAGGATAAGGTTGATATCCTCCATGTGTCCGGCGGCTTGCACGATGTTATAGCGGACCCCATGGGGATGCTGCCGCTGCATCTGCCTTACACTTACCCCAATATGTACAACGTACACTGGGCAGGGAAAATCAAAAAGGAGTTTCCGGGTTTATATGTCGCAACGGTCGGAGCGATTATGAACGTACGACAGGCAGAAGAGATAATCTCGAGCGGAACGGCTGATTTTGTCGCATATATGCGTGCGCTGCTGGCTGATCCGGATATGCCTCATAAATATGCAGAGGGTCGTGAAGAGGATCATAGACCCTGTATACGCTGCGCGTGCAGATACGCTGATAAATTCGGCGTTTTAAGTTGGGATTGTTCGGTGAATCCGATAAGAGGAAAAACAGATAAGTATCCCGAAAACAGGGTCCCGATTGCAGCTGAAAAGAAGAAAGTTGCGGTTATAGGCGGAGGACCGGCCGGGGTACAGGCTATGCTGACGCTTGTGGAGCGCGGGCATGATGTTACGCTTTATGAGAAGGAAGCAGTAATCGGAGGAAATCTGAACTATGCTTCACTGGATCCCAGAAAAGCTGATGTCAAAGAGTATCTCATGTATCTGCGCAGGCAGGCGCAGAAAGCTCCCGCGCGTGTTTTAATGAACATGGAGGCAACGCCCGAAAACCTCGCAAAAGAATGTTATGACGTGATACTTGCGGCAATCGGTTCCAGGCCGATTAAACCGGCTGTTATCGGGATCGATTCCCCTCACGTATTGTGGGCGCCAGACGCGGAAATAGAAGGCGCGCAGGTCGGAGATAAAGTTGTAGTCATAGGCGGAGGTGCGGTCGGAGTCCAATCGGCTGTCCGGCATGCAATGGACGGAAAAGAAGTCACGCTGGTTGAAATGACGGATACGCTTAGTCTGAAAGGGGCGGTATCGGGGGCCCTCGGCGGTGCGCTTAGCCTTAAGCATGAACTGCAGCAATACAATGTCAAGGTGATATTTAAAAGCAAGGTCGAGAGAATTGACGAAAAAACCGTCACAATATCCGATATTGAAACCGGAATGACAAGCGTAATCAGCGCCGATACCGTTCTGTACGCTGTCGGCATGAAATCATTGACAAAAGAAGCCCAGCTGTTTAGAAGCGCTGTTCCGAATACGAGGTTATATTTGATCGGCGACTGCTTTGATCAGAGTGAAATTCGCGGTGCGGTGCACAGCGCGTTTAAAATCGCATCGGAAATTTAGCGGGATTAAACGCTGATCTTCCATAATAGCGATACGGTATAAGGCCGTGGGCTTGAAGCGCCCGCGGCCTTATACAATAGGGTATATCGTTATTTTTATATGGATATCCTAAAAATATGTGATATCGGTATCAGTCACCGAAGCCGTCCAGATAGTCGCAGGCTGCAAGCGCGGCCGTCGCGCCGTCCCCTACGGCTGTTGTGAGCTGACGAACGCTTTTTACCCTGCAGTCGCCCGCGCAGAAAATACCCGG
>JAAYBW010000264.1 GCA_012729975.1 Clostridiales bacterium
ACAGAAACCCGAACCCGAGCGAGCGGGAGATCAAAGAAGCGCTCGCCGGCAACATATGCATCTGCGGCACATATCCGCGGCACTCCACGGCTATCATGGAGGCGGCGGTAAAAATGGCGTCGGGAGGCTATAAATATGGCTGATATAGCGGGAGTAAACGGACAAAGAGAAACCTTCAGAGTAGTCGGAAAACCCAACCTTCCGGGCGTATTGTCCTACGCGATAGCGACGGGCGTAGCGAAGTACGGAATAGACTATGTGGTTCCGGATATGCTGCACGCGAAATTTCTGCGCAGTCCGTACGCCAGCGCCAAAATCGTAAGCGTGGACACGTTAAAAGCGAGAGCTCTTCCGGGTGTCGTGGATATCCTGACCTGGGAAAACGAGGATATAAAGCAGCTGGGGAGCGCTCCCTTCGGTTCTCCGGCGCGCAGACCCTGGCTGGACAATATAGCGGATCAGGACGGGACCGAGGTAGGCGTAATCGTCGTCGCGGAAAGCGAGGATATATGCGAGGAAGCGCTCAGGCTGCTCGACGTTGAGTGGGAAGTGCTGCCGCACGTCGTAAATGCCCTCGAGGGAAGAAAGCCCGACGCTCCCGTAATACGTCCGCCCGAACTGAGCAGTCTTCCGCCCGACATGATGGGCCCGCGCCGCGATCCCAGCCGCCCTAAAAAAGGAAACGTCTCCTATTCGGTTGTATCCCAGGGAGACATTGAGGCCGGTTTCAGGGAAGCGGATCAGATATTGGAATATGATCTGAAAATACCCGCCTTTGCCTCGCTCATACCTAATCCGCCGGGTTCGGTAGCCTGGTGGTTCAATGACCCCTATCAGGGTGAGGGGAAAAGCCTGCACATAGAAGGCGCGGTCCAAAGGAAGGACGCGATCGGCGGGTTGTACGGCATGCCTCCCGAAAAGACCGTTCAGGAAGGCCTTTTCCAAGGCGGAAAATACTGTGACTGGGGCATGCGAAGATCACAGGAAATAACGCCGCTGCTGGCCAAAAGAACAGGAAGGCCGGTGCGGTGCGTAAATACACGCGAGGAAACCTTTGACTTTCTGATGAACGAGCGCTATATGCACCTGAAGGTCGGCATTAAAAACAACGGTCTTATTACCGCGGTCGATGACTTTTCAATCGCGGACGGAGGGGTGCAGGGGAGTTCAACCTTCGGAACCTCCGGCGATCAGGGCTACGGACCCTACTATACCCTCAAATGCCTTAATATCCGGCAGTTTATGGAAATAGTCGATACCAACAGAGGAAGGATGTATGTCAGCGGACAGCATTGTCCCTTTAACTGGGACGCCGGTACAATGGCGATATATCTGATCTCCGAAAGACTCAATAAAGACCCGATCGAAATCGCTGGGCTCAACCTTCACGGACCCGAATCTCAAAGCGACCCTAATCCCGTGCCGAGCTTCGAAGCCTGTCTGGACGCGGGCAAAAAGCTCATGAACTGGAACTGGCACTCCTCCGGAACAAAAAGGCTTCCCGACGGCAGGATGCACGGCATGAGCTTCAGATACCAGATATGTCCCAGGCACGCTTTTTCGGGCTATGACTGCAAGCTTGAGCTCCGCAGGGGCGTAGTACATATGCCGACACAGGGACCCTGCACGGGCATATACGCGGTAGAATGCAACGCCATGGTCGTCGCGGAGGAGCTAGGTCTGGAGTATAAGGATATAAAGGTTGATTTTGATTACAGAGAAACGTTCACGCCTGTCGGGGGAGGCTCGGACGGAACCACGGCCTCTGCCTGGGCGATGAAGGAGTGCGCGAATATCCTCAAGAAGAAGATTCTCCGGGCGGCTATCGAAGAAGCGGAAAATCCGGCGCCGCCTTCGATGTTCAGCTTCGGCAGACCTCAGGAGCCGAGCCCGTTTATCGGAATGAAGCCCGAAGATCTGGATATGGCGGACGGATGCATCATCGCCAAAGCCGATCCGGGAAAGTCCGTTCCTCTCGAAAGAGCGGTGACGAAAAACATTTTCGCCACATTTTCCGGCAGACCGCCCACGTCTATATGGACCAAGGGTATGGGTAAAATGCTCGATACAATGAACACGGCCTTCTGCGAAGTGGCCGTTGACACCGAAACCGGCGAAGTGGAGGTCCTGCGCTTCGGCGTCGCGGCGGATCCGGGTAAAATTATGCGGCGCACCTCCCTTGAAAGCCAGATTGACCAGGTAATGTTTTTCAGCCACGGCTGTCAGCTTCTTGAAGAATATGTATTCGATGAAAGAAGTGGCTTGAAACTTAACACGAATATGATAGACTATAAGAAGCCGACGATACTCGACGTACCCCCGGTTGAGCGCGAATTCCTTGAGACCCGGTCGGGCAACGCGGCTTACGGAGCGAGCGGCATCAGTCATTCGCTCGCGAACACGCACCTTATTGTGATAGCGATCCATAACGCCGTCGGCGTGTGGGTGGATCCGCCCGCAACTCCCGATAAAGTCCTAAAAGCGCTTGGAAAGGCATAGGAGGTAAAGTATGAAACCGTTCAAACATATTAACGCCAGAACCGTAAACGAAGCCGTAAACGCGCTTGGCGCCGGCAAAACCGATATTATCGCTGGAGGAACAGACCTTCTGGGAACCCTGAAGGATAATATCCTTCCGGATTATCCCTCCGCGGTCGTTAACATCAAGACTGTTCCGGGTCTTGACTATATACGCCATGAGGACGGCATGCTGAAAATAGGAGCGCTCACGCGTTTGAGCGATATATCCGAAGACGCCGGGGTTAAAAAGAATTATACGGCGCTCGCGCAGGCGGCGAAAAGCGTTGGCTCGCCGCATATCAGGGATATGGGCACGATAGGCGGAACACTGGCCCAGCTTCCGCGCTGCTGGTATTTCAGAAAACCGGAAAACCGCTTCCCCTGCAACCGCAAGGGCGGCAGCGAATGCTTCGCCATATTGGGAGACAACCGCTATCATTCTATTTTCGGCGGCATGAAGTCTCACGCCTCGCCGTGCACGCAGGAATGCCCGGCGGGCACGGATATCCCCGCCTACTTCGAGCAGATAAGAAGCGGCAACTGGGACGAGGCCGCCGATATAATCATGAAAGTTAACGCGATGCCCGCGATCACGGGCCGTGTCTGCGCGCATTTCTGCCAGAGCAAGTGCAACCGCTGCCAGACTGATGAAAGCGTACTGATAAGCGGCGTTGAGCGGACGCTCGGAGATTACATCCTTGATAACAGCGACAAATTCTACGCACCTCCGGCCGCGGAAACCGGCAAATCGATTGCTATAGTCGGCTCGGGGCCCTCGGGACTGTCGGCGGCTTATTTCCTGCGCAAGGCCGGAAACAGTGTAACCGTTATCGACAGCAAGGCGGAGGCGGGCGGTATGCTCATGTACGCCATTCCCGCGTACAGGCTTCCCAAGGATGTCGTGCGTAAATTTGTGAAAGCTCTCGAAGGTATGGGCGTTAAGTTCCTGCTGAACACGAAGGTGGGCGAAACGACAGATCCGGAAGAGCTTGAAAAGCAATATGACAGTGTCCTTTTCGCCACGGGCACCTGGAAGCGGCCTGTTGTAGGTATCGCGGGCGAGGAGCTCACGGTGTTCGGCCTCGACTTCCTTGTCGAGGTCAACAAGTGGATGGAGGGCAAGATCGGCACGGATGTGCTTGTAACCGGCGGCGGCAATGTGGCGATGGACGTAGCCGTTACGGCCAAGCGCCTGGGAGCGAAGAAGGTGACCCTGGCATGTCTGGAACCCAGAGACCGCATGCCGGCAAGCGCCGAGGAGATAGCGCGCGCCGAAGCCGAGGGGATAGTCATAATGCCTTCCTGGGGGCTTAACAAGGTCATTGAGGAAAACGGAGTAGTAAAAGGTATGCAGCTAAAACGCTGCGTAAGCGCCTGGGACGAGACCGGGGCCTTTAACCCGCAGTATGAAGTATGCGAAACCTTAAACGTTAAGGCTCAGAATATACTTATGGCCGTAGGGCAAAGGGTCGACCTGTCGTTTTTAGACGACAAATATCAGATGCAGCTTAACCGCCGCGGACTGATAGATATTTCCGAGGATACGCAGATGACCTCCAGAAAAGGCGTTTTTGCGACGGGAGACGCCACCACGGGCCCGGGAACGGTAATAGGAGCTATTGCCGCGGGGCATAAGGCCGCCAACGGAATCAATCGTTATCTTGATGTTGAATATAGTAATCAGGCATCGGGCGCTTCAAAGGCCGTGAGCTTTGACCCCGTGGGCATACAAAACAAGCAGGCGATAAAGCTGCGCGAGCTTGACACGGATAAACGGAGCCTCGAGCTGGAGGATTCGTTTACTCCGACGACCGAGGAAGCTTTCCTTGAGGCGGGACGCTGCCTGAACTGCGCGTGCTACGCCGTGCATCCTTCGGATGTGGCGCCGGCGCTTATAGCGCTCGGAGGCAGTATAGTCACCGACAGACGCACGATCAGCGCGGAGGATTTCTTCGCCGTTAATATTTCAAGCAATACGGTGCTCGCCGAGGACGAGGTCATAACGGAGATTCGTATCCCCGCCCCCGAAGAGGGAAGCAAAAGCGCTTTCATCAAGCACGCCTTCCGCAAATCTATAGACTTTCCCATAGTCAACTGCGCGGTAAAGGTGGGCTGCACCGAGCCGCGCGTTTGCCTCGGCGCGGTCGCTCCGACGCCGTATCGCGCATACAAGGCCGAAAAAGTGATTGCCGACAAAGCGATTAGCGAGGAAGTCGCGGAAGAAGCCGGCGCGGCTGCCGTAGAGGACGCAATGCCGTTTGAAGCAAGCAAGTATAAAGTACAGCTGGCCAAGGTTATGGTAAAGCGGGCTCTTTTAGCCGCGGTCAAGTAAGAATATATGCCAATAGATACCGCGCCTCATAAAAGGCGCGGTGTTTTACACCTCCGCGCCCGGCATTTCCCTTCGCATTTGCCGGGAGACGGCAGTTTTTGCATTTATGTTGACAATGGAATTAATAGTAATAATATGATTTTTATGGAAGTAAAATGACGCTCATTAATCGGAATGTCCGCTCTTTAAGCGACACGGGAGGGAGAAAAAATGCTCAGAAGAATACCGGCGTTTATACTCAGCACGGTTCTTGCATTATTCCTCGTCGGCAGCACTTTAACTTCAAACGCCGCCCTTATCACAACCCCGGCAACAATCAGCAATGTGTCATACCAATACAGCGACCGCGTTAAGTTTATAGACTTCTCCGACGCGGATATGGTTGACGGTTCCGTCAGAATAACCGGAACGAGCCTCTCGGCGGGCGACATATTGGTGGACAGGGAAAAACAAAAAACAATGAAGATCATGAAGGTCAACGCCGACGGCAGCTACATAGTCGGTCAGCCGACAATGATCGAGATTTTCAGCGACTTTAAGATACCCAGGCAGGTGATTGAGCCGACGCCCGCGAACATCATTGAGTATGAAGTAAAAGGCATATCCGTGAAGGAATACGCCGCTAAGCTTGCCGGGCAGACGGGCCAGACCCAGACACTTATGAGCGGCAATGCTCCTTCCGCGCAAATGAAGGATATGTATAACCTGTTTAACAGCCGCGGCTCCAAAATATATGAGTACAGCGGCGAGTATACGTTCAGAACGTACGACGTGTTTAAACCCTTAACCATGACTCTTGAACTCGACGGGGCAGTTGGTGTGAGTCCCGGCATAGTCGCGGAATATTCTTTTTCAGACGGTTATGAGTTCGGATTTGTCGATGCCGCGCAGTTTATAGACCTCAACGCGCTTATCAACGTGAAAATAGATAAGGAACTTTATTTTCCGATATTTTCCGTTATCGTCGGTATCGAGGGCCTGGGCAGCGTTAAGCTCGGGATTTTTCTTGTCATAGATATAGACGGGGATATCGCGCTCACCGTCAGGGCGCAGGAGGGTGTTAAGGCTACCGCCTCCGTATACGGAAGCACGAAATGGGGCATTCCGACTTCGTTTCATGTCAATAACGACGTCGATAAATTTTTCGGCGCCGAATGCGATCCGATGGGATATATACACGCGGGCTTCTATGTTACTCCTCTCGTGGGGCTGGAAATACTGAGTATCGATGTTTTCAACGCGCAGCTAAGGGTAGGGTTCTATGCGTACGCGGACATTGCGGAAAACACGATGAGCTACGGCGTGGATTTTGTGGTGAATGCCTTTGTAACGATCCTTGACGACAGGACAAATCTTATCAATCTGCACATACCGATAATAGAGCGAAACAAGAGCTTTCGCGCCGAGGATGACGTTATATACTACTTCAGCCGTCTGTGTACATATCAGGATAGGATCAATATAGCCGCTATGACCAAACGCCTTGCCGGGACAACGCCGGCAAACGCCGTTCCCTTCAGCGACAAGCTTCCGTTTTCCAACCGCAATCTGGAGATATGGTATTATGCTTCGGGAAACGACCCGCAGGGCGGAGCGAACCAGAACCCGACAAGAAAGGTGACCGTGAAGACCGATGATCAGGGCTGTGTGGGACTCGACTTCAGCATCTTTAATATAGACGTCGGGAAGGGAGACTGCATTATAATTAAAGCTCCCGGCTTTTACGGGCAGTCGGACATCATCAACGGAGTGACTCCTTTTTTAGGGGCCAGGAAACCGGGTGATACGGATTATTACGGAACCAGCAAGCTGCGGGGTGATTTCTTTGAGGATACGGTTCAGTTTACTACGCTTTCGGGGCGCGACCTGACGGTATTGGACGTTCCGAATTCCGAAGTCCGGTTTGAAACGCAGGACAGGATATATTATGAAGGTCCTGTAACCGTTTACTCGACCGACGTTGCCACAAAAGTCACCGAGAAAGCCACCTTTACCGCGGATCGGTACACTACCGAGTATAAGCTCAGGAAAACGGGTGCCTATGTAAGTGTTCTGGACGCGGACTATAACATTAAGCCGAACTGTGAGCTCCGCTGGCAGATTAATCAAAACGGATATATATTCGGCACTTATGAGCCTACCGGCGCCGGAGGTCATAAGACCGAGCACAACGTTGTCGTGCGCAGGGTAATGATGGATCAGCAGGTGCCTATTGAAGATTTAGAGGGCAATATCATCGGTTTGCAGCATAACGTTACGCTCAGTGTGATCGCGGTTAACAAAGGAGGCAGCAGACCCTATACCGGCACCGCTCAGATGTCTGTCGAGCTTGGCGAGGTCCCGGCTGATTTCGTACAAGGAGACTTACCGATACAGGACCTGGGATATATAAGATTCCCGGCCGCGAATATGCGCTATCCCAACCACTTTGAATATTATCCCGAAAACCCCTTCCCGATTACGCTTTATGAAACGGACGATATCGGCGAGCTCAAGCTCGGCTCTCCCGTAAGTTCACCCGAAGGGACGAGCACAGAGGCTGTATATCGCTGGCGCTGGGAAGAGATAAAACCGGACATAGCCCCTACGGTCACGATAACGCAAAAGTATACAGCTCCTACGGGACAAGTCACCTGGATAACACAGGAAGTACCGAATATCTTATATTACAAACCTCCCGGCGTGAATATCGACGCGTTTGCGGGTATGGAAATATTGTATACCGTTACCGATCCCGATGCCGGAGTAGGTTATATAATCGAAGAAGACGACAGTGAAGAAGACGGCGATTTTACTATGAGAAACCGTTACGAGATGCGCCATATCGTATCCGGTATGCAGGTGGAGGGCGTAGATATACCGAATCCGCCGTTTTCGCCGCCGCCTCCCATTATATATGTGAAACAGGGAATAGAAATGGACGCCAATGCCTTTAACATTGAGTTTCAGCTTCAGCATATGAGAGACGTCTCACAGTATGTTGTAAATCCTCTCGACAGATTCGAAGAGTACAGCTACGCATCTGAAGCTTCCGTAATAAGAAACACGGCGGTCGCAAAGCCGCCGGTCATCAATAACAAAAACCAGCTGCCGGCATGGGCGAGAGGATATATCAGCGCCGTTGTCAATAATGGGATAATGGAGCTTGATTCAAAGGGCAGCTTCGCGGCGGGCCAATATACGACCAGAGCGCAGTTTTGCGCCGCGATCGTAAACGCACTCGGCTTAACGGAGCTTGACGCCGTGAAGTCCGGATTTCCGTTTACGGATGTGAGCGCGAATAACCCATATCTGAAGCAGATGCAGACAGCGTATCAGTGCGGAATAATAAACGGCATATCCTCCACGGCATTCAGTCCCGACACGCTGATAACCAGACAGGATGCGGCCGCCATGCTCATGCGTGCTTTCAACCTCCGTAATGCCGAACTGATACCCGAAAGCTCCGAGGGGGCGCTTGTCGGTTTTTCAGACCGGAGGAATGTGAGCGGTTACGCCGTAAAAGACCTTGAAAGCGCTGTCTCGCTCGGGTTTTTCAACGGATACTCGGACGGCACGATTATGCCCCGCAATAACATTAATAACGAGCAGACGGCGAAGATTCTCTGGGAGCTCAAACTGAAGGCGGAAAAGCCCGGCCTTCAGTACGGTTGACATAACGACAAACAGTCGCCAGCGGCCTTAAATAAACTTTATACCGGTATCCCTTTTTATTTGGATACCGGTATAAAGGTGTCGGATATACATATTGATAATTTGCAAAAGTTATTATAGAATAAGCAAAATATATCGGGAAAGAGGGTAATATGGAAGAGCAGATCAAACGATTCGACATGAAAAAACCGCCCGTACGTCAGCGCAGATTTCTGCAGCCGCTTACATGGCTGCTGTGCTTTCCGGATGTGTGGCAGCATCGGGCGCAGATAACAAAAATAAACTGCGAGGGCTTAAAGCCGCCTTTCATTTTTCTGGGAAACCACAACGCTTTCTTTGATTTTAAGGTAGCCACGGCGGCCCTTTTTCCGAACAGAGCGAACTATATCGTGGCTATAGACGGCTTCATCGGCAGGGAATGGCTGCTGCGGAATGTCGGCGGCATATGTAAGCGTAAATTCACACTGGACGTTCAGCTTATATGGCAAATTAAGCGGGTAGTTGAAAACGGCGATGTTCTCGTAATCTATCCGGAATCCCGCTACTCTCTTTGCGGCACGCAGTCGGTTTTGCCCGATTCACTCGGCAAGCTCTGCAAGATGATGAAAGTGCCGATTGTTACGATGATAACCAACGGACACCATGTGGACGCTCCCTTCTGGAACCTAAAAAAACGAGGGGTCAAAAAGACGCAGGCCGTGATGAAGCAGCTTTTTACGGCCGCGCAGCTTGAAAAGGCCTCCGTTGAGGAGATAAACGAGGCGATCCGCACGGAATTCAGATATGACGATTTTAAGTGGCAAAAGGCGAATAATATAAAAATCGACGTTCCGTGGCGGGCGCAGGGACTGCATAAGGTGCTTTATAAATGCCCTGCGTGCGGCAAAGAGTACCGCATGCGCAGCGAAGGCAGACACCTATACTGCCTGCACTGCGAAAAGCGCTGGGAGATGACCGAGCTCGGCGAGCTCAGAGCCGAGACGGGTGAAACCGAATTCGCGCACATACCGGACTGGTATGAATGGGAGC
Organism: Clostridiales bacterium; assembly: GCA_012729975.1. Taxonomy (GTDB): domain Bacteria; phylum Bacillota; class Clostridia; order Oscillospirales; family Oscillospiraceae; genus JAAYBW01. The sequence continues at coordinate 9,536 of JAAYBW010000264.1, forward strand.
GCGCCGAGGTTCGCCGCGAGGTGGAAGAAGGTACATACTCCTTTAACGCCGAATGCCACGTTGACTCGCTGCCGAACGCTAAGGGTTTCATACGGTTGGGCGAGGGTGTTATAATTCATGATACGGACGGATTCCGCCTCGAGGGAAAAAGACCGGACGGCAGCGCCTTCGGCATGGTCAAGACGGTACAGTCGCTTTACTCGTGTCACATAGAATACGAATACCTCGGCAAACACGGCGACTGCATCGACCTTAACACTTTGGAGGATACCTACTACATATACCCGCACGGCGAGGACTTTTCGGTGACAAAAATCGCTCTGGCTACAGAGGAGCTCTATTATCATCGCTGCAGGATGAGTCAGGCGGTCAATACCTGATAAGGTAAAGACTCTCAGACAACGAGCGGCGCGAATAAAAATACTGATCTCCCATAAAACAAGGAGCTCAGTATTTTTATAAGAGGACATATCTCTCAATACGGCATGCAGAGAATCTCGTGAATGTTTGAATCGAATATGGCGTTCGCGTGCGCCGGGCTCATTACGACAGCGGTGTCAAGGCCGCGGCTGGTCCCACCCATTACGACGACCGGTATGCCGTGCGCGACCGCTCCCGCGTCAAGAGCCATTGAGCCGATCTCAACCGCGACCTTAACGCCCTGAGAGAGGATACGCAGCGTATATGCCATGATTTCCAGAGGGTAGATGCCCTTGAACTTCGTGCTCATGCCGCGTTCCGCTCCCGACAGGGCGTGAGCGGCGGCAACGATTTGTACGCCGCGAGCCTTTATGGCATCGCGGTATTCATCCTTTAAAAGACTTTCTCCGGGCGCGTGCGCTCCATACGCGGATGCCACAATGACTATCTGACCGGTAAATCCGAGCTCTTCGGCTATCTGGCAAACGCGAAGACCCGAAACTCCCTCGGTGGTTGCCGCGATGATCGGGGCATTAATCAGCTTTGCGCGTTCCACCGCTATGCGGCAGGTCTCATCCGTATTTTGTTTTCCGGGTTTTTCGAATACTTTCATAATGATCTCAGTCTCCTCTGTTATTTATATGGTCATCTGCCGCGGGGCGCGGCTGAATACGCGGGACGAAAAATACCGGCTTTAAAATCCGGATAAGAAAAGCGCCGCAAAAGACAGGGGGGCACGGCGCTTATACTCTGCTATGCTTCCCCGTTTAAAAGCGTCTCGGCGGCGGCACGCGCCCAGGTTATAGCGCGTCCGTGGCTGTTTCCGCTCAGAAGCAGAGGATAATCGACTCCGTAGAAGCCTCCGGATACATTGCCTACGGCGAGAAGTCCGGGGACAGGCTGCTGGTCTTTGTTAAGCACGCGCATTTTGGTGTCGATGAGCAGTCCTCCGAAGACGTTGAGGAGAGCGGGACCCCACTTTATCGCGTAATAGGGCGGCTTGTCGATCCTTGTCAGGAGGATTGCCCTCTTTCCGTAATCCACATCTTCTCCGAGCTCATATAGCTCGTTGTAGCGGGCAACGGTTTTCAGGAGGTTTTCGACCGGTACCTCGATCTTTTCGGCCAGCTCCTCGAGCGTATCGCACTTAAAGCACATGCCGTTTTTGATGTAATTTTCTATCGCACGGCGTGTGTCGTTGTTTTCATTCCAGGGACGGCCGTAAACGGCGCCCAATGAATCGACGAACTGACCTCCGCCGTACTGCGCAAGCTTTGAGCACTCATCGTACCATTTTGAGTCGAATATCGTATATGCCCAGTCGCCCTTCGGCTGCATGAGGCATCGGATAGCTTTTGCCTGTATCCAGGTATCCTCGTTCATGAAACGATTGCCCAGACGGTTTATGTGAAGGAAGAAGAAGCAGTAAAAAGCGTAAGCGATAAGGTGCAAAGACAGAGCCCAGGGTTCGTTTTCGAAAGCGCCGCCGGCCCACAGCCCCATTTTGTGCCCGTCGCCCGTGTTGAGTCCGGGAGGGTAATAACCGTTTTTGCCGAGCTTGCTGCCCAGAGGCGAGTAGGCCTTTAGCATCTCGGGGTCTCCTCCGATGTCGCCGGTAGCCAGAACGACGCCCCGCGAGGCGCGATATCTTCTGTATTTGCCGTCCTCGCATTTGGCGAGTGCCGCGGTGACCCTGTCACCGGTTTTTTCAAGCTGTTCCACGCGTGTATTGCGGAAAATCCTGCATCCGCCGGTCAGCGCCACATCCTCGAATATTTCGCAGATAAGGAGCGCGCCCGTATGCTTGTACTTACTGCCTTCCGTTTTCGCCAGGAAGTGCGTTCCTGCGTACTCGGTAAAGTCCGGACCCCTGTAGTTGCCTCCGAATAGGACCGGCTCGATTTGATCGCCCCCGCATTCGAGGAGCCATTCAAAAGCTTCTGCGCTGCGGTTTATATACAGCCACAGCAGATCCTCGTTTACCCGGCTTCCGCATATGCGCATCCAGTCGCGCGCGAACTGCTTTTTGTCTATCATAACGCCGTTTTCCCGCTGTACTTTAGACCCAATGGTGGCGATATGCGCTCCGTGCGCTACCAAACCGCGGTATTTTTCCAGTAATATGCATTTCAAACCCAGCTGCGTACAGCGCGCCGCGGTAGCGATCCCCGATATGCCGCCGCCGACAATGACCACTTCCGCGTCAACCGTTTCAAAAATATCTTCCTCCGGGATAGGAGGGGGAGGCGTATCCCAAGGGTGCTCGTCCTTAACCGCGGGGATCTTCATACTTCCGCTATGATCAAATAAGTATTCCAAGCGACTGGTCTCCTTTCAAAATAGGTCTGTTATGAAAAATATTCTATCATACATAATGCCGCAATTCAATAATCGCGGATCTTTATAACGTAAAAGCCGGAATGACATTTAAATTTGAAAAAAGCGGTTTCGCAGTTTCGGCGGCGGCGTATCAGTCCGCCTGAATACCCGCAAACGTTCACATTTTTTTGATATTAAAAGAGCGGTTATGTGATAAAATAGTAAATAAATACAAAGATAACATCATTGCCGACATTATGACCGGCATCCTTCCTGAAGAGGTGAGTATATGAATAAGATAAGAATTATAGCAGACAGCACCTGCGATTATGACGAGTCCCTTTTTCAGGGCATGGAGCTTGAGATTCTGCCGCTGATTATAACGGTGGGAAACAAAAGCTATCTTGACAGAGAGGAAATCGGCGTAAGTGAAGTATACGAGCGCATAAGAGAGGGTTTTGTTCCGAAAACGGCCCAGATCCCTTACAGCAGGGCGTATGAGCTGTTTAAAGCCTGCCTTGATGACGGCGATGATTTTATATACATCGCGTTTTCCTCGGGCATGTCCGGTTCATACTCTCTTGGGCATATGGTTGCCGAGGAATTGCGCGGGGAGTATCCCGAACGAAAATTCGAGGTTATCGATTCCGGGGGCGGTTCGGGAGCGACGGGGCTTATGGCGCTGCAGGCTCTGAAAATGGTGCGGGACGGTTTTTCCTTTGAAGCGGTCAAGACGGAGCTTGAGTTTATGGCCGGGCATGTCGTGCATGTGTTTTCGGTTGACGATATCGAGTGGCTGGCAAAAGGCGGACGGATCCCCAAGATTATCGGACAAATCGGGAGCAAGCTCGGAATACATCCGATCCTGGATGTTGAGGACGGCCGTATGGTCAAGCGCAGGATGACAAGAGGGCATAAAAGCGTTATAAAGATCATTGCTGACGAAATAGTTCAAAGAGCCGCCCGGTTTCCTGCCCAGCTGATCTCCATAACTCATTCGGATGGCCTGAACTCAGCCAAAGAGCTCGAGGAAAACATATTGCGGAGACTTCCCGGCAGCAAGGCTACGATATGTCCTATAGGCGGTGTGGTAGTCGCGCATATCGGTCTGGGAGGTATCGGCTGTTTTTGTTTCAGTCAAAAATCCGAGCATTACTGTCTGGTTTAGTAACGATGTAAATAACATAAATATAAAAGAGGGGCGATGTATCGATTTTGAGCATCACCCCTTTTCCTTTTATTGCCGATCACCGTTTAGCGGGAGACCGGTATTGCTCAGCGCATGCCGTTTACTCTGGAGGACACTTTTATACGGGCGATCGCACGCGAAAGTGCGGACTGCGCGTGCGCGAGAGTTACAGCGTCCCGCTGAGCGTGGATTCGTTCCTCGGCCCGCGCTTTTGCCGCTCTTGCGCGGACAAGATCGATTTCATCGGCCCGCTCGGCAAAATCGGTGAGAACAACGACCTGATCCTCCTCAACATCGGCAAAACCGTCGCCGACGGCAAGCACCTCGGTTTTTCCGCCGACGGTGTAGCGCAGTTCGCCGGCGACCAAGGCGAGCACAACGGGCTCATGATGGGCAAGAACCCCGTACTCGCCGTCAATGGCGGGCAGTATAAGAGACTCGCAGGGGCCGGAATACAGCATCCGGTCTGTCGCCAGAATCTCGATTTTAAAAGCTTTCATAATATCGGCGCACCTCGGGATTCAGTCGTTTTTAATCAGCGTCCGCGCCTTTTTCATAACATCCTCGATCGTGCCTACGTTGAAGAACGCGGCCTCGGGGATGTCGTCCATTTCTCCGTCTATGATAGCCCGAAACCCACTGACCGTTTCGGATACGGGTACATATACGCCGGGAACCCCGGTGAAGTTTTCTGCTACGCGGAAAGGCTGCGAGAGGAATTTCTGTATTTTTCGCGCCCGGTATACGGTGAGGGTATCGCTTTCGTCGAGCTCTTCCATTCCGAGAATGGATATTATGTCCTGCAGTTCATTGTAGCGCTCCAGTATAGTCTGAACCTTGCGGGCGACGTTGTAATGCTCTTCGCCGACGATTTCCGCTTCCAGTATGCGGGAGGCGGACTGCAGAGGATCGACAGCCGGATACAGACCCTGTTCGGCTATATTTCTTGACAAAACCGTTTTGGCGTCAAGATGAGCGAAGGTAATAGCGGGCGCGGGGTCGGTTAGATCGTCCGCCGGCACATAGACTGCCTGCACGGAGGTTATGGAGCCGTCTTTCGTTGAGGTTATGCGCTCCTGAAGCTCTCCCATCTCGTTTGCGAGAGTCGGCTGATAACCGACAGCGGAGGGCATGCGCCCGAGCAGGGAGGATACCTCCGAGCCGGCCTGCAGATAGCGGAAGATGTTGTCTATAAACAAGAGAACGTCTTTATGCTCGCGGTCGCGAAAATACTCTGCCATCGTCAGACCGCTCATTCCCACACGCATACGCGCTCCGGGCGGTTCGTTCATCTGACCGAAAACAAGCGCGGTTTTTTTAATGACGCCGGATTCTTTCATTTCGGTCCACAGCTCGTTTCCTTCGCGGCTTCGCTCGCCGATGCCCGTGAAAACGGAGTATCCCCCGTGTTCCCTGGCTACATTAGTAATAAGCTCCTGTATAAGCACCGTTTTTCCGACACCCGCGCCGCCGAAAAGACCGATTTTACCTCCTTTTACGTAGGGACACAGCAAATCTATTACCTTGATGCCCGTTTCCAGGATCTCGGCCACGGGGCTTTGGTCAAAAAGCGCGGGAGCCTCCCTGTGAATAGACCAGCGCTCCGCATCCTCCGGGATAGGCTCTCCGCCGTCTATTACCTCACCGAGCAGGTTGAACATCCGCCCGAGGGTCTTTTCGCCTACGGGAACTTTTATAAAGTCGCCTGTTGCGATGACTTCCATGTCACGGCAGAGTCCCTCCGCCGAGTCCATCAGAATACAGCGGACGGTATGACCGCCTATATGCCTTGATACCTCCATAAACGTCTCTTTGCCGTTTATATCGACTTTCAAAGCTTCTTTGATCCGGGGCAGATGACCCCCGGCAAATGTCACGTCCAGAACAGGACCGATGACCTGTGTGATTTTTCCCTTTTCCATCAGTACCCTCCCTGCTGCGAATACTGAGTTTTCGCGGCGCCCGCGACTTCGGAGAGCTCCGTAGTGATAGCCGCCTGCCGCATCCGGTTATACTGCACAGATAGCCTGTCTATGAGCTGCTTTGCGTTTTTTGTCGCGTTGTCCATGGCGATCATGCGGGCGTTTTGCTCGCCGGCATACGCCTCTGTCATCGCCCCGTATATAAGACCTTTTACATAGTTCGGCACGAGCATATCCAAAACAGCATCCGGTGAGGGATAGTAATGCTCTTCGTAATTGTCCGCCTGAGAGGTGATAACGGGCCTTCTGTCCGGGAACATATCGCGGGCGAGAGGCAGAAGCTTGATTATCTCGGTGTCCGCGGTAAGCGCGCTGCGCATTTTGGTGTAGATGAGATATATTTCGTCAAGCTCGCCGCCGCAGAACTCTTTTACCAGATCCTCGGCAATACTTCTGGCCCTGTATAAAGCCGGTTCCGTGGCGGCATAGCTGTGTTCGCCGCTGATTTTTCCGAGCTCGGGCTTTTTTGCGAAGTAATTATGGCCCGAATAGCCAATGAAAAAGAAAGTGTTGTTCCCTGAATCGTTGAGATGGGACTCCGTAAGTCTGATGACGTTATGATTGTAAGCTCCGGCCAGCCCTTTATCCGAAGTTATCACGACGTAACCGCGCTTGGTTTCCCCGGCGGCTGTATCTTTGCCTGTGAAATACCGGTTATTCACGGAATGAGTGTGGACTAAAATGTCCGCTATCGTATCCTGCAGCCTGTTGAAATAGGGCTCGGAGGCAAGCAGGCGTTTGCGGGCCTTCTTCATTTTCGATGAGGCCAGAAGATACATCGCGTTGGTGATCTTCATCGTCTTGCGAACGCTGATCATCCTGCTTCGGAGTTCCTTCATGCTTTCCATACAGTCACCTGCTCTTAAATTCAGCGACAGCTTTAAGTATGCTGTATTTGAGCTCTTCCGTGAGCTTTTTGCTGTTCTCTATCTCGCTTACGATAACCGGATGGGCCTTTTCGATATATGAAACGACATCCTGCTTAAAATCCTCCAGCTTGTCCAGGGGAATGTCCATGAGCAGTCGGTTTGAGGCCGCGCAGAGCAATATTACCTGCGTGTGCAGGGACATCGGTTTAAACTGAGGCTGAACCAGCAGATGGTAAAGCATTCTGCCGTATGCCAGAGAATCCTTGGTAGACTCGTCGAGGTCGGAACTGAATTGAGCGAAAGACTCGATCTCGCGATATTGCGCGAGGTCTATGCGCAGCGTGCCGGAAACGCTTTTCATAGCCTTTGTCTGGGCTTTTCCTCCGACTCTTGAAACCGAAAGGCCGACGTTTACTGCCGGACGCTGCCCGGAATGAAACAGCTCCGTTTCCAGAAATATCTGACCGTCCGTTATAGAGATCACGTTTGTGGGAATATACGCCGAAACATCGCCCTCCTGAGTTTCTATGATGGGCAATGCCGTCATGGAGCCTCCGCCGTAATCCTCGCTTCTTCGGCAGGCTCGCTCGAGAAGCCTCGAGTGCAGATAGAAAACGTCGCCCGGATATGCTTCGCGTCCGGGGGGATGATTAAGAAGAAGTGAGATCGCCCTGTACGCCTGGGCGTGTTTGCTCAGGTCATCAAAGACGATCAGAACGTCCCTTCCCTTATCCATAAAATATTCCCCGATCGCCGCCCCCGTGTAAGGGGCGATATACTGAAGCGTAGCCGGCTCGGAAGCGGTGGCGGATACGACGATCGAATAGGACATCGCGCCGTGGCGCCTGAGAGTATTCAGTATCTGGGCTACCGTTGAGGCCTTTTGGCCGATAGCCACGTAGATGCAAACGACGTCCTGATCTTTTTGATTGATGATAGTGTCGATAGCCAGCGCCGTTTTGCCTGTCTGCCTGTCGCCTATTATAAGCTCGCGCTGACCGCGGCCGATAGGGAACATGGAGTCTATGGCTAAAATCCCTGTCTGCAGGGGAACGTTTACTTCTTTTCGGGCTATGACACCGGGAGCTTTGTGCGCTATCGGCCGGTAATCACCCGATTTAAACGGACCGAGACCGTCAACGGGGCTGCCGAGCGCGTCAACCGCCCGGCCGAGGATCTCGTCGCTCACCGCCGCGCCGGCGCTTTTGCCGGTGCGCACGACGCGGCTGCCTTCCTTTATCTCGGTGTCCGGTC
>JAAYBW010000265.1 GCA_012729975.1 Clostridiales bacterium
CACGGATACCAGAGCTTCAAGCCAGAAGAAGTCACGCCGGAGCAGTGCCATGAAATTGGCGTCAAGCTGGCAAAACGTCTTTGGGGCGACCGCTATCAGGTGTTGGTGGCAACACATCTGAACAAGAAACATCTGCATAACCATTTTTTAATCAATTCCGTGTCATATGTAAACGGCAAAAAGTTCAACGATGATAAGCACTGTTACTTTCAGATGAGGGAAGCCTCCGATGCGCTTTGCCGCGAGTACGCGATTTCTGTCATTAAAAGCCCAAAAGGACATACGCCCCGCAGTCTCTATTTTGCCGAGAAGAACGGCGAGCCCACTAAGCTCAACCTCATGCGCGAGGCAATCGCCGAGGCTCTGAACATAAGCTCCACGCCGCAGGATTTTAGGGAAGCGTTACGGGAGCGCGGCTACGAACTGCGCAATGACACGAACCGAAAATATGCCACCATTATACGAATCGGCAGCGAAAAGGCAGTGCGGCTCTTCAGGCTGGGAGAAGAATACGACATCCCAGCGATTGAGGAAAAGCTTCGGGAAAACCGCTGCCGATACGGCTCGCAGCTGTACTGGCGCTATCGCAGATCACAGCCCCAGACATTCCAACCGGCGGGGAAATACCAGATGAAAAGCAGTCTGACAAAAGCCAAACGGATCGGCGGCCTGCGGGGCCTATATCTTCACTACTGCTATCTCCTTGGCATCCTACCGAAAAACAGCGGTCGCCGCCCACTGTCACCGGAGCTACGCGAGGAATGGCGGCATATCGATGAGATTTCCCGGCAGGTAAAGCTGATCTGCCGGGAGAAGTTCGATACTGCTGCTGATGTACAAAGCTTTATCGGAAAAAGAAACAGCGATCTGGAGCTACTCACGGCGGCTCGGAATAGGTGCTATAACCAGCTGCGCCGCTGTGAGGACCCGGAAGCGATTATAAAAATCAGGCACGAGCGCGATGGACTAACCAAGCAGATCGCGACACTGCGAAAGGAAATAAAGACCGCCCAGGGCGTGCTCGACCGCAGCGAGGCCATTCATAAAAATCGAAATGCAGAGTTAGCCATGCGCGCCGAACAACAGCGCGAGCATCTATACCGAATAAAAAGCGAAAGGAGCTATGAACGATGAGCAATAATAAAACAATCGATCTGGGACTAAAAACAGCCTACGATGAATTGTTTATGTCAGATGAGGGACGAACGGAAAACCGAAAGCCAAAGGTGGATGAGATTCCGATAGAGAAGCTGACGGAGTTCCCGGACCACCCGTTCAAGGTGCTGGAAAATGAGGAATTGACGCGAATGCTGGAAAGCATTCATCAATTTGGCGTGCTCGTTCCGGCACTGGCAAGGCCGAAGGAGGACGGGCGCTTTGAACTGATCTCAGGCCACCGGCGACTGGCGGCCTGCCGTGCGCTGGGGCTTGCTACCATGCCGGTAATCGTGCGTAAAATGACCGACGAAGAGGCAGTTATCACCATGGTGGACGCCAATCTGCAGAGGGAGCATATCCTGCCAAGCGAAAAAGCCAAGGCCTACAAGATGAAGATGGACGCCATGAGTCATCAGGGCAAAGGAACTTTGTCGCGAGTTGCGATAAAGTCTGATACTGCAGCCGACATTGGAAAACAAATGGGTGAAAGCCGCGATCAGGTGTTCCGTTATATCCGGCTAACAAATCTCATTCCGGAGCTATTGCAGCTGGTGGATGACGGCAAGATTGCCTTTAGTCCCGCCGTTGAGCTTTCTTATCTTAACGAGGAAGAACAGCGGGCCTTGTTGGATGCCATGGACGAACACAACTGTACGCCGTCTCACGCACAGGCTATCCAACTGAAAAAGCTGTCGCAGGAAGGAAGACTCACGGGCGATGATATCCGC
>JAAYBW010000266.1 GCA_012729975.1 Clostridiales bacterium
AATGGATGTGCAGTACGCCGTGAATAGCGGTCTACTATTTATGCCAAGCGAACCGCCGTGAGCGTGATCCGCATACTCGGTGGTGTGGGAGGACGGGGGTTAGCCACCCCCTCCTACCCGATTATTCATATATACGATAAAAAGCGTTATTTAACGACTACACAGCTGTCTCCGAGCATTTCCCGCAGCTCTTCTGTGAGAGCCGGATGTATAAGGCAGGCCGCCGCCAGCTTCTTTTGCGTGTCTGTAAAATAGCATATCATTCTGTCGCGTCCGGGGAACATCTCGACAAGCAGCTTAGTGCGCTCATACTGGGGGCTGTTTTCGGAGGGAAGCTTCACCCACAGGGTCCTGCCCGCGTATACATCGCTCGCTCTTTCCTTCGGGCCGCATGACGTGCTCTGCGGGGCCTTCTCATCCGGTTGAGGGGACAAGTCGGCGGAAACGGGAGACGCCGGGATTTCCTCGGATCTTATGTTCCCGGAGCCGATATCCGTCAGCGGGCTGAGAGATTCGGTCAAAAGCTGGGGCTCCTTTTCATCGCGCAGGGAGATTCGACCGGCCGCGAAATAAGGAGTGCCCTCGGTGATAACGCCCGCCTGTTCGTTTAAAGTGCGCTGGAATACGAGCAGCTCCATTGAAGCCGTGTCGTCCTCGAGCGTGACATAGGCCATCAGAGTGTTAGTGCGCGTCGTTTTCGTTTTAACGCTCGAGACTATCCCGGCAATCGTTACCCTCTGGCCGTCTTTGAATTCCCCGGTCGCCTCATCGCCGAAAGAGGACATGACCCGGCTTATCTGAACGGCGCCGAGGCGGGATACCGCCGATCTGTATTCATCCATCGGGTGGCCTGAAAGATAAAGGCCGGTTGCTTCTTTTTCAAAGAAGAGCAGCTCACCTTTCGGGAATTCGTTAATATCGGGGAGGCTTACGAGAGACGCAGATTCGCCGGAGCCGTTTCCGAATAGATCGAACTGTCCGGCAAGGTTGTTGCGGCGGTCCGCGGCGACGCTGTCCATTACGAGCGGGGCTATTTTTATAAGCTGACTCCTGTGCGCTCCGAACCCGTCAAACGCTCCCGCCTTTATGAGATTTTCAACAGCGCGCTTATTGAGTTCCGTTCCGTACATCCTTGTGCAGAAATCCTCCAATGAGGTAAAGGTGCCGTTTAAAGAACGTTCGGCGTCAACATTTCGTATAAAGCCGCGCCCGATGCTCTTAACCGCCGCAAGCCCGAAACGTATACCCTCGTCACAGACAGTGAAGCCTTCTCCGGATTTATTTATGTCCGGAGAAAGAACCCTGATGCCGATAGAGCGGCAGTCGGAGATGTACTCCGACAGCTTAAGAGTCATGTCCTGGATCGAGCTCAAAAGGGCGGCCATATATTCTCTGGGGTAGTAGCATTTTAAGTAAGCGGTCTGATAGGCGATTACGGCGTAGCATACGCTGTGCGCCTTATTAAAGGCATAGCTCGCGAAGTCGACTATCTCATCGTATATGTCGTTAGCCGTCTTTTCGGGTATGCCGTTCGCCGCGGCTCCGCATATGCCCCGCTCCGGGTCGCCGTGGATAAAGGTGTTTCTTTCTTTTAGTATCTGGGCTTCCTTTTTTTTCGATATCGCCCGGCGTATCAGATCGGCCTGTCCGAGAGAAAAACCTCCGAGCTCCCTGAAGATTGCTATGACCTGCTCCTGATATACAATACAGCCGTATGTGACCTCAAGAATATTCCTGAGCTTAGGATGTCTGTAAGCTATTCGCTCCGGGTGATGGCGCCTTTCTATAAAGCGAGGTATCGAATCCATCGGCCCGGGGCGATAGAGCGCAATTATCGCGGATATGTCCTCGAGGCTCTCGGGCTTGAGGCCTGTGCATACGCCCGTCATTCCCGTGCTTTCCATCTGAAACACGCCCGAGGTCTTTCCGGCGGTCAGCATGGCGTATACGCCTTTGTCGTCCTCGGGAATGAGGTTAAGCGAGAAACCAGGTACAGACTGTCTGACAAGCTCGACCGCGTCGTTTATCACGGTAAGGTTTCTCAAACCGAGGAAGTCCATCTTGAGTAATCCGAGTTCCTCGAGTGTCGTCATTGAGTACTGCGTAACTATGATATCGTCGTTTTTAGACAAAGGAACATACTCGTATACGGGTCTGCGCGTGATGACCACTCCCGCCGCGTGGGTTGAAGCGTGGCGGGGCATGCCCTCAAGGGCTCGGGCGGTGTCAAGAAGCTTTTTCATGCGCTCATCGTTATCATAGAGCTCACTGAGCGGTTTTGAAAGGCGCAGCGCGTCATCCAGCGTCATATTCAGCGAAGACGGAACAAGCTTTGCCGCGGCATCTGCCTCGGCATAGCTGATGCCCTGCACCCTGGCGACGTCTCTTATGGCACCGCGCGCGGCCATCGTGCCGAAGGTCACGATCTGCGCGACATGGTCGCTGCCGTACTTCTGGTTTACATAATCTATTACTTCTCCGCGCCTGTTAACGCAGAAATCTATATCGATATCAGGCATGCTTACCCGCTCGGGGTTAAGAAATCGCTCAAAATAGAGGTCGTATTTTATCGGATCGACGTCTGTAATATCCAGGCAGTAGGATACGATGCTGGCCGCCGCGCTGCCGCGTCCGGGCCCTACGGGTATGCCAGATTTTTTCGCGAACGCGATAAAATCGGCTACGATAAGAAAGTACTCGTTAAAACCCATGCCTCCGATAACCCCGAGCTCGTATTCGAGCCTCGGCATCAGCTTCGCGGCCCCGTCACCGTAGCGGCGCGATAGACCCGACAGGCAGAGCTTTTTAAGATAAGAGGCACTGTCGGTTTCTCCCTCGGGAAGGATGAATTGCGGAAGATGATATGTTCCGAACTCAAATTCCAGGTTGCACATATCGGCGATTTGAGCCGTATTATCGGCAGCCTCGGGGTATTCCGGGAAAAGGGAGCGCATCTCGGCTTCGGATTTAAGATAAAACTCGTCTGTCTGAAATTTAAGGCGGTCGGGGTCATCGAGGGTTTTCTGCGTCTGTATGCACATTAAAACGTCCTGAGCATAAGAGTCCTCGCGGTTTATGTAATGCGAGTCGTTCGTCAGCACGAGCGGAATACCGGTCTCGGCGTGTATGCGCAGAAGGCCGGTGTTTACAATGCGCTGCTCGGCTATGCCGTGATCCTGAAGCTCAAGATAATAGCTGTCAGGACCGAAGATGTCGCGCATTTCCAGAGCGCGCTTTTTCGCGTCCTCGTATCTATCATCAAGTATCAGCCTCGGGAGTTCTCCCGCAAGGCAGGCGGACAGGGCGATGAGACCTTCGGAGTGTGCGGCGAGCAGCTGCTTATCCACGCGGGGCTTGCTGTAGAATCCGTCGGTAAAACCGCTGCTTACCAGATAACAGAGATTGCGGTATCCGGTTTCGTTTTTGCATAAGAGCACGAGGTGATGGTTTTCGTTATCAATGCCGTACTCTCGGTCTGAGGCGCGTCTGGGCGCTAGATATATCTCGCATCCGATTATCGGCTTTATACCTTGCTTTAAAGCGGCTTTATAGAAAGTCACACAGCCGTACATAACGCCGTGATCGGTAACGGCCACGGCGGTCTGACCGAGCTCGCGCGCGCGGGAAACCAGCCTGTCTATGCGGCAGGCACCGTCGAGAAGACTGTATTCGCTGTGGACGTGCAGATGAACGAAAGACATAATACACCCTCATAAATCGCTTGAATTCACATATCATTAATTGTATACTCTAAATCGTCCGGTTACAAGGGAGAATGATCAATGAAAAAGTGCTCGACGACCGCTTTAAGAATCGCCGCGCTGCTGATGGCCATATCGGTTTTATCGGCAGCAGGGGCACAGGCCGCCGTGCCGTTTCCCGATGTCGTGGAAACAGACTGGTATTACTACGCGGTCAGCTATCTGCAGGGAATGGGCGTTATAAACGGCAGGGATGACGGAACTTTCGGCGCTGAAGAGACGCTTGAGGCTTCGCATTTTCTTAAAATGCTCGGATGTGTTCTGTATCCGGAGGAAATAGAGGGAAGCTCACCGGGAAGAAAGTGGGCGGACAGGTTTTACGACGCGGCCGTCGCCCACGGCATAACGGACGCATATAGTCTGAGTATGGACACGCTGTATACGAGCATAGACCGATACAGTGTTTCCGTGATAATTAAAAAATGCCTTGACAATATACTCAAAGAGGAAATTACAATACCCGAGGATATATCCGATCATATAGGCGATGACGGCGCCATACCCGAGAAATACAGGGAAGCCGTTTATGCCGCTTATGCTTCGGGAATCATCAACGGCTATGATGACGGTGCTTTCCACGGAGAGCAAACGCTCACCAGAGCGCAGGCCGCTCAGATAATTTTAAAGATGATCCGGCCCTCGATGCGGCTCAAACAAAGCAAACCCTCACCCGAGCCCCCGGGGCCCTCCGACGGTTCCGCGGTAATGGACGACTGGTTTTCCGACGCAGTGTTTTTCGGCGACTCGCTCACGCACGGCCTGAGCCTTTACAGCGGCCTTACGACCCCGAGGTATTATCATTACACGGGCGCCTCCGTGTTTTCGGCGTCTTCCGTCACCTACAGCAGCAACAGGGGAAGCGGCGCGACACTGTCTCAGGCACTGACGGGGACTGCTTATAAAAAGGTTTATCTGCTGTTCGGGATAAACGAGCTGGGCAGTGCGGTGGACAAGTATATAAATTATTATTCCGAGCTGATAGATAAGGTAAGACAGCTGCAGCCCGGCGCTGATATTTACATCCAGACCGTACTTCCCGTAAGCGCTCAAAAGGAGGCGTCCTCGACCTATTTTACAAACCGGAACGTCAACCGCTTCAATGAAGCGCTCGAGGAGCTTGTAAAGAATAAGCAGTGCATACTGGTTGACGTTAACAGCGCCATGAAAGGTTCGGACGGCTGTCTGCCCGCTTCCTGGACCTGGGACGGAGTGCATCTGAACAGTAAATATTACGCAGTGTGGGCCGATTATCTCAAAAGCCACACCGGGGGATAGCAAACGGCAGCGCACCGCTCACTATAATGTTACTCCCGCGTGCTCACGCACACTGAATACAGCTCATTTTTCGATATGCCGGTTTCTTCGGAAACCAGTCTGACCGCTTCCATAAGCTTCATGCCGCCCGAACGCAGCTCGTCTACGCGTTCGGCGGCTTCGGCGGGTGAAGCGGTTTTTTCATTTACAATATCCGAGCCGGCAGCGCCCTCGACCACAAGCACAAATTCACCCCTTGGCGGATTATCGTTGAAATGAATCAGCGCCTGCGAGAGCGTTGTGCGGATGGTTTCCTCGTGAAGCTTGGTGAGCTCGCGTGATATAGAAATGCGCCTGTCCCCGAGTTCGGAGAGCATATCGCCGAGCGTTGTGAGCAGTTTGTGCGGCGCTTCGTAAAATATCATTGTCCGCGTTTCCGCCCGAAGAGACTTAAGATGGTCAAAACGGCTTTTTCTTTTGACAGACAAAAAACCCTCGAAAGTAAAACGCTGTGTTGAAAGCCCCGAGACAGCCAAGGCCGCTATGGCGGCGCAGGGGCCGGGCAGGCTGATAACCTCTATTCCCATTTCCGCGCAGCTTTTAACAAGCGCTTCGCCGGGGTCACTGACCGCGGGGGTGCCGGCATCACTTACGATGGCGCAGGACTCTCCGGCGATCAGTCTTGAGAGTATCTTCTCGCCGCTTTCGACGGCGTTATGTTCGTAGTAACTCACCAGCTGTTTTTTTATGCCGAGATGATTTAAAAGCCTGACGGTCACTCTCGTGTCCTCGGCCGCGATGAAATCAACGGCTGAGAGGGTTTCGGCGGCGCGAGCCGTTATATCGCCGAGATTTCCTATAGGCGTCGGTACTATATATAAAATTCCGCTCATTGCGTATCCTCCGTATTATTCCTGGCAAGCAGCAGGGGCGGCTCGAATGACAAACCGGTGTTGCCTCCGCGCCGCCCTTCGACCAAGAGCATAGAAGGCGGGGTATTAACCCGGTACTGCACAGGGCGCAGGTATTTGGGTTCTATGCCGCCGGTGCTCATTTGGTGAAAAAGCTCGCAGAGCCGCTCGGGTTTGTAGACCAGGGAAAATCGTCCTCCCCAGCGCAGAAGATAGGCGGCCGCGCCGCATATGTCGGCCAGAACGCAGAGATCCTCCGCGCGCGCGGCGGCTCTGTCGGGATCAGAGGGCGGGATGCCTTGTCCGACCGCGTAGTAGGGGGGATTTGAGATAACCAGATCAAAGCTTCCGGCAGGCAGCAGTTCTCTTATTTTTCGAAGGTCGCCGCATATGACATTCGCGGTAAACCCGTTTATATCGAGATTGGTCCTTGTAAGCGAGGCCGCCGCGGGAGATATATCAAGACAGGTGACTGACAAGCCGGGATTTCTGTGAAGCAATATGACGGATATTATGCCGCCTCCGCAGCCTAATTCACAGACCGATCGGACCCGATCGAGTCTGGCGTTTCTCCCAAGGAGCACGGAGTCTGAGCCCGGTTTAAACACACCGGATTTATGGAGGTACATCGGGCCGCCTTCCCATATTTTTTCTGCGCCGTTCAACAGCATCACCCTGCCCTTCGGGAAAATGTTCACCGTGTCGGTAAATATAATAACATGAATTCTCGGCTGATGGTATAGTGTCAGCGGATCAGTGCGTGAAAACGGAATAAGCCTTAAGTAATAAATAAAAGTTCGGGGCCGTAACTCCCGAACTTTTATTTATTTGATGCGGATATTATTGCTGGCTGACAGCGGATACGGGGCAGTTGGCTTCGCAGGTTCCGCAATCTACGCACTCGTTGGCGTTAATAACGAAAGTGCCGTTAACCTCGTCAATGCAGTCTACCGGACAATTAGCTTTGCACAGTCCGCAAGTGACACAAGAATCAGTATCTATTTTATACGCCAAGGGGTACACCTCCTATGTATTAATAGATGCATTTTAACATAAAAAGTGAAAAAATCAACGGAATATTATTGTATACGGGAAGTTTGAGTCTGCCGTTAAATGGCAAGAATAAATGTCAGACAGCGATTGCGACAGTATTCAACATAGCGGATTGAGTATATTGTAAAAACGGGAGTTTATTGAGCGAACGGACAGCATTGACGGAGGGGAAATCAGTGAAGGGTGAAAACAGACTGTCGGAACCGGCAAAGCATTCTCTGAGCCTGGCGTACGACGCGGCCAGAGAGCTCGGTCATTGCTATGTCGGCAGCGAGCATCTGCTTATAGGGCTTGCGCGGGAAACAGACGGCATAGCCTCGAAGATACTGACGGAGCATGGACTTGATCCTATACGTATTTACTCGCTTGTTGAGGCAAGCGCCTGTACCGGCACCCCGGGACAAGCGCCGACGTTCGGCCTGACGCCCAGGAGCAGGCAGGTGATCGAAAGAGGAGTAGCCGAGGCGGCAAGACTCGGAAGGGTCTGCGTCGGAACGGAGCATCTTCTCATGGGTATGCTGAAAGAAAGCGACTGTATCGGAGCGAGAGTCATATCGGGCACGGGTATTAACCTCCAGGAGCTGTACTCCCGGCTTATGAGCAGCACAGGCGGAGCGGGAGAGAGGAGCAAACGCGCAGAAGAGCTCACCGAGCCCTTCGCGGAGATCCCGAAGCGCCGCTGCGAGACAAAGACCCTTGACCAGTTCGGAAGAGATCTTACGGAGGCCGCCTTTCACGGAAGGCTTGATCCCGTTATAGGCAGATACGATGAAATACTCAGAGTAGAGCAGATACTCAGCCGCAGGACGAAAAACAATCCGGTTCTGATCGGGGAGCCCGGAGTAGGAAAAACCGCCATAATCGAAGGTCTCGCGCAGAGAATAGCTCTTGGCGATGTTCCCGAAACGCTGCGCGGCTGCAGGATAATTTCACTTGACCTGGCCGCGATGGTCGCGGGAACAAAGTACAGAGGCGATTTTGAGGAAAGAGTCAAAGCCGCGCTTGACGAGGGCGAAAAGGCGGGAGATGTGATACTGTTTATTGATGAGCTCCATACGATTGTCGGTGCGGGCTCCGCGGAAGGCGCGATAGACGCTTCAAACATGATTAAGCCAGCTCTGGGAAGGCGGGGACTAAGGGTAATAGGAGCGACAACCACATCGGAATACAGCAGGCATATAGAAAGGGACAGCGCTCTTGAAAGACGCTTTCAGCCTGTCATGATAAATGAGCCGACCGCGGAGCAGACGATGATTATACTCAAAGGGCTTCGCGCGAAATATGAGGCTCACCACAGACTGTGCATATCGGACGAAGCGCTGGAAGCCGCGGTCAGGCTGTCTAAAAGGTATCTGAACGGGAGATACCTGCCGGATAAAGCAATAGATCTTATGGATGAAGGCGCTTCACGCGTGCGGCTGGGAAAAACGGCTCGCGCGGCGGAGCGAAGCGACCGGGTCGGCGCGGAGGATATCGCGGAGGTTATATGCCTGTGGACGGGAATACCGGCAGCGGAGCTCAAGCAAAGCGAAAGCGAAAGACTAAGAGAGCTTGAAGTCCAGCTCGGGCGGCGCGTTGTGGGACAAAACGAAGCCGTCGGTGCCGTCGCGCGCGCGGTAAAGCGCGGCAGGCTCGGTCTGTCGGATCCGAAAAGGCCGGTCGGAACTTTTTTGTTTCTCGGACCGACGGGCGTGGGGAAGACCGAATTGTGCCGCGCGCTTGCCGAGGTGATGTTCGGCGACACGGGCGCGCTTATAAAGCTGGATATGTCGGAGTATATGGAAAAGCAGTCGGTGTCAAAGCTGATCGGCTCTCCGCCCGGATATGTCGGTTACGGAGAAGGAGGGCAGCTTACCGAGAAGGTCAGAAAAAAGCCGTACTCGGTCGTGCTTTTCGATGAGATCGAAAAAGCCGAGGAGAACGTATTCAATATTCTGCTGCAGGTTATGGAGGACGGCGTCCTCACGGATTCGCAGGGCAGGAAAGCGGACTTCAGCAATACTATCATCGTCATGACCTCAAACATCGGCGCCAGAAAGACGGAGAAGGGGAGCGCGGCTATCGGCTTCGGTTTGCCGGATGAGGGAACTCTTATACGTCAGAAGGTTATCGAGGAAGCGCGCGGACGATTTAACCCGGAGTTTATAAACAGGCTTGATGAAATCGTCGTGTTCTCACGCCTGGGCAAAAAAGAACTCGAGCAGATAGTGATTACTATGCTAGAGGAGTCAAGGCAAAGGCTGGCGACAGTAGGGCTATCGCTTGAGTATACGGATGAGGCGGCGGCGCTTATCGCGGCAAAAGGGCAGGATGTTCGTTACGGAGCAAGACCGCTTCGAAGAGCGGTCAGGGCGGCGGTCGAAGACAGAGCGGCCGAACTGCTCTTGTTCGGAGAAGCCCGAAGGGGTGATACGCTCTGTGCCGTTGTCGAAAACGGAGAGGTGGTGCTTTCGGTCGCGCTCGAAAGCGAAACGGCAGTGTCATAATCGGGAACCGGTAAAAGGTTTGAAAGGTTCGCGGACCGGTCCAAAACCGGCTATTAATGCAGCTTAATAAATAACACCTCATTTCCTGAATCATTTGAAATGAGGTGTTTGTTATTTGTGCGCTGCGAGGTATTAGTATATGCAATTGTCTGCAATGAAACCGAAAAGATTATATAAATCCTCACTAGTCTATCGTCATTATTATGTAAACCGAGAGAGGCTGATGCTTAGTCCGGTACACGGACAGCATTGAGATTGTTCGTTATCTTCGTCGCCCAAAGAGCAGCACCGGGGAGCAGGAACAGAAAGCTCCATCGTAAGACGACTTGCATTATCTTCCAGGCGATAAAGTCCCACCATGGGAGGAAATCAAAGGTATATGAAAATTCCCAATTGCCGCCACCGGTAATATAACGGTATTGCCTTATCGAACCGTCAATGAAGCGGACTTCATAAGGCAGGATTATTACCGCGTAGAGAATAAGAGCAGCGATGAGAAGATAATGGACTATCCGGAAACATTTACCGGCAAACGACTTTGCTCTCATAATCACACCGATCGCCTGCATAACTGTCCATCCCAGCAGAACAAAAAAAGCAGGGATTGCCAGTGTCTGCATCAGCAGAAGAGGACCGGCAACGTAATAAGTTTGCGCCCATTCCCGAGCCGCTGACATAAAAGAGAATACCAAAACGCCATACAGCGCTGCGGCTGCACATGCAACTATAAGTCTGCGATATTCCTTCTTATGATTGGGCGGCGTGGGTATGCCGTATATTAAAGCGTTAGTATCCGTATCCAATGCTTCGGCTATTTTCACAAGCGTATCGATATCCGGCTGGGTCTTGCCGATTTCATAATTAGAAATAGTTTGCCGTGTGACATAAAGTTTATCGGCTAATGAATCCTGGGTCATATTTTGTTTTTTTCGCAGGGTTCTCATATTCTTTCCGACGCTTGCCATAGGCATCACCTCGAATACATTCTAACCGGTAAAGCTTTATATGTCACGCAATGATACTTTGCGCCGCGCTTTTCAGCTATTTATATGATGGTCATGATGTCTGCAGACTCTCATTTCATAATGATCCTGAGAAGCGTGCAGATTTCCTGACCGCGGGTATTAATAAATTCCGGATTGTCTTTGAGCGATACAAATCTGATCGGCTGGAAACAAGTTTACTCTCTCGGCTGGTGCTCCCGATTCCCCAGCCAAAACGGGATAGTCGTCGTATTTCGGACGCGTTAATCTGTCGGTGTATTTGTCTGTCTCATCTGCGCATTATAGTCTGCGCATAAACAAAAAATCCCGGTAATAAATGAACCGGGATTCTTTTCATTGCGCTCATTTTTTCCCGATAAGCAGAGCCATGACGGCTTTCTGTGCATGGAGCCTGTTTTCGGCCTCGTCGAAGATCGCGTCCGCGTACGCTTCAAACACTTCATCGGTTATCTCCTCGCCCCGGTGAGCGGGCAGGCAGTGCTGCACGATGGCTCCGGGCGCCGCGAGCGCCATTACTTCGGCATTTATCTGGTAGCCTCTGAAGGCCTTTCTCCTTGTCTCCGCGTCTTTTTCCTGACCCATACTCGCCCATACGTCTGTAAAAAGGACATCGGCTCCGGCGGTTGCCTCTTCTACGTTCTCGGTAAGCGTTAATTTCGCGTCGGTAACCGTACTTGCGAAATCGAGAACGGTTCGGTGCGGGCTGTAATCCGAGGGGCAGGCAACGGATATATCCATTCCGCATTTGAGGCAGCCTACGATTATTGAGTTTGCCATATTGTTACCGTCGCCGATGTAGCACACCTTCAGGCCCTCAAGCCGGGTCATGCGCTCACGGATGGTCATCAGGTCGGCCAGAACCTGACAGGGATGGCAGAAGTCCGACAGGCCGTTTATGACCGGCACTGTGGAGTATTTGGCGAGCTCTTCGACTTTTTCCTGTTCATATGTGCGTATCATAATGCCGTCGCAGTATCTAGAAAGCACGCGGGCTGTGTCGCGTATGGGTTCCCCGCGGCCGAGCTGGGACTCGGTGCTGGATAAAAAAACACCGTAGCCGCCGAGCTGATATATGCCGGTTTCAAAAGACACGCGCGTACGTGTTGAGTTTTTTTCAAATATCATAGCCAGCGTCTTGCCCGAGAGAAGATCGTGCTTAATGCCGTTTTTCAGGTTGTATTTGAGCTGGTCGGCGAGGTCCAGAATTTCGGAGATATCCTCCCGGGATAAATCCAGCAGCTTAAGAAGATGTCTTGTCATTTCAGTTCCTCCAATACATCCGCGAGTATTATAACTCCGCGCTCGATTTCCCGGTCCGTTATAGTCAGCGGAGGCATAAGGCGGACCACGTCAGAGCCGGCCGTAAGGCAAACAAGCCCGGCGTCGAGCAGCTTTTTAACCAGCTCGGAGTGCGCTATGCCGCGCACCTGAATTCCGAGCATAAGCCCCAGCCCGCGCACGCCGGCGATAATCGGGCTGCTTATCTCCTCTATCATTGCGCGAAGCTTCGCGCCCTTTTCCCTAACCTTGAGCAGCGCATCCCCGTCCAGTATGTCGAGCACGGCCAGGGCCGCGGAGCAGCATATCGGGTTGCCGCCGAAGGTTGAGGCGTGAGTTCCCGGACCGAGTACGGCCGCGCATTTTTCGTTGACCAGCAGGCCGCCGAGAGGAAGTCCTCCCGCGATGCCCTTAGCGAAGCTGACAGCGTCAGGAAGTATATCGTACTGCTGGAACGCAAAAAACGTTCCGGTCCTTCCTACGCCTGTCTGAACCTCGTCAACGAGCAGCAGAATGTCTCTTTCGCGGCAGAGCGCGGTGAGTTTACCGACATAATCATGTTCCAAGGGCATTACGCCGCCCTCGCCCTGAATGAGCTCAATCATGACGGCGCAGACATCCGGCCCGAGCTTGGCTTCCATATCCTCAATATTGCCCGCCTCCGCGTATTTAAAGCCGCCGGTGAAGGGCATGAAAAAGTTGTGGAAGCGTTCCTGCCCGGTTGCCTCGAGCGTCGCGACGGTGCGGCCGTGGAAGGAGTTTTCAAGCGTTACTATGGTGCTTCTGCCCCCGCCGTATTTATCAAAGCTGTATTTGCGCGCGAGCTTTATCATGCCCTCGTTCGCTTCGGCGCCGGAGTTGCCGAAAAACGCGCCGGACATGCCCGACAGACTGTTCAGCCGGGCGGCGAGCAGAGTACAGGGCTCGGTGTAAAAAAGGTTTGAGATATGCGCGAGCCTTCCTGCCTGAGAGGCCACGGCCGCTATCCATTTTTCATCCGCGTACCCTATTGAGTTAACGCCGATACCGCTTGAAAAATCTAAGTATTCACGGTCTTCCGCGTCAAAGAGCCTTGCTCCCTCGCCGCGAATGAAGGCGACGGGAAAGCGTGCGTAAGTGGGCATTAGGTTCGCATCGGCCAGAGCAATTATTTCATTCGAGGTCATATTATCTCCTCCTATTGAAGAATCATGGTTCCGAGGCCTTCGTTTGTGAGCATCTCAAGCAGTATGGAATGCGGGATTCGTCCGTCCAGTATGTGTGAACGCCGAACACCGCGCCGCACTGCCTGAACGCAGCAGTCCACCTTGGGAATCATGCCGCCCGATATTACTCCGTCCTTAATAAGGCCGGGTATCTCTGAGAGTTTCACAACAGATAAAAGAGTGGAATCGTTTTTCGGGTCGCGGAGCAAGCCGACGACATCGGTGAGAAGTATGAGCTTTTCCGCGCCGAGAGCTACGGCGAGCTTAGCGGCAGCGGTGTCCGCGTTAACATTGTAGGAAACATTCTCGTCGGCGCCGAGAGCAACGGTGGAAACAACCGGTATAGTGCCGTTTTTCAGCGCGTTATTCACGGGGGTCGGGTCAACCGAAATAATATCTCCGACATAGCCGTAATCAACGCCGTCTTCCTTCATACGCACAGCCTTCATCATTCCGCCGTCGAGCCCGCAGAGGCCTATGGCCTTGCCGCCTATGCGGTTAATGGCAGCGACGAGGTTTTTGTTTATCTTTCCGCACAAAACCATCTGGACTATGTCCATTGTCTCCTCATCGGTGTACCGAAGACCGTTAATAAATTTGGGTTCCTTGCCTGTCTTCTCTAAAAGCTCGTTTATTTCCGGGCCGCCGCCGTGAACGAGCACAACGTTTATGCCAACCAGAAACAAAAGCACGATATCGCTTATAACCGCGTTTATGAGTTCCGGAGTGGTCATGGCGTTTCCGCCGTATTTGATCACTATTGTCTTGCCGTGAAAATCCTGTATATACGGCAGTGCCTCCGCAAGAACCTGTGCTCTGTCAAAGTCTTTTTTCATAAAGCGCCTCCGCTCAGCTTCTGTAGTCGCCGTTTATGCGAACGTAATCGTAAGTCAGGTCGCATCCCCAGCATTCGCAGCTTCCCGGACCGTCCCCGGCCCGGATATCTATAACTACCTCCCACGCTTCGAGGACATTCTTCGCCAGCGTCTCGTCAAAAGCGAGACAGAGCCCTTTTTCACAGACAATGACTGAACCGTTTTCGGATGTAAATATTATGTCAACCATATCGGGCCGTAAGAACGCGCCCGAGTAGCCTATTGCGCACAGTACGCGGCCGACATTGGCGTCCGCTCCGAATATCGCGGCTTTGGTCAGCGGAGACTTTATCACCGACATAGCCAGGGTTTCGGCGTCTTTGTCAGTACTCGCTCCGGATACACGGCAGGTGATAAGGTGAGTAGCGCCCTCGCCGTCACCCGCAATCATTCTGGCGAGCCTGACGCAGACTTGCGTGAGCGCGCCGACGAATATTTTATAGTCGTCGTCCTCGGCAGTTATCTCCGGAGAGCCGCAAAGGCCGCTCGCGAGGATAATGCAGCTGTCGTTCGTTGAAGTGTCGCCGTCGACGCTGACACGGTTAAAAGACGCATTCACGGCTACACGCAGCGCCCGGGAGAGCATGTCGGCCGAAATCGCGGCATCTGTCGTTATGAAGCAAAGGAGCGTTCCCATGTTCGGGTGTATCATGCCGGAACCCTTACAAATAGCGCCTATGCGGGCCGTGCCGCCTGAGAGGGAAAATTCCGCGGCAGTTTCCTTGCGGAACGTATCGGTGGTCATTATCGCGTCGGCGGCGTCGGAGCTGTTTTTCCCGAGGTTTTTAACAAGAGGCTCTATGCCGCTTATGATGGCTTCCGTATTGAGCGCCTGGCCGATCACGCCGGTGGAGGCGACGAGCACGGAGCTCGGTGAAATGCCCAGTGAAGAGGCGGCGGCGCAGGCCATAAGCTCTGCCGCTTCATACGCACCGGGAGCGCAGGCGTTCGCGTTGCCGCTGTTGGCGATTATGGCTCTTGCTTTGCCGGATTTAAGTCTGTCCATATCGAGCAGCACGGGCGCGGCCTTAACCGAATTGCGGGTAAAAACACCGGCCGCCGTACATTCGGTTTCGGAAAAGATAAGTGCCAGATCTAGCTTTAGCAGACTGCTGCCGCGCTTGACGCCGCAGTGTACGCCCGATGCCGAAAACCCCGACGGGGCGGTCACACCTCCGTCTGTATATTTCAATGCTTTCAATCCTTTCAAAGGCCCGCGTCCTCTTGCAGGCCGAGCATGATATTTAAATTCTGAACCGCGGCGCCCGAGGCTCCCTTTCCGAGGTTATCAAAGCGCGCTGTCAGAAGAGTGATCTCGCCGCTGCCCGTCACGGTAAGCAGCATGTCGTTTGTCCCGACCGCGTAGTTTGATTCCTGGTAGCCGCTTTCGGGCGGCTGGTTTGTGACGTGAATAAAACGTGAATCCGAGTAATGGCTGCGCAGGACCTCGTAAATATCCTCGCTTCGTCGTAAAAGATCGTTGTGCAGGGGGATTATTGTCTGCATGCCGCTGTAGTAATCCGCGATGACAGGACAAAAGGCGGGTATCTTTAAAAGACCGGACTGCGTGACGATCTCGGGAAGATGCTTATGCTGCATTGAAAGCGCGTAAAGCCGGGGAGAATCATACGCGATGTCTCTGTCGTCGGCCTCGTATTCTGCTATCTTTGCCTTGCCGCCGCCGCTGAAACCGGTAAGTGAGGTTATAGCCAGCGGATAATCGCGCGGCATTATTCCGCTTTCTGTCAGCGGACGGACGAGTGCGATCACACCGCTGGCATGGCAGCCGGGATTTGCTACAAGAGCAGCTCCGGCTATCGCCTTTCTGTGAGCGGACGATAGTTCCGGAAAACCGTATACCCAGCCGGGTGAAGTTCTGTGTGCCGTTGAGGCGTCTATAACGCGCGCGCCGGCGTTTTTGGCAAGCAGGGCGGCCTCCTCGGCCGCTTTGTCCGGCAGACAAAGGATAACTATATCCGCTTCGCTCATCAGAGCGATACGCGCCGCTTCATCCTTGCGAAGGGACTTGTTTATCTCGAGCAGCTCTATATCGCCGCGTCCGGCCAGTCTCGAGCGTATCTGAAGTCCGGTCGTCCCTTCGCTGCCGTCTATGAATATTTTAGGTTTCATTCCGCATCAGCCGTTTCTATGAATTTTTTAATTGAGGCTATCTGAGCCAGAACGGATGAGATCGAGGGGCCGCCCTCGGTGAAGCGGGCCTCTACGCAGTGTTCGGGTGATATTGCCTCGTATATGTCGTCCTCAAAAAGAGGGGAGGCGCTTTTAAGTTCATCCGCGCTGAGCTCTTCAAGGGTCTTGCCTGTATTGACGCAGTAGGCTACGAGCTTTCCCACAGCCGTATACGCATCCCGGAAGGGAAGACCTTTTCTTACAAGATAGTCGGCGCAGTCTGTGGCGTTTAAAAACCCCTTTTGCGCGGCGGCCCGCATGTTCTGCGACAGCGGCGCGGCGGTTCGAAGCATTTGAGTGAAAACGGGAAGACAGAGCTTAACTGTATCGACTGCGTCGAATACGGCTTCCTTATCCTCCTGCATATCCTTGTTATAGGCAAGCGGCAGCCCCTTCATTACGGTCAGCAGCGTTACGAGTGAGCCGTAGACCCGTCCCGTCTTCGCGCGCAACAGCTCGGCTATGTCGGGATTCTTCTTTTGAGGCATGATCGACGAACCGGTTGAGAAGGCGTCGGAGAGCTCCATAAACCGAAACTCCCAGGAGCACCAGAGCACGATTTCTTCGGAAAAACGAGACAGATGCATCATCAGAATAGACAGAGAGGAAAGAAGCTCGATCACATAATCCCTGTCGGAAACACCGTCAAGACTGTTTTCGGTTATCCGCGAAAAGCCGAGCGCTTTGGCGACGCGTCGTCGGTCGATAGGATAGGTAGTGCCGGTACATGCGCCGCTGCCGAGAGGCATTTCGTCCATTCTCTCAAGGCAGTCATCAAGCCTTGTCACATCGCGCCTGAGCATATTGGCATAAGCCATCATGTAATGCCCGAAGGTGGTAGGCTGAGCTCTTTGCAGGTGTGTATAGGCGGGCATGACGTATTCCAAAGACGCGTCCGCCTTTTCGCACAGTACCTCAAGCAGGCGCAAAAGGCATGACCTTATATCCTTAATCTCGCTTTTTAAATACATCCGCAGGTCAAGCGCTACCTGATCATTTCGGCTGCGGGCCGTATGAAGACGCTTTCCGGCGTCGCCGATACGCTCCGTCAGCAGCGTTTCAATGTTCATATGTATATCCTCGTTTTCTTCAGAAAACGAGATTGTGCCTGCTTCAATATCCGCGAGTATGCCTTCCAGACCCTCAATTATGGCATCGGCCTCGGAGCGCTCGATAATGCCGCAGGCGCCGAGCATGTCGGCGTGGGCGACGCTGCCGTGTATATCCTCTTTGTATAACCTCGCGTCAAAGGATATGCTGGCGTTCAAGGCATCCGTAAGCGAATCGGTATCGCCGGAAAAACGCCCGGACCACAGTTTCATGGCAATGACCTCGATTTTATAATTTACCCTGTTCCTTCAGAGCTTTGACTTTAATGGGCAGCCCGTACAGGTTGATGAAACCCTCGGCGTCCTTTTGATTGTAGTCCGACTCGCCGAAAGTCGCGATATTTTCGCTGTAAAGAGAGTCAGGTGACTTAACTCCGGCGTTAATAACGCTGCCCTTGTAGAGCTTAAGGCGAACCGTTCCGTTAACGGTTTTCTGCGTTGAATCCACGAAGGCGGTCAAAGCCTCGCGAAGCGGGGTGAACCATTTGCCGTTGTAAACAAGCTCGGCGAAGGTAACAGCGAGCTGTTCTTTTAAATGTGCCGTGTCTTTGTCAAGACACAGGGTTTCGAGTATCTGGTGCGCGTCGTACAATATCGTGCCGCCCGGAGTCTCGTATACACCGCGGCTTTTCATTCCTACGAGTCTGTTTTCGACTATATCCAGAAGACCTATCCCGCTCATGCCGCCTATCTTGTTGAGCTGCCTTACGATGTCCGAGCCCTTCATCCTTACGCCGTCAACCGCGACGGGAATTCCCTTTTCAAACGTGATCTCAACGTACGCGGGAGTATCCGGAGCGAGCTCGGGCGCGACAGTCATCTCAAGAAAGCCGGGCTTTGTATACAGCGGCTCGTTTGCGGGATCTTCGAGCTCTAGTCCCTCATGACTCAGATGCCATAGGTTTTTATCTTTCGAGTAGTTTGTTTCACGGCTTATTTTAAGCGGAATGCCGCGCTCCTCGGCGTAGTCTATTTCCTCTTCACGGCTTTTTATGTTCCACTCCCGCCAGGGGGCTATTATCGTCATCTCCGGAGCGAACGCTTTTATGGTAAGCTCAAAACGCACCTGGTCGTTGCCCTTGCCCGTGCAGCCGTGGGCGATCGCGTCCGCTCCCTCGGCCTTGGCTATCTCGACCACGCGCTTGGCTATAACCGGTCTCGCGAATGAGGTTCCGAGAAGATATCTTTCGTATTTGGCGCCGGCCTTCAGGGTAGGGAATATATAGTCGTCTACGAACTCATCGATAACATCTTCTATGTAGAGCTTTGAGGCGCCTGTCTTTATGGCCTTTTCCTCCAGGCCTTCAAGCTCGCTGCCCTGCCCTACATCCACAGAGACGGCTATCACCTCGCAGCCGTAGTTTTCCTTGAGCCATGGAATAATTATGGAAGTATCAAGCCCGCCCGAATATGCCAAAACGCATTTGTTTACCTTTTTCATTTAAACGAAGCTCCTTTTTTGGGATGTATTGCCTATATGATGCGCATTATACTACTGCACGAATAAGTATGCAATATTAATATTCCACAAATTATCGCCATAGTGCTTGAAAATAAAGGGGAATAATAACATAAATATAATAATACGGCGAATATTAATGCAATGTTATGCAATAATTATTCACCGCATCTATAGCCATTCCGGTTGCCGGTTTGTACGCTTCGTTACCCGGAGACAATTAAGTAGAGAATAGCTTATTTAAAGGGCTCGGGCCTTTTCGCAAGACAAATCTTCATCAGGAAATTCGTGAAAAAGTCATCGTCGAAATCACCCGCGACCTCATTATATCCGGCGCTGTTTATCGCGTCTGCCGCGTTTGCCATTCGCTTTTGCGCGGCTTTGATATCGGCGGTTTCGCCCGCCGTGAGGCTGTGAGCGGTCAGCCCTGAGTACAGGTCGGAAAAAGCGTCGTCAAGTCTTGTGTTCGCGTCGTAAAGCGCCGAGGGGGAGGCTTTTTCCCTGAGCATGGCTAGAAGCTCGGCGCGGGCGGAATCCAGCGTCTGTGCGCCTTCGGAAACCGCGCTGATGCGCTCGGATGCCTTTATCAGAACCAGCGACGCGTCGCAGCGCTCCTTTAAAAGGTCCGCGATTGCCTTGTTTCCGTTCACACCCTCGTAAAACAAGTCGGAAACGTTGTTCATGCGCGCACCGAGGCTCATATTAACGGCGAAGAGCGAGAACGCAATTATTATAATGATCGTAACAAGCCACGCTCCGCTTCTTTTCAGTAAAAAAGCTTTTCTATTTTCCATGGGTCATCCCTTAAGCTCCAGAAGTTTTGCCTTCAGCTGGTTTTCTATGCGTCCGAGCTCCGATTCGGCCTCGGCGCGTTTCCTCGCGCCTTCCTCCTGAATGACGCGGACCTCCTCCAGCGTGGCGATAAGGTTTTCGTTGGCATATTTTAAAGTTTCAAGATCCACGATGCCCCGCTCGGACTCCCGCGCGATCTCAACGCTTCCCGTTTTGAGCATCTCGGAGTTTTTGCGCAGCAGCTCATTTGTCAGGTTAGTAACCTCACGCTGCGCCTGCATAGCCTGCTGAGAATGGACCATGCCGAGCGCGAGAACCATCTGGCTTTTCCATAGAGGTATGGTATTGGCTATCGAGGTTTGTATTTTTTCGACCATAAGCGCGTCGTTATTTTGTATCATGCGTATCTGCGGAGCCATCTGAATAGATATCGTGCGGGTAAGCTCAAGATCGTGAAGCTTCTTTTCAAATCTGAGGCACATATTCGAAAAGTCGCTGGCAGCCTGCGCGTCCTCGGGCAGACCGGTCTGCTCCGCTTTCTGTTTGAGGGCGGGAAGCTCTTTTGCTCTGACTTTCGCGAGCTTTTCTCTGCCCGCGAGTATATACATGGACAATTCCTTGAAATATGCCTGATTGAGTTCATACATCTTGTCAAGCATAGCAACGTCCTTTAGCAATACAAGCTGGTGGCCCTCCAGCTCCGCGCTTATCTTGTCGACATTGACCTCAGCCTTGTCATACTGGGCTTTAAGCGCCGCTATTTGATTTGAGGTGCGCTTAAACAAGCCCCTGATGCCCTTTTTTTCCTCCGGATCAAAGTTTAAGCCGCGAAGCTCGACAACCAGGCTGCTGAGCATCGCGCCTACTTCGCCCATGTCCTTCGTGCGCACGTTTCCGAGTGCCGCTCCCGAAAATTCCGAGATGTTTTTCTGAGCGCCGGAGCCGTAATTGAGGACCATGTTTGAGTCGGTGATGTCGATTTTCTCGGCGAAGTCCAAAACGGCTTTTCTTTCGGCCTCGGTGAGGTTTTCCATTGAAAATGCGGGGGGGTGAGCCTTAATAATCGCATCGGCGGGCGTCGTCCGGTCTGTTAATGCACTGTCGGAATCAGTGCTCAGGGTCGGTTTGTATTCGAAATTGAATTCAGACATGAAATGCGACTTCCTTTCCTAAAACTGCTTGTCCTTTAAACCCTCGCGTTCCATCATGCCGTCCATGACCTTGATGTCCGTTTCGATGTCTATGGCTTCTTGAGCAAAAAGCGCGTCAAGCTGTTTTTTATATGATATTACGATGGCGTCGAGCATGTCCTCGATACGGGTCATGGTTCCGCTTATATTTTCGCCCTGTATGCCGGTGCCGGACATCCGGTCATACGCGTTTAACAGCTTTATTGTGGTGGGAACATAATAGTTGAAGAATCTTCTTATCCTCGGAAGGTCCGAACGGTCATCTTTGCCATCCTTGACTATCTTGTCCGTAACATCAATAAGCTCGGTTATGCGGGACTTGACGTTAACGTCGGGTATGGAAGCGTACAGCCTTCCGAACTCGGACAGCGCTAAACGCCCTTCCGTTATTACAGCGTCCAGTTCAGGGTCTCCGGTGGTCTGAGGTTCGGCGCGCGGGCGTCCGGCAGGGGCATCGGCCGAAGCATCGGCCGCGGCTTTTTTCGAGCCGGGAAAAAGCTTGCTGAAAAGTGCGTACACGGAAACGGATATGGCGATAAGTATGATGAAATGATGCATTCTGTATAACGGGCCGAAGCAGCAGTAAATCATCCATGCGGCTGCCATGGCATATACCGGTACGACAGAACGGTTTTTCCTCTTCCGCAAGTAAATAATCCCCCTACAGCAATCTTAACTCATTCTAATATTATTGACCGATCAAGTCAAGAATTACCGCTTAAGCCGTACCGGTTTGCGTAATTCGTCAATATAAAACTTGACAACATTTCACCGTAGGTTACAATGTAATAAGACGGGTGTTCGCTAAGACGTGTGTGATACACATTGGGGCCGCCGTTCCCCGGCCGGCGGCCCCTATATGAACGGCGGGGCACCGCGGCGCGCGCCCACAAGATTCTATGCCGATGCAGCCGGACCGGTTACCGGACGGACAGGCTTATAAGGAGCGGCCCGGACATGATAAAGATAGCTCCCTCCATTCTTTCGGCTGATTTCGCGCGCCTTGGCGAGGATATTGAAAGTGTGCGCCTGGGCGGTGCAGATTACCTGCATTTCGATGTTATGGACGGATTGTTCGTCCCGAATATATCAATCGGCATACCGGTGCTCGAATCCGTCAGGAAAAGCACGGACATGGTGTTGGACGTACATCTGATGATTCAGCAGCCGATTCGCTATGTTAAGGAATTTGCGCGTGCCGGTGCCGATATTATAAATATTCACGTGGAAGCGGACACCGAGGAGGCAACCGCGAGAGCGATCGAACTGATAAAACTGACTGGAAGCAGGGCAGCGGTGACGATTAAGCCGAAAACACCGGCTGAAGCGGCGCTGCCCTTTATTAAAGACGTTTCGCTGATATTGGTGATGACCGTTGAACCCGGCTTCGGAGGACAGGGTTTCATGGATGATATGCTGCCCAAGGTGAAAATCCTAAGACAGTATATCGACCGCCTGAATCCGGTCTGCGAGATGGAGGTTGACGGGGGAATAAATCCACAGACAGCCGCGCAGGCAGCCGCGTCCGGAGCCGACGTGTTTGTCGCGGGAAACGCGATCTTCCGGGCCGCGGACAGGGCGGCGAAGATCGCCGAAATAAGAAAGTATGCGGAGGATGCCCGGTACGGTACCGGGACTGTTTGACATGAGTATTTTTCCGGTGGTATTGGATAAGCTGGTTGAGAAGTTCGCTTCGCTCCCGGGTGTGGGAACCAAGTCCGCTCAGCGTATGGCTTTTTTTGTGCTCAGCCTCTCCGACAGCGAAGCGGCTGATTTCGCGAGTACTATAATCGAGGCGAAGCGCGGGGTAAAAAAATGTACGGTATGCCAGAACCTTACAGATACGGAAGTGTGCCGTATCTGCTCCGGTGACAGGCGAAACAGGAGCGTTATCTGCGTGGTGGCTGATCCTAAGGATGTTATAGCCATGGAGCGCTCCAAAGAGTACAATGGCCTTTATCATGTGCTTCACGGAGTAATTTCCCCCATAAACCGCGTGGGGCCGGACGATATAGCGGTCAGGGAACTCATATCCCGTCTCGGCGGAGGGGAAGTCAGTGAGGTCATCATGGCTACGAACCCCGATACCGAGGGAGAGGCTACGGCGATGTATATATCAAGGCTGATAAAACCTCTCGGCATCAAGGTCACCCGCATAGCCTACGGGATTCCGGTCGGCAGCAATCTTGAGTTTACAGACGACGCCACAATATTCAAAGCGCTCGAGGGCAGAAGGGAAATGTGAATTCCCGCTGCGGTATATGTGTTGAGCGCTGCGATTCGGGTTATCATATGCATGGGAGCCCGGCGGTTTCAGCATGTCCGCAGTTACATATCATTTTTTATTGATTGGGGTTTTATCATATGGCTGAAAAGCTGAAAATCATACCGCTTGGCGGCTTGGGCGAGGTCGGCAAGAATCTGACCGTGTACGAATATAAAGAAGATATAATCGTTGTCGACTGCGGACTCGGCTTCCCGGACGGCGAGATGTACGGTGTTGATGTCGTCATACCGAATGTATCCTACCTTTCGCGCAACATCGAAAAGATACGCGCGATCATCCTCACGCACGGTCATGAGGACCATATCGGCGCGCTTCCGTATTTGCTTCAGGATATAAACGCGCCTATATTCGCGACCGCCCTTACCGCCGCGCTGCTAAAGGGGAAGCTTGAGGAGCACCACCTGGCAAAAATCGCGGACATCAGGCTGATGGAAACGGGAGTGAGCTTTAAAGCCGGATGCTTCGGAATCGAGCCGATACATGTAAATCACAGCATACCGGGAGCGGTTGCGCTGGCGATAACAACACCGGTCGGAGTAGTCGTTCATACGGGCGACTTTAAGATTGACGTTACGCCGATAAAAAGCGAAATGATCGACCTGACGCGCTTCGGGGAACTGGGTAAAAAAGGCGTACTGCTCATGCTCAGCGACTCGACCAACGCGGAAAACTCCGGCTTCTCTCACAGCGAGCGTATTGTCGGAAAAAGACTGGCCGAGCTTTTTGAAAATTGTAAAAGCAGAATAATCGTAACTACCTTCTCATCAAACGTGCAGCGTATTCAGCAGGTAATCGAAGTGGCCGCGCGTTACGGACGGAAAGTCGGCATAACCGGTCGGAGCATGGAAAATATGATAAAGGTTGCCACCGAGATGGGCAGCATCGACATACCGCCCGACACGATCGTTGAAATGGCCAAGCTTCGCAATTATCCTCGTGACCAGATCGCCGTAATAACGACCGGCAGCCAGGGAGAGGCAATGTCGGCGCTGTTTAGGATGGCTTTTTCGGAACACAAGTTTATAGACATATCGACCGGCGACAGGGTCGTGATCTCGGCCTCCGCCGTTCCCGGCAACGAGAAAACCGTCAGCAGACTTATAAACCTGCTTTTATCCAGAGGCGCGGAAGTGCTCTACAGGAGCGTTGACGATGAACTGCACGTTTCCGGACACGCGTGCCAGGAGGAGCTTAAGATGCTCATCGCGCTTGTAAAACCGCGGTTCTTCATGCCGATTCACGGTGAGCAAAGACACCTGAGAACTCACGCCGCTCTGGCGCACTCGATGGGGATCGAACCGAACTGCACGGTGATAGGAGATATCGGCAGGATCGTCGAGGTAACTAAAAAAAGCATTAAACTGGGGGGCACCGTGCAGTCCGGCCGTGTGCTTGTTGACGGCACCGGCATAGGAGACGTGGGAAGCGTCGTGCTCAGGGACAGGCAGCACCTCGCTCAGGACGGTATGCTTGTGGTTGTTTTGAGCCTCAACAGCGAAGACAACAGCCTGCTTTCGGGGCCGGATATCATAAGCCGCGGCTTCGTGTATGTAAAAGATTCGGGCAGCCTTATTGACGAAATGAAGTCGCTTGTTGTCGACACTTTGGAGGGCTGCAGCCTTAACAACATAACCGACTGGGCTACGATTAAAACGTCGATAAAAACCGCCTTGTCATCTTTCCTTTATAAAACGACTAAACGCAGCCCGATGATCCTTCCGGTCATCATGGAAATATAAATAATCACCGGAGGCATGTTATGCGCAAGGACAAAATCAACTACTACCTGGATATAGCGGACGCGGTAAGAAGCCGCAGCACCTGTCTGCGCCGGCAATACGGCGCGATAATCGTCAGAAACGATGAGATTGTATCCACCGGCTATAACGGTGCACCCAGAGGCAGAAAAAACTGCGACGATATCGGGACCTGCGCCAGAGAAGTGCTGTGTATCCCCAGGGGGGAACGCTACGAACTCTGCCGCAGCGTGCATGCCGAGGCAAATGCGATTATATCCGCTGCACGAAAGGACATTCTGGGCGGTACTCTCTACCTTGTCGGACGGGCTGTCGGCACCGGGGATTTCCTGTCAGACACGACGCCCTGCTCAATGTGCCGCCGGCTGATAATAAACGCGGGAATTTCCCGGGTTATATGCCGGACAGGCGAGAATGAATTCTCGGACACGCTGATTGACGAATGGATTCTCGAAGACGATTCACTGCAGGCGCTTGATGACCTGTAAGCTCATGCCTGCAGTAGAAAAAAAGTGTTTAAAAGTTTTCGGGCGCCGGTCAAATACTGATTAAGAGAGGTACACCTGTATGAATATGTATAAATGGATAGAGAAAATGATCAATGACGAAGAGAAAAAGCCCTTGCCGATTCTTTCGTTTCCCTCGGTTCAGCTTTTATATGTCACGGTTAAGGAACTTGTGACAAGCAGCTCGCTTCAGGCAATGGGCATGAGAATGATCGCCGATAAGTACAATATGCCGGCGGCGCTGAGCTTTATGGATCTGTCCGTAGAAGCGGAAGCCTTCGGCGCGTATACGGTTTACGCGGCTGACGAGGTTCCCACCATAATCGGTCAGCTTGTGCAGAACCAGGCGGCGGCCGACGCGCTTAAAGTCCCCTCCGTCGGCGCCGGCAGAACCGGAATCAATATCGAAGGGGTTAAAAAAGCCCTTAAGCTGATAGGCGACAGGCAGGTATTCGCGGGCTGCACGGGACCGTTTTCTATGGCTGGAAGACTGATGAATGTCAATGAGGTTATGGTTCACTGCTACGAAGAGCCGGAGATGGTACATACGGTGCTTCGCAAAGTGACCGATTTTCTTATATCTTATATCAAAGAGTTTAAAATAGTGGGCGCGGACGGCATAGTTTTGGCCGAACCGCTCGCGGGCCTTTTGTCGCCGCAGCTGATGCAGGAGTTTTCTACCGACTATGTCAAAGAAATAGTTGACAAGACTCAGGACAGCAGCTTCATTGTTATCTATCATAACTGCGGCAACGATGTTCCGAGACTCGTCGATCAGGTGCTCAACACCGGCTGCCGTGTTTTCCATTTCGGAGATTCGGTAAATATGGCGCAGCTGCTCGAGAAAATGCCGTCGGACTGCCTGTTAATGGGGAATATAAGCCCCTCCAGACAATTTAAGAACGGAACGCCCAAATCTATCAGACTTGACACGATACGACTGCTCGAATCATGCAAGAATCATAAGAACTTTATAATCTCATCGGGCTGTGATATACCGCCGCTTACCGAGTTTGATAATATCGACTCGTTCTTTGAAACGGTTAAAGCTTTCTATTACAGACAAAGACTCTGGGATATGGTTATGTAACGCGGGTTTGTATGCTTACCCGGTAAAACACCGCAAACGGAAAGGCCGCTTCACATCAATGTGCAGCGGCCTGTTAATATCGTTTATTAAGTTTGTTATTAACCCAGATCGACCCTTACGGCACCGTAGAAATGCGTGTCATAATACCAGTCGCTCAAACTGTTGTACTTGACGCAGTCGCCGCCGCTGGAGGAATGAATGAACTGATTGTTGCCGACATACATTCCCACATGCTCGATGCTGGTGCTGTAGGACGAGGAGAAGAATACGAGATCACCTATCTGAAGATTTTCTCTTGAAACCTGAGTTCCGTTATACCACTGCTGACTGGCGCGCCTGTTTATCGTGTAGCCGAACTGCTTGTATATGTAATAAGTAAATCCCGAACAGTCAAATCCGCCCGGTGCGGAACCGCCGTATACATAAGGGGTTCCGAGGAATTTACTGGCGAAATCCGCCATCTCCATACCCTTTGTGTAGGTGACTACGGCTCTTGTAAGCTCAAGATTTTCCTCGCTTACTTTTATGTAATCGCTGTGAACGTAACCGGTATTACCCGCATAGTCTACCTTGAACCACTCACCTGAAACGCCGGTCACTGCGAGGGCATCGGTGGAGTAAAGCCATCCGATAGTATCGGAATCCCATGAATCCGCGGACCGCAGCCTGACTCCGTTGCCCGTCACATTGGCATGTCCTACATCGAAATCAAGCTTTTCATGCATCTCCAGATATGTCGAATACATGTAGCCTTCTACGCCGTCAACCAAAACCTTGCACCAGCCGGTGTCGTAGGTGTCTAAAACCACAACCTCCTCACCGCTGGTAATGGTGGCGAGTATAGAGGCGTCCGTAGAGGGAGAAGAGCGGAAGTTGAGGTTTGAAGCGGTGATTACAGCGCCGCCGAGCGTTTTGGCGGAAGCGCCGATGACCAGAGAAAACGATAGAGCAAGAATAAAAGCTATAATACGTGCGGTTCTTTTCACATTGAACTCCAAGCTGCGCTGAGTATAGCAGCTGCCGTTATTTCGGAGAACGGCGCCTCCGGTATTCGTCAGGGCTTCAGACGCTTGCCAGTGCCCTGGCCAGCCAAACCTCCGCGAGATCCAGAGCATCGTAAAGGCCGTTTTTCTCGGTTTTCTTAACTACTCTGTCGCGGGATTTAATGTCTGGATCCGTTAGCTGAAGCTGGACGCTGACTCTCTTTGCCAGGCTTAAATCTTTAAACGGTTCACTGTCCAGTATTTGAAGCATGATAATATACTTATCCGACATTTTACCGTAGTAGAGGATATTGTCTTTGCGCATCAGCGGGATGCCCTTATATTCGAGGATATCGCTCTTATTTTCAGCCATAACAGTCTCCAGTTCCTTGTGTTACCGAATTGTAACACATTGTATTTTGTTTGTCAACGCATTTTGTTAAATTTACATTATGTCAAGTGTTTGCCTAATATATAAACTATTTATATATAAATGTCAAGAAAAGTAATATTTATCACAATAATAAGGAAGATCGGTATAAAAACCGGGCCGAAAAATTCGGCCCGGTTGAGCAAAAAGCAATCGGTTTGTTCGGGTAGTTACTTTTTCAGATAGTTAACGACCAGCTCCTGAAGCAGCTCATCGCGGTCTAAACGGCATATGAGCGTACGGGCATTGTTGTAATTTGTAATGTAGGTCGGATCCTCGGAGATGATATAGCCGACAATCTGGTTGATGGGATTGTAGCCTTTGACAAGCAGGGCGTTATAAACGGTGGTGAGGATATCTCTGATTTCATGCCCTTTATCCACTACCTGAAATTTGCGTGTGAACTCATCCATCGCTTAGCCCTCCAATTCCGTTTGATTCAGCATATGCTTCATTATATTGCCAATAGCATGCTTTGTAAAGTGACAATTATGTTACATAAGGGGAGCTGCTTCCGGATAAGCGGCTACCGGCGGATCTGCGCTCCCAAAGCCGAGCTTAATCTATCAATTATCGCGGTCATTATCGGGCTTATATCGGCGTCGGTAAGGCTGCTGTCATCGGAGCGGAATTCCAGAGAGAAAGAAACGCTCTTGCTTCCCTCGGGTATCGGGCTGCCGGTATACACGTCAAAGAGACCGATATGTTTTAAAAGCGAACCGCCGGCAGCGGCTATGCAGCCGCGCAGCTCCGATACGGGGATATCCGAATCGCACACCGCGGACAGGTCGCGCAGAACGGAGGGGAATCTGGGAAGAGGCACATATACCG
This sequence comes from Clostridiales bacterium, assembly GCA_012729975.1. Taxonomy (GTDB): domain Bacteria; phylum Bacillota; class Clostridia; order Oscillospirales; family Oscillospiraceae; genus JAAYBW01. The sequence goes on from JAAYBW010000266.1 coordinate 28,452, forward strand.
GCTCCGGACCGCGAGCGGCAAACATGACGTCGAAATCCAGCTCTGCGGCATATATTTCCTGCGATATGCCGTAATTATCGGCGACACGGGGATCGATCTGGCCCATAATCCCGATCTGAGTGCCGTTTACCGCTATTTTGGCACATCTTCCCGGATGATATGCGTAGGCGCCCTTTTCCGCGGTGAAAACCGCGTCTTTAACGCGAAGCGATTCAAGAAGCGCTTCAACACAGCCCTTGAGGTTGTAAAAACCGCAACCTTCGCCGTAACAGCCGAGCACGAGCGTGTTTTTTTCATCGGCAAGCTCGTGTTCCGCACCGGGGATATATACTCTTGCCAGTTCATATACCCTTACATCACGGTTGCGATAGCTGTAATTTCTCCCGAGCGTCTCAAGCAGCGAAGGGAGCATGGTTGTGCGCATTACGGAGCTGTCCTCACCGAGCGGGTTTTGTATGACCGCCGAGCGGCGAAGCGGATGGCCTGCGGGCATATTGACCTTGTCATTGGAAGATTGACCCATGAAAGAGTAGGTAAGCATTTCGTAAAAGCCCATGCCTCTGAGCAGTTCGCCCGCGTGCCTTGCAGCGCTCTGGCGCGGCGTGAGCCCTCCCTCGGCGGTCACTCCCTTAAATAACGAAGGTTCGATTTTGTCGTAGCCCCAGAAACGCGCGACTTCCTCCGCCACGTCCGCGCATTGTTTTACATCACCGCGCCATGAGGGAACGGTCATAATGTCTCCGTCAAAGATAAAGCCGAGTTTTGTAAGTATGTCGATCATGAACGCTTTATCTATATTTGTGCCGAGCAGCGCGTTGATGCGCCCGGGTTCAAGAGGAAGCTTAACCGGCGCGGAATCCGCGGCTATGACGTCGATCACCCCGTCGACTACTTCACCGGCGCCGAGAAGCTCCACAAGCTCGCAGGCACGCTCAACCGCGGGCAATGTTCCCAGGGGATCAAGTCCCTTCTCAAAGCGCGAGGAGGCGTCGGTGCGCATACCTAGAGCAATGGCGGTTTTTCTGATACAGACGCCGTTAAAATTAGCGGACTCGAAAACAACGGACTTTGTGGTCTCGGTTATCTCGCTGTTTTCGGCTCCCATGACGCCCGCTAGGCCTATTGCCTTCGTTTCGTCGGCTATAACGAGCATATCCCGGGTGAGAGTGCGGGAGCTCCCGTCAAGAGTGGACATTGTTTCGCCCTCGTGTGCCCTGCGCACTATTATGCGGTTCCCGGTAATGCAGGAGTAATCGAAGGAATGCATGGGCTGACCGTATTCGAGCATTACGTAGTTAGTTATGTCAACTATGTTGTTGATAGGCCGCACTCCGGACGCGCGAAGCCGCGTGCGCAGCCACAACGGGGAAGGACCGATCTTTACGTTTTTTACATAGCGGGCGGTATAACGCGGGCAAAGTACGGGGTCGAGTATATCAACATCCAGATATGATGATATATTATCGCCGCTGCCTTTAACCTTCGGTTCGGGCAGATTAAGTTCCGCTCTGAAAGAAATGGCGGATTCCCTTGCAAGGCCGCGAACCGATAAACAGTCCGGCCTGTTATTCGTTATCTCGAATTCGATTACGGAACCGTTCAATCCAGTGACTTTTCTGATATCATCTCCCGGCGCGCAGTTTTCGCGGAGAATGAATATACCGTCTTCTTCGGCATAAGGATAATCCGAAAGCGTCAGGCCGAGCTCGGATAATGAGCAAAGCATTCCCTCGGACTTAACGCCGCGCAGATTCCCTTTTTTGATTTTTATCCCGCCAGGTAGCGAAGCCCCGTGCAGTGCGACGGGCACGAGATCTCCCTGACGGACATTCTGCGCCCCGGTTACTATCTGAACGGGCTGTGTTTGGCCCGCGTCAACCGTGCAAACCCACAGATGATCGGAGTTTTCATGACGGACTATGGATATGACCCGCCCGACGACAACGTTTGATATCTCCGAGCCGAGCACTTCGCAGCCCTCTACCTTCGAGCCTGTCATGGTCATTACATCGCAGTATTCTTTATCGTCGGCATTTATCGACGTGAAGTCGTCGAGCCAATTTCTGTAAAGTTTCATATTGTCATCCCTTTCCGCGAATCGCCCTTAAAACTGGCTGAGGAAGCGCATGTCGTTTTCATACAAAAGGCGCATGTCGCTGATGTTGAAGCGGCGCATGGTGAGCCTCTCAACTCCGACGCCGAAAGCGAAGCCGGAGTAAATGTCGGGATCGATGCCGCACCCGGCCAGTACATCCGGATGTACCATTCCGGCGCCCAAAAGCTCTATCCAGCCCTCGCCCTTGCATATGCGGCAGCCCTTACCGCGGCACTCGAAGCACTGGACGTCAACCTCGCAGGAGGGTTCGGTGAACGGGAAGTGGTGCGGTCTGAAGCGAGTTGACGCATCAGGGCCGTAGAGTCTGTGCACAAGGGTGTTTAAAGTTCCCTTCAAATCACCCATGGTTATTCCTTTGTCGACAACCAGCGCTTCAATCTGATGAAATACCGGTGAATGAGTGGCGTCGACCTCATCCTTCCGGAAAACTTTGCCGGGCGACACTATACGTATCGGAGGAGAGGAATTTTCCATGACTCTGATTTGAACGGGGGAGGTCTGTGTGCGAAGGCATACGGAGTCATCGTCCGTAAAGTAAAATGTATCCTGCCTGTCGCGCGCGGGATGACCGACAGGCGTATTGAGTCTTGTAAAGTTATAGTCGGAATATTCGATCTCGGGCCCTTCGGCCACGCGAAAGCCCATACCGATGAAAATATCAATTGTTTCGTCCAACACTGCCGTCAGCGGATGGCTCCTGCCTACCCGTACCTTTACGCCGGGAATCGTCACATCGATGGTTTCGCTGTGCAGCTTATTTTCCATCATGGCGGATTTCATTTCTTCGGCGCGGTCGGTTATGGCAGACTCAATCTTCATCCGGATGTCGTTGGCGAGCTGGCCGATGACGGGGCGCTCCTCGGGTGTAAACGAGCCCATTGATTTGAGTACGGCTGTCAATTCGCCCTTTTTCCCGAGATACCTGACCCGCAGAGCTTCGAGTTCCGAGGCTTCTGCCGCGTTTTTTATCGCCTCGAGCGAAGCGCGCCCGATCTCTTCAAGTGTTGCCTTCATACCGGAAATCAAACCCTTTCACGATACAATAATTTTGTATTCTACTAAATTATCACGGTGATTATCTTATTGCAAGCCGGAAAATCATAAATTGACTAAAAAGCGCAATTGAACTATAATAACAAAAGTTCATTGAATTATAATTTGCCGGAACAGCGTCGAACGGAGCATGCGGATGAAAAAGAATAAAGATTTTTTTATAGAGCAGCTGATAAGACGATCGCGAGGCGGTACGGAAACTCTGGTCAAGGTTGCGTTAGTTCTTGCCGGTATAATTATTCTGGCTGTTCTCTACAGGTTCTTTTATGCGAGCATCTGGCCTTTTTTCCTTGCGGTTGTGTGCGTTCTGGAGTTTTTCGCGTTTAACTATACCGTTAAGGAGTTTGAATACTCATTTATAAACGGTGATGTGAGTGTTGACAAAATCAGCGGTAAACGAAGGAGAAAAACCGTTCTGAGCTTAAGTACGAAAGAAATAACGCATATGGCTCCCTGTGCCGCCCCGCCGACCGCGCGGGGTGATAATGTCACCTTTATGGATTACTCCATTAACAGAAGGAGCCCGGGTCTTTGGTACTTCACCGCGACGCGGGAGGACGGTACCGAGCTGCTGGTGTTATTTAATCCCAACGAAAGGCTAAGGGAAGCTTTTAAAAGCTATCTGGGCAATAAAATGGACTATGAACTGCCGGTGCAAAACGATGATACGTCTGACGACAGGAGCTGAGCAGCGAATCGCAGACACAAGAGCTGTCGAGGAAAGCGGCATAACATCTCTTTCCCTGATGGAGCGGGCGGCACGGGCGCTCGCGGCGGCGGCGATCGAAACGGCATCGGATAAAAGCGCCGTCGTGTTCTGCGGAAACGGAAACAACGGGGGAGACGGACTTGCCGCGGCGCTGATCCTGCTAAAAGCGGGATTTAAAGTCCTGGTATTGCTTATGAGCGCGCCGGATAAGATGACCGGCGACTGCGCCGAGATGTACGGGAGGTACATCTCGGCGGGGGGCGAAGCATTACCGTTTGAAGTGAGGGACATACGGCAAAAAAAAGCGGTCATGGAATGCGGTGTCATAATCGACGCGATGCTCGGAACTGGACTCAAACGACCGTTATCGGGCTTATTTTCCGAGGCAGCGGAGCTTATTAACGCTTCCGCGTCTCCTACGATCGCGTGTGATATAGCCAGCGGAGTCGATTCAGACACGGGCGCTGTCGCCGGTGTTGCGGTTAAGGCGGATAAAACGGTTACTTTCGCGGCTTACAAAATAGGCCAGTTCGTCGAGCCGGGCTGCGTATACTCCGGAGAAGTGACCGTAGCGGATATCGGCACACATATATCCGAAACATCACCGGAGCCCGTTTACATCATCACCTCCGCTGCAATCAAAGGGATAATACCCAAAAGAGCGAAAATAAGCCACAAGGGCGACTATGGCAAGGTGCTCATAGCCGGCGGAAGCATCGGATATTCAGGAGCGCCGGTCCTCTCAGCGGAGGCGGCGGTGAGATCCGGATCGGGTCTTGTGTCGCTCGGCGTGCCCCGTGACATATATATCCCGACTGCGGTCAAATGCGTCGAGGCGATGCCTTTTCCTCTGCCGGCTGACGGAGCGGGCAGGATGACGGCTGACGCGGCGCCCGATCTTTTAAGAAGACTCGGCGCCTGCGACGCGGTTCTCATAGGCCCGGGGCTGGGCCGTTCCGATGAAATAAACGAGCTGGTATGTAAGATAATCCGCGAAGCGAGGACTACGATACTCCTTGACGCCGACGGAATAAACGCGATAAGCGGCAATATAAATATACTGGACGCTTCGGCAAGGCCGGTAATTATAACGCCGCATGAAGGCGAATTCATGAGGCTGGGGTACTCGGCGGGTAATGACAGAATAGGAGTCTCAAGGTCCTTCGCGTGCAAACACGGCTGCATACTCGTCTTAAAGGGGCACAGGACGATTTGCGCCTTTCCGGATGGCAGCGCTTATGTGAACACCACGGGAAATCCGGGAATGGCCCGCGGCGGCAGCGGCGATGTTCTGTCCGGCATAATTCTCTCTTTGATTGCCCGGCTGCCGACGAAAGAGGCGGTTTTAGCGGCAGTATGGCTTCACGGCCGGTCAGGTGATATCGCCGCCGACCGCTTCGGAGAGGAATGCATGACTCCGTCCGATATAATTGCCTGTCTTCCCGAAGCTTTCCGAGAAATCACCTGAGGGAGTTGATTTTTCTGGCAATGCTCCGGAAACTGCTGGCGTTATCGCTGCTTCTGGCAGCGCTTGCGGGATGCGCGGGAGCGGGTAACTCCGGCACAGAAGCCGCGCTGGAACTTAGGACAAAGTACATCGGAGCCTCGGAGGTATTTTTTAAGACGGATATGATCGCCGATTACGGAGATAAGGTCTACGATTATACGCTCGAGTACTCGGGCGACGGTTCGACAGGCATTATCAACGTGATCAGTCCCGAGGAGATCGAAGGGATAACGGTTGAGATAAAAAAGGACGGTCTGCGGCTGGGATACCGCGGCGCGATGATCGATACAGGCGCGCTGTACGCGGACGGACTATCGCCGGTAGAGGCCTTTCCGGCAATGATCGATGCCTGGAGGACCGGTTATGTAATTTCATGCCGCGGCGCGAAAATGTATGAAAAAGACTGCCTTGAGATAACATTTAACCTTACCGAATACGAAGGGGCACCGGAGGTCTCGCATACGGCGTGGTTTGACAGCGCTACGCTGCTTCCCGTAGCCGGAGAGATTATATCGGACGGCAGGACGGTTTTGACCTGCAAATTTACAGATGCGGAAGTGCAATGATTATGGACCATTCTCGCCTGAGATGCTGGGCGGAAATATCGCTTGACAATATTGAGCATAACTATCGTGAAATCAGAAAAAAGTTGCCGGAGGGATGCCGTTTTACCGGCATTGTGAAGGCTGACGCTTACGGACACGGGGCCGTGCCCGTATCACGCAGGCTTGAGGCGGCGGGAGCGGACTATCTGGCGGTCTCCTTTATTGATGAGGCGTTAACGCTGCGCGAGGCGGGAATAAAGCTGCCTATACTTATACTCGGCCACAGCCCGGAAAATCTGGCGCCGGAGCTCATAAAATACGATATAACCCAGACGGTAGTATCTTTGGAAGCTGCCAAAGCTTACTCAAACGCGGCGGCGGGGTTGGGCGCTAAGCTAAAATGCCACCTTAAGCTCGACAGCGGAATGGGCCGCTTCGGATTTATGGGAAAAGATGCCATTTCGGACATTATCACGGCGCTGAACCTGGATAACCTCTATTTCGAAGGTATATTCACGCATTTTGCCGTATCCGACATAGCCGACACGGAGTACACGCGTTTACAATATGATATATTTGCGGATGTTTGTTCAAAGATAGAGGATGAAACCGGGAAACATATAAGTATTAAACATTGCGCTAACAGCGGAGCGATGATAAACTATCCCTGGACTTATGCTGATATGGTTCGTCCGGGAATCGCTCTGTACGGCTGCAGTCCGGGTGCCCGGGAGCCGGGTTTTTCACTGCGCCCGTGTATGACGCTCAAGACACGCATCTCTCAGATTAAACAGATACCTACAGGCGCGAGCGTCAGTTACGGCAGAACGTGGAAGGCACAGCGGCCATCCCGTATCGCTGTTTTGGCCATCGGCTACGCGGACGGTCTTTTCAGAGCCCTCTCGGATAAGGCTTCGGTTTTAGTAAGGAAAACCCGTGTGCCATTAATCGGACGCATATGTATGGATCTGGTTATGGCAGACGTCACGGATCTTCCGCAGGCCGATGTCGGAGACGAGGTAATCGTCTTCGGCGAATCGGAGGGCTGCTCGATATCGGTTGAGGAGCTGTCAACAGCCGCCGGAACTATTCCGTACGAGCTTCTGTGCGCGGTATCCGCGAGGGTCCCGAGAGTGTATTAACGGTATATTGACTCTGTAACGGCTTTGAGGTCATCGGAATATTATAGGAGGGGGGACATCCCCAAACCGTATATTTTTTGCGCTTTGTGGAAGAATCTAAGTATATCCGGTTACATATAAAGTGACCGGGATACCATCTTCCGACGGAGAGTGAAGTAACGTGACTGACACAGTCAGAAGAGGAGATATATATTACGCCGACCTTTCTCCGGTAATAGGAAGCGAGCAGGGCGGCATGAGACCCGTTTTGATAGTTCAAAACGACACAGGAAACAAGTACAGCCCAACGGTCATTGCGGCTGCGATTACATCACAAATAAATAAAGCAAAACTTCCGACTCACATTGAACTCGGAGCCAAAAACTACGGTTTATCACGTGATTCGGTTATCCTGCTCGAACAGATCAGGACAATCGATAAAAGACGGCTTAAAGAGAAAATGGGGAAGCTGGATGACAGGCTTATGAACAGAGTGGATGACGCGATCGCAGTCAGCTTTGGGTTAACCGTCTGAAAAATCCCGTCCCGCATAAAACGCGGGACGGGACCGCGGCAAGCAGCGGAAGCCGGCCGTGGTTATAACGGGTCCGAAAGGCATGTTTGCGGACATGCCGTGTCGGCGCACTAACGGCGGCTCCGCATTACATAATATGACATGCGCGGCGCGCATCGGAGGTTACTGATGAAACACAGAAAAAAGATCACCGTAGTCTTGTCGGTCATACTGGGGGCCGCTCTTGTTACAGGCATTGTAGCGACCGCCGTTACAGACTTCGGAAGTCAGTCGGATCCGCTTGTTACCTTGAGCTACATAAACGACGTTGTCAAGGAACAAATGAAAAATAACGTGAATACAATTCTGGAGGCCCGCGTAGTCGAGCTCCGGAGTGAGCTTGACAGTAAAATTACCGAGCTCGAGACAGCCTACCGGGAGACCGGCGAAGTTGCAGAGCGAAGCACTTACAAAGTAGTAAGCTTAAGTCGCGGTCAGACACTCACCGGTTATGTCGGCACGGAGTTCCTGCTGCGGGTGGGTTCCGCAAACGTTGTCTCGGGTACGCCGGGACTGATCGATACGACCGGCGGAATTACGCTTGACGCCGGGGGGGCTCTTATAAAAAATCATCTGTATATGGTCACAATCGATACCAGATCCGTAAAAGCGGCCGATAATGTAATGATTGTCGTTCGCGGAGATTACACCGTCAGCTGAAATACGCATATGAAAACGCCCCTGCGCATACTATTGATGCGCGGGGGCGTCGTTTTTTATTCATCTGAAAATACAAAGCGTGGCTCCGTTTCACGAATGCGAAACCGGTCTTGCGGGAGTTTGGGAGGTTTGGCTATTGAATAGTCTTTTGGGTGAATATGAAATAACAGACAAAGCAAAAAAAGTGGGAAAGCTCGTTGTATCGCGCAGGGGCATGTATACAAGGTTTTCCGCCCGCTGTAATGAATGCGCGGCGGCAGCACCGTTTCGCCTCGCCGTGATCAAAGGAGGGAGAATAATTCCGCTCGGAATTATGATGCCCTCCGAAAGCGGCTATATTTTCCAAAAGGATTATTCGGGGGCGGAACTGAAAAACATGGGCCTGTCCGAGTTTGACGAGTGCACAATTGTTCCGGTAAGTTCAACATCCGAAGGCAAAAGCGACGACAGGCCGCATACGCGGAGCAAGGCCGATTGCCCGCCTGATCGGAAGATAACGATCGAATGGAGTCAGGCAGGGGACCCGTCGGAGTTTTTCGCGGAAAAAGAAACGGCGGATACATTCCGCCGTGTTGCAGGCTGCCTTACATCGGCCGATAAGGACATCAGACTGCTCGCGGTCCCGCTTGTTCCGGGTAAACCGTTTCCGGGAATCCATATATTTAAATTCGGAAGCTGGCAGAAAATAAACGGGTTTGACTATCTCGTATTTAAACTGAAAAACGGGATCCTTGTTATGCGTTGACGACAGTAGAAATAATAATATAATAGCAATATAATAGCGCGATAACGCGAATATGTCCATCCGGCGCAAGGCACAGCGGATGGACATATTCGGCGGTTGTCATATGAATAGCGTTCAGCGTTTCATCGCGTATTTTCTGCGGGTAGCCTCTCCGCCTCTTATGTGTCTTTCGGCCTTATTTTTCGCTATAACCTCACTGACCTGCCGATACAGGCTCTGGTTGTAATGTACCAATCTTTCGGACAAATCTTTATGTACCGTGCTCTTGCTGACACCGAACTGTCTTGCCGCGGACCGAACGGTAGCGTTGTTATCAATTATGTAAACCGCAAGGTCGCAAGCCCGCTCCTCAATGTTAGCCTTCAAACGCACCACTCCCAAAATGTTCCGTACATCATCTATATGCACGGCACGGGAGTCAATATGATATGACCGGAGGCCTTAGGAGTCAGGGTTTTATACAGATATCGTACTTAATACGGGATATCGGTATTAATTATAAAAGCCCTGAGCGCGGTGCGCTCACAATTTTTATACAGGCCCGGTATCAATAAGCTTTTTTGTTTTAAACGCGGTTCGAGCGCAGATGGAAAGAGAATAAATTTCATCCCGAGCGCGTGCGCGCGCGCGTATCGTTCCGCCGGGCTGCCGCAGCTTTACATCCGCGTCCGCCGCGGCTTTATAAGCCAGATACGCGGCGACGGCTGCGCTTCCGCTCGCGCAGCCGTGCTCCCAAACAAGGCTGCCGACAGAAGGAACATACACGAGCGGAGTTAAGTGTGAGGCTTCCTCATCAAGCAGAAGAAGACCGCAGGCTTCAGCTTTGATAATTGAGCTCCAATCGATCAAAGCCCGCTCGGCAGCGGGCTCAGACAAGGCCGGTATTAAAGCCGAGGGGAAGATTATATGGGAGATGCCGGGCATATGGACGACCGTGAGATCATATCCGAGCCCGTCAAGATAAAAGGTGCGCATTTCTATCAGGCGGGGCAGGGGCATATCGATTGTTCCGATATAACCGTCTTCCAGAGGCTCTATCCGGCACTCAACGATACCCAAAGCGCCTGAAACCTCCAAAGGAATTATAACGGGTCGGCCGTAGCTCAGATCGTAGGCTCCGGCGAGAAGACCTGCTAGAGATATCGCGGCATTTCCGCAAAATTCACCGCCCGCCATCTGCAGTCTGGCCAGGGCGCCGGCAGAGGACGGAGCCTCGATGAAGCCGACCTGTTCCGCCTCGGGTTCACGGCTCATAAGATATCCGGCGATCCCGGGCTGCTTTTGGCGAGGAACGGGAGTCTCTACAAGCAGCGTTATATTGCCCGTGGGGTCAAATATACTGTATGAAATAATCATATCACGAGGCTGAGTATCGCTCAAGAAAGCGCTGTGTGCGTTCTTCCGAGGGATTGCCGAAAACCTTTTCCGGAGGCCCCTGCTCTATTATACTGCCTTCGTCCATGAATATAACGGTGTCGGATACGTCGCGGGCGAACTGCATCTCATGAGTAACGATTATCATGGTTGTTTCGTTTTCGGCAAGACTCTTAATTACTCTTAGCACTTCTCCGGTAAGTTCGGGATCAAGGGCAGAGGTAGGCTCATCAAAACATAAGATGTCCGGTGAAAGCGCCAGCGCGCGCGCGATCGCTACCCGCTGCTGCTGACCGCCGGAAAGCTGGTGAGGGTAACTGAAGAGTTTATCGGATAGACCGACGCGCTCAAGTATGGCGCGGGCGTCGGCTTCCGCCTGCTTTAAGATCGCGGCTTTGTTTTGCTTATAGTCGGGATGTTCCCGCGCGAGAAGCTCCATTGCCAGAGTTACGTTCCTTAATGTGTTATACTGCGGGAAAAGATTGAACGACTGAAAAACAAGGCCGAAATGCAGTCTCTTTCTGCGTATACCCCGCTCATTTTTAAAAGAGGGATCGGAAGCGTCAAAAATCTTTTCTCCGTTTACCCTTATAGTGCCCGCGTCGGGAGTCTCAAGAAAATTAAGGCATCGCAAAAGCGTGGTCTTTCCGCTCCCCGAGGCTCCGATAAGGGCCAGCGCGCGACCCTTTTCAAGTGTCAGATCAATGCCCTTAAGTACCGAGAGGCCGCCGAAATTTTTCTTAAGACCCGTAACTTCAAGTATTGACATCGCGCGCCTCCTAAACTTTAAAATAGCTCAGTCTGCGTTCGATAAATCCGAACAGCAGCGTGAGAATACCGCAGAAGATAAGATAAAACGCTCCCGTATAGAAAAGCGGCCAGAGCAAAGCCTCTGAAGTGACATAACGCATGCCAACAAATATTATGTCGACTACTGCAATGATTCGGGCAAGCGATGTATCCTTGACGAGCGTGATTATCTCATTTGACATGGGAGGGACAATCCTTTTTATAACCTGCATGAGGGTTACCTTAAAAAAGATTTGCGGCCTTGTCATTCCCAGAACCAGACCTGCCTCGTGCTGTCCGTGAGGAACGCCCTCGATACCCCCGCGATAAATCTCCGAAAAATAGCAGGCGTAATTGATCACAAAAGCCACGATGGTTGCCTGAAATCGGGAAAACACGGAGGTTTGCCAAAGGATGCCGGGGCCGAAAAAAACAATCAAAAGCTGGAGCATCAGGGGAGTTCCCCGGATGACCCAGACGAAAAGTCTTATTAGAAAGGATACGGGGCGAAACGACCTGAGTTTATTATAAAATTTCGCGCCGGACCGTTCCGGAAGTATTCGGAACGGAGCCCATTTGCTCATAGAACCGAAGGAAACGATCAGTCCAAGCGGCAAAGCCAATACAAGCGTCAGCAGGAAGATGAGGCAGGTCATGCCGAAACCTTCGAGCAGATTCATTGTTACGGATATAAACAGGCTCATTACTGTCTCCTCATCTGCAGTACGGCAGGAGAGCCTGAGCCCTCCTGCCGGATATTAGGAAATTCGCTCAGTCGGTTATAAGGTTGACGCCGTATTTTTCGGCCAGTGCCGGCAGAGTGCCGTCTGCGATAAGATCGTCGGTGATCTCATTGACTTTTGCGGGCATGTCGCTGCCGGTGCGGAAACCGATTGCCAGTTCCTCTTCCGAAAGGACGAGCCCGTCGATGATTATAAGATCGGCGTACGCTCCCTTACCGACAAGCTCCGCTGCCATAGTCGAATCGACTACCGCGGCGTCGGCGGTATAGGCCGCGACTTCCATCAGCGATGTTACAAGACTGTCTACGGGCGTATAAGCGGCCTTAGAGAGATCCGGATCGCCTGTGATGACTTCCTCCGAAGTCGAGCCCGCCTCCGCGACAAGGTTAGCGGAAGACAGATCGGCGGTAGTCTTATACTTGTCGGCGTCTTTCGAACGAATTACAACGACCAGAGCGTTATATATGTAGCTGTCGGCGAAGTCCATGTTTTCATCACGCTCGGCAGTGTAGGTCATGCCGTTCCAGATGCAGTCGATGCTGCCTGCGTTCAGCTCGATTTCCTTGTTGTCCCAATCGATTTCGATAAACTCGGCCTTGATGCCGAGCTTGGCGCATACGGCCTCGGCATATTCGGTGTCAAACCCTATGAGCTTGCCGTTTGCATCGTAATAGTTCATCGGTTCGTAATCGGTAATGCCGATTACCATCTTGCCGGCTGCTTTTAGCTTGTCCCAATCACTGGGAGCGGTTTCGGCGGGTTTAGTCGTTGTGGCCGCGGGCGTATCGGCAGGCGCCTTTTCCTTGATGCTGCACGCGGCGAAAAGGCACAGACAGAGTGCCAGAGCGAGTGTAAGCGCTAATATTCTCTTCATAAAAATCCTCCCAAGAAAATCTTGTTCGCTAATTGATTAATCCGGCAATGAATTAAACAAATTGTATTATAACATTAAATCCTTTAAATTCAACACTTTATTTCCCTAAGATACTCCGATTCTCTCATTGGCACGAAGATGAGCGGACGCGCGGCCGATTCTATATAGAAAAATACCAATCCACGTAAATGACGGGGACCGGTATTCTTCATGGCCGTATTTAAGTCGCGCGCCGAAACCTAACCGTCCGCGTAAAGGATGTTCTTAACATAGTAGTCAGAGCGGAGCGCTAAAAGTCTGTTGAGCTCGCTTACTCCGAAACGTTCGGCAAGCGTTTGCTCGCCGGAGAATAGATTGACTCCGAGGGCGAGCTTTTCTCCGTCTATTTTTACCCCCATTGCCGCGAGGGTGGATGGGTAGATATCGAATATCGTAAATTCCCGGTTTTTATCGTACGCGGTTTGGACAGCGGAATTTATAAAAACGTTGAAGGTCCTGCGCACATAGTCCTTCGGCGTACCGGCAAAGTACGCCGCGTCCATGCTCGGATGGTCTCCCATTATTATTACGGCGGTGTCATCATAGAAGTCCTGCCGTTTTATCCAATCGATAAAATATCCGACCTGACGGCTTGAGCAGGCGATGACGTTGGAGTATTGCTTTTCGTACGAATCCCCGCAAAGGCTGCATACATAACCGCCGACGTGATGCGTGTCAACAGTAAGCATGGTAAGCGCGAAAGG
>JAAYBW010000267.1 GCA_012729975.1 Clostridiales bacterium
CTATTGTAACGATGCCGTATCCAGGAGTCATCGTATTCGGCAAAACCTCGGCGGGATCGCGGCTCGTCCCGGCCAGCATTTTCTTAACCGCCTCCGGAGTGGGCGGCGCGACCGCCAGGCCATCACTTAATCCGTTATCAAGGAAATAGTTCTGAAACTTGTCAAACGCCTCCGAGTAATCTTCTCCTTCAAAATATATATTTCCGGTATCGAATTCAATCGGTTTCGGATTTTTTTCTTCTTCCGTCAGCGGATCGGTCAGGGCTTTTTCAATTTCATCGACGGATTCCTCCGCCAGCCTGACTAAAAGTTCGGTCTCATTCTCGCCCGGCCACCGTTCGGAAGGCAGTTTTACGATCCTTAAACCGGGCAAGCCGAACGCCAGCGCGGTTCGCCTGGTCTGGCCGTATAAATTATCGCCCGCGCAGACGTGCACCCCCGGTATACCCGCCTTTTCATAAATAACGGCGGGCTCCGTGTTAAAAGCAGCGGTGTTCCTGATGCCATAGATAAATGCGTCGTACTTCTCCAGCCTGCCGATAAAAGATTCGGGCGCGAATATGTTGCCTATTATAAGGTCGATTGTTGAAGACGGATGCTTTTCACGCAAAAGCTTTTGAAGCTGATTTAAGTATAAGCTTCCGTCCGGTTTCTCGGAAACTATCGCGATGCGCTTTCCGTCAAGAGTTATAAGGCGCGGCGCGCTCAAGCCCTGAAATCCTTCTATTTTCATAGCGTTTCGAGGGTTAAGCACTTCCAAAACGAATTTTTCTCCCATCAAATAATCACCCTTCTTCTATTCTGAGGTATTTAAACCGGCTTTTATTACAGATTATTGATCTCACTTACATGGCGGAAAGCGATAAAATTCTTCCCGCTGTCTCTGTGCACTTATATAACCGATTACCTTCCGGCTTTTGTCAGTGCCACTCCCGTTATCTTCTTCAGGTAGAATGGGGTTTTGCGCGGCTTTGCGGCGGCGCCCTGCATAAGGCCTGAGGCGCCCGAGTAGGTCATGCCGATCGTCTGCCCGTTGAGCGGCCCTGACACAAGGATCCCGAGGCGGCTGCTGTCGAAGACGGGAACCGTGCCGCCCGGCCTGCAGTCCTCAACAGACAGGCCGGGTATCTCGCCCTTCTTTGCGACCTCCAAAAGGCTCTCCTGCAGCTCACTGCTCAGCTCATCCCACGGGAACCTGTTGTAATCGCCGACATATCCGGCAAGGGACTCTCTGGTATAGCCTGCAGCGGCCAGCTCACGCGCCTGTCCCGGATAAAGCACGAGAAGGTAGGTGCGGCTGCTGATAAGCATTTTCGCATTTGAGTCGTTAATACTCAATCGGTGAATGTCGTGCATACCTTTGGCCACGAACTCAAGCGAGGGCGAGTGGCCGACAGCTCTTACCGCCAGCCTATCCAAATCCGCTTTAAAGCCATATGTCCATACGCTCGACGGCATTCTGGTGATCTCAAACGGCCAGTCTCCGTCTATATGCGTGACCTCTCCGAGCATGACGGTGCTGTCCTCCGGTTTAAAGCCCTGTGATACGTGAAACGGCTCCCACGGACTGTAGTCTTCGTTTTCGCAGAATATTACGTTGCAATACCTCGAAGGTTGACCCATCATGCCTCCGTCGATTGAGAAGTCCATCCATCCCATATTAATAACGCACAGGCTGACGGCGCGGCCTAT
Source organism: Clostridiales bacterium (assembly GCA_012729975.1). GTDB lineage: Bacteria > Bacillota > Clostridia > Oscillospirales > Oscillospiraceae > JAAYBW01. Next base: position 1,693 of record JAAYBW010000267.1, read on the forward strand.
GGAGCTGTTTGCCCGTGTGCCGGGCCCGAGATATCCGACGTCGGAATTCA
>JAAYBW010000268.1 GCA_012729975.1 Clostridiales bacterium
GAGCCAAAGGGGCGCGGGGGACGAGGAGAACGGCGGGAAAACACAGTTTTCCCCTACAGGACGGGGGAGACGTTGAAAAGGAGCCGAGAGGACGGGGGACGCGGGCGAACGCAGTTCGCCCCTACGGGTGCGGACGGGGTTATGTCAACCGAACGTGTAGGGAAGAAGGCGGGGGACGGGTGAGCCAAAGGGGCGCGGGGGACGAGGAGAACGGCGGGAAAACACAGTTTTCCCCTACAGGACGGGGGAGACGTTGAAAAGGAGCCGAGCAGTTCGCGCATGCGGGTGCGTGGAGGGAGATTATGTCAACCTTACCCGCAGGGGGATGAAGATAACAGGCAAGGAGAGATAATAGTTATGTCAACTAAAGGATACACCGCGTTTACGGACCTTGAAGCCGAGAATATCAAGGCGACAGGCGGATTTGCGGGCAATATAGTCGGCAATGTGACCGGGCATTTGGCCGGGATAACCAAGCTTGAAAAAGCTGCAGACTACGCACTGTCCGCGGCGGAATCGGCCAAGCCCATTATTTCGCTGAAGACTACAGTAGCGAATAAAATATTCACGCTCGGTCTTCCGGAGGGGCACACGGCAGTTGTATACAACCATGGTACGGAAACGCTCAAAGTTAAAAATGTCACAGGAGACACAGCGACAGACCTCGCGACAACCAAAGCGCTCCTCATCGTAGGCGGCGGTTCGACAGCGAACACGAACATCATAATAGCGCTTAACTGACCGGAAGGAAGAGGGGGGCTCATGTCCTCCTCTCCGGCAAGGGGGATAAAAAAGTGACGATAGAAAACATCATAGACGCCGTAGACGCGCTTAAGCCGAATCCGTACACCGACGCGCAGAAAACCGCCTGGCTTTCCCGCTGCGAGGGGCAGATACTGACCGAATGCTATCTGATGCCGATAGAAGATGTGCCGGTGTATGACTGCTCAACAGACTCCGGTATCGTGCCGCTTGTGCCGCCGCCGTATGACAAGCTGTATGAGTCTTACATATGCGCGATGATCGACTACGCGAACGGCGAGTATAACAAGTACCAAAACACCATGCAGATGTTCAATAGAGATATGAGCGACTTCGTGCGCTGGCTGACGAGGCTCTACGAGCCGGCGCGGCGCGTGAAGCACAATGTGAAGCTCGGCGGCATTGACTGCGGCACGACCGGCGCGGTGCTGCTCGATATATTGCCGGAGGGCACGTATCTGTTTTTTTTGACCTGCGGCGTAACCACGGCATTCAACAGCGGCGTGAGCGACACGATAACGCTCAGGGACGAGGACGGAAACACGCTGATAAGCGTAAACGGGCAGACGGAGGGAATAACCCGCCGCGCGGCGCGGCTGTTCGGATTAAAAGGATTATACGCGCAGAACGAATCCGAAGGTAATCCCCCTACGGAGGGCAGGGCCGTGTTCCGCGCGCATTACTTCCGGCAGGAGCCTGAACGCGGGAGGTGGGCATGATGGAAAACGTAGGCGCGGTGCTGGGCATTATCGGAACCATTGTCGGGTGCTTTATCGGTCTGGCGGGGTTTTTGTCCGGCAGGGATAAAAAAATAGCCGGTGACGCCGAATGGCGCGGAACGGTTAACGCCAAGCTCGACAATATAAACACCGGCGTACTGGGCGTATGCTCGGAGGTTAAGGCGATACAGGCGACGCTGGCCGAGCACGGAGAGCGGTTGTGCACAGTAGAGGCAGCGGCCAAGCAGGCGCATCATCGCCTGGATCAATTTAGCAGGGAGTGAAAGATATGATAAAGGGCAATCTCGCGAATCTTATAAAGGTTAAGACCATAGTAACACTGGCGGTTATGGCCGTGTTCGCCTATCTCGCCGTGACGGGCAAAATCACGCCCGACAATGTGATGATAGTAGTCACCACGGTTATTGCGTTTTATTTCGGCACGGTGACGGAGAAAAAAGTTTGAGAAAAAAGGGCATAGACGTTTCATCACACCAGCGGGTAATC
>JAAYBW010000269.1 GCA_012729975.1 Clostridiales bacterium
GAGTTGTTCGATACCATCTCGCCATCCGACATACGACGGTTAGAGGAGGAAATCGAGTTTTATAACATTCTTACCGAAAATGACATTATTGAGTTTAACGATCTTCTTTATCTGCCGAAACGGACAGCAAAGCAGAAACAGCGTATGTGGGCATTGCTCGATAACGCTGCCCGTGAGGTTCGCAAGAAGAATACAGAGGAACAGTTCGCTATCCGAACGACCATCAGGCGTTTCCTGAAATCCTACTGCTTCCTTATTCAGGCGACCTGTTACGAAAATGTGGAGCTACATAAGCGATACAACTACCTATCATATCTGGTCAAGGAGTTGGATATCAAGGGCGGCAACGATTTTGACATCGCCGACAAAATCACGGTGAGCGGCTTCGAGCAGAAACAAACCGGTGTGATGGCAAATCCTGAAGTCGAATCCAAGCCCGAATTGAAAATGAAAACCCCGAAGCCTGCACAGCCGGAAGCCGAGCAACTCAAGATGCTCTCCGTCATCATTGAGGAGATAAACACCATTTACGGTAGCAAAGGCGACACTGGAGTAAGAACAAAAGCGGCTATGCAAATACGGGACATTCTACTTAAAGACGCACGGCTTAGGGCGAGTGCCAAAAATAATCCTTTCTCGGACTTCAAATTTACCTATAAGGATAGCGTCTCGGATGCATTGGTTGCTGGATATGATGAAAATGTAGACTTCTATACGCTTCTGTTGGGCAATGAGGAATTGCGAGACAAGATTACCGAGGTGTATATGAAGGAAGTCTATGAGAGTTTGAGAGGAGGCAAGTAGAATAGACTTGCCAACAAGGGTAGGCATCGCGCCGCCCTATCTCTCGTTATAGAGATTTTTATGCCAAGGAGATGGGGCGGATGGAATATAATTACGACAAAGCAACACTTGTCCCAACAAATGTATATAGAGACACCTACGATGAGGTTGCTGCTGATTTCCTCACGCACTATGGTTGCGCCCAATACCTGACGATACCGATGCCTGTGCCGATTTTTGATATAGCTCGCAGACGAGTAGGGCTAACAGTTCGCACATCACAGCAATTGTCGGAGAATTGTGATGTGTTGGGGACAATTGCGTTCTTTGATGGGGAGGTTGAAGTTTACGACTCCGGGACAAAAAGCTATATTGCTTATGCGGTAAAACGCGCTACAGTTTTAATAGACTGCACCATCGACAATGAAGGACGGGCAAATAACACGATGGCGCACGAGTGCGTCCATTGGCACATTCATAGGCATTATTTTGACCTGCTTCATAAAAAAGTCGACAACGCGGACATTGCATTCCGCTGTCCAGCACGGATTTCTGACGGAGATGAGGCAACACAAGACGAGGAGCGTATGGAAAAACAGGCGCGAGGCGTCGCTCCGCGAATACTGATGCCTAAAGTCGCCACCAAGAAAAAGCTGCAAGAGATATTTGGGATGCACGGTTATCGAGATAATATGGATAATCGTTTTGGTGTGCTTACAGAGATTGTCGATGAGCTGGCGGCGTTTTTCCATGTTTCCAAACAGTCGGCAAAATACCGCATGGTGGATTTGGGGTTCCTTAGTCTCGATGACGCCAAAGAGATATATCCGTATGAGCGCAATCCCGCCATTTGGGACTTTGCAGAACACCCGCTGACCGTCAAGACTACCAGTCGCCCCCTGACGCGGCACATTTCACACGAGCACGCTTTTTCTGAATTCAGTAAGAATGACGGGTTCAGAGAACTGCTACAGAGTGGTATGTTCCGTTATGTAGATAACGCTTTTGTTATCAGCGATCCGAAATATGTACAGCGGACTGAAGACGGGATTTACAAGTTGACCCCTTACGCTATAAATCATCCGCAGGAGTGTACGCTCCTATTTAAATATACCGTTTCGGTAACTATCGACCCCAGTAAATATCAATCCAGTATGGTTGGCTTCCTGACTCGGGTTGAAACAGATTATAAAAAGTTGCCGAGGTATTATCCGAATGTACAGAACGACACGGTATATGACAATGCCAAGGCAAAAGAACAAGCCCTTCAAAAAGCATTTCAAAATGTCCGTGAAGAATTTGGTGAGTTTATGACCTCACGGCAAGCCATCGCTCCCGCGATCAGCTTCTGGGAGCGAGTCGAGCAGGTTCGAGAGGCTAAGGGCTTCAGCAAGAATAAGTTTAAAAATCTCTCGGGTTTGGATGACCAGACCGTGAGCCGCTTGGGTAAAGGCGGTACGGTTACTACGAGAACTGGTATCGCTGCTTGCTTCGGGTTGGACTTGGATGTTTCCGAGGCAAAGGAATTGTTGTCGCTCGCAAAAATCGCACTCGGCAAAGATAAAGAAAGTCTTGCGTATGAGTACGTTCTGTCGACTTTTCAAGGTTGCTCCCTTGATGAGAGAAACGACGTGTTACAGACTCTTGGCGTTGAACATATAGGAGTCCGCTCGAAGGACAAATAAAACTATGGAGGGAAACTAATTGGATAATGCTTATCAATCATCGGCGGGGATGACAAAAGGCAGCGGATAGCTGATGAAATACTTCGCTTCATCTATGACGAAAAATTCGATGCCGGAGACGGCATTAACTACGCACCAGACCACGACATACCGGCTTACAAAGAAGTGTTTGAGATGA
>JAAYBW010000270.1 GCA_012729975.1 Clostridiales bacterium
AGCCGCTTCGCTCGACGTCGCCCTTTTCAAGCAGCGCGACCCGAACACCCTGCCTCGCGGCGCTGATAGCGGCCCAGCAGCCCGCTATACCGCCGCCGATTACAAGAACGTCGGTTTCTATCTCCCGATCCTGTCCGAACTTAATCGGATAAGGCCATTCCGGGGGTTGACCTTCGTTTATAAGATACTCATGCCATGTCGCCATAGTTCGACCTCCTTAAAATATATAATCTTCTTGAACCCATTCATCAGCGGTTCCCTAATGGGTCTTATACCAGTCATGGGCATACTCAAAGTAGAAGTCCTTTATCAGCTTGCTGCGCTTCTGCACGAGGGGATCATCCGGTTTGCCGCCCATCATCGGCGCGAAGGAAAATCCGCCGCCCGGCGCGAATGTATCCACGTACTCGGTGAGCGCGGCACGCAGCACGTCCTCGTCGAAGCACTTGGAATACTTCATGTTGTCCCAGCCGCCGCATATAGCCAGCTTGCCCGTATACTTCTTCTTGATGCCCACCAGATCGTTGGTAGGCTGCGCGGGGTTCCAGCCTCTGATGCCTATCTCTACCCAATCAGGTATGAAGGACTCGCAGCGGCCGCAGTCATGGCGCTCAATGGGCATGTTGTTCTCCAGGGCCAAATCGCAGTGGAGCTTGTGATATGGCTTGAAGAACTCCCGATACATGGCAACACTGAAAAACGGAGCCCGCAGCGCGGCATCGTCGTCCATGAGACTCATAACATCGGGCTTGACATAGCGTAATTGCTGTTTGAGAACCAGAAGATAGAACTCCGAGACGTAATCAAGCAGCGCCTTAACCTCTTCGGGCTCCTCATACAGCGCGATAAGCGCGTTTTCGAAGCCCATGAACGAAACCAGCGTTAAAAAGTAGTCGCCGCCGCCCACCGATATGTACTTGTTCTCCCGGTCTATGTCCTTTATTTTCTCGCGGTAGTAGCTCCCCCACGCGAAATCAGACAAGTCAGGCGCCTTTATAACATCCCGCCATTTGGTGATATCATCTAAAATCACCACACCGGGCTTGGGCATGGCACCGTTGTTGAGATCCGGGCTGCCTACGTAGGTAACTCCGAGTGAGGTCACAATAGGCCCGTTTGGTGCGTACGTAGGCGTCAGTAGATCCTCAGTGAAGCGTCCGATGCGTTCCTCATACATGCTGGGTATGTATTCCGGAATCTCTCCGCGGAGCATGGTCAGATAGTTTTGTTTCGGTGTCAAATTAATCCTCTCTTTCGTCAATACAATGGATGCCGAGCCCATATGATTACGTATGCCGCGATTGTGTGCTCACAGCGTAAAACGAGCGCGAGGACGGTTGGAAATGAGCACATTCGCGAATAAACTCTGCGCGAAACATCTAACGCGTGTCTTACCGTAAACCGGAGCGGCTGGAAACGTCCATCCGCTCCGGTTCGGTATAACTGCAGGTACTCAGGGGTTATTTTCCAGGTAAGTGTTGTACGCCTCCTGGTATATGTCCTTGATAGCCTGCAGATTCAGCTGCTCCAGTGTTGCCACATAGCTGTCCCACTCGCTGAAGCTCTTTGAGCCGTCGAGGAACCCGCTGAAATTCTCGGCGATATATGTAACAATGTCCGTACGATACTGGGATACAAGCTCGCTTTGCTCGGTGTCAAGCCGTGCACCAAGCGGATATGCTCCGGCACCATCGTAGTTGTCCTTAAGCCAGTAGGTCCATGAATCAATGGCATCAATGGCTATTTGTCCGTTGGGGTTAAGAAGCTTGTTCTCGGTGGTTATTAAACCCGGGTCGCAAAAAGCGTCCACCGCGTAGATGAATACCAGCCATGTGAGTGCAAATCCGTCCGGATGGTTTAGCGCCCAATCCGTGTTGCGGCGTACGCCGTTATCATCTATGTAGCAAACCACGCCCTCGGGCCCGTAGGTGTAGAGCTCCCAGCCGTTCGGAGCGTAGCGGTAATCTATCCATTTCATAGCCAGCTCAAGATTGGTATTCTTCGCGGCAAACGAGCAGCATCCCGAGCCGGCGCGGCTGCTGCTTGTACCGGCGTGCAGTACCTGGCCTTCGTACAGAAGAGGCTTCTGTACGGGAACCCAGTTATTGTTCGGGTCATCGGTGGATTTTTTAACGTCAGCCAGAGCGGTGGCACCCCAATACTGATAAGCTACCTCATTACCGTAGGAGTGATCGGTAAAGTCACCGGCGAGAGCCCAGCCCGTCCAGTCGGGATTTATAAGGCCTGCGCTGTAAAATTCATACATTTTCTCCATTAACGCTTTATCTGCTTCGGTGGTGCAGGCCAGCTGAACCTCTCCGTCCTTCAAATATACGATAGTTGCGTTGTCAGCGGGAATATAGGTGATGGTATCGAAGGCAGTAAACTGCCAGAAGCTCTTTGTTTCCAGGGTCTGGGGTATCCACATCGGAAATTCGCAGGTGTCAACGGCGCTTTTCACAGCGGTAAGACTATCGTAAAGATCGTCCCAGGTAACTATATCCTCGGCGTGCATCCCGACCTTGTCCAGCCAGTCCTGACGGAAGCACCATCCGCCAATCGACTCTCCCTGCTTTATATTTAACACGTAGGCGGCGGGGACAAAATCCTCATAATAGAACACGGCTTCATGAGTGCTCTTGTCGTCCGGGTTGCGGTATGTTGTCTCATAGAAGTAGTTGGGCATGAACTCGCGGTAATCATAGATATTTACGAAGTATTCGTCCTCTACCATCTGCAGAGCGGTGCCCGGATAGTATGTTACGGCATTGCACATCATATCGCAAAAGTCGTCCGCGGCAAGCAGCACCGAGAAGTTTTCCTGACGGCTCGCGGGAGGGATCGCTATGTATTCAACATGCACTCCGGTTCGGGCCTGGGCCTCCACCGGCAGCGCGGTATCGCCAAAGCCGCCCTCTTCGGTTATGTACTGCGGCACGTATATGGTAAACCAATAGGTGAGCACCTCGTCGCTCGTTGTCAGCGGAAGCGGGTATTCATACGGTTCGGTAGCTATCCCGCGCTCATCCACCGCAAAAGGCAGAGATGACGTCGGCTCTTCTGCAGCCGCGTTGGTTTCCGTCGGCCCGGGGGCCTGAGTTGAGTCCGGAGCTTTGGTTGCGGCGGCCGTCGGAGCAGCGCTGCCCGAGGGGGTCGGTGCGTTGCTTTTTCCGCAGGACACAAGCAGCAGCACGAATACTACCGCTAAAATCATTGCGAGGGTCCTTTTCACTGTAAAGTCTCCTTATATAATAGAGTAGTAGTTATTAGAGCCCCTCTCCAAGGGCTTGCGGTCCCGGAATACATCTTTGGGGTAAATTTTAGGGGCAAACCTTAAACAAGAGTTAAACATTATCCCGTGCGCATGGTCAGCTTAAAACCGTCGACTCTTCTTTATTGCCGGGCAGCTGACGATATCCTTGAGATATTGTGCCTCCTCTCTGTCGCGCGGTATTTGACGTTAAAACCTGTCGCTCCGCCTTCGTTAAAAATACCGGATTTCAAAAACCTCCTGTCCATGTCCGTTTTTTACAGACACTCTTAACATAATAGCCTGAGAATCTTAAATATCCTGTTAATAAGTTGTATTGACTATATTGTTATGCTAAAATAATTTTGAATAAGAACTTTTAATTTCAGCAAGTTCCGCTTCTGCTTTCAGCAAGCTCAACCGCATATCCCGCTTAAATCCAGTGGGTCAAATCCAACGGGCATCTTATGGAATTGTCCGGCAGCACATTTTATACGATTGCATTGTTAGATATCTATTATAAGTGTATATCATAAACACAAAGATTCCAAACTCAAATATCTTATATTTATATAACTATCTTGAATATGTTCTTTAGTATATACTGAGGGAAATGAGTAATTATACCCTTATTGAGGTGCGCAATGGAATTACGCCAACTGGAATGTTTTATGCACGCTGCGCGATACAATAATTTTTCTAAGGCAGCGGAAGCGATGCATATGTCTCAGCCTGCATTGAGTTCGTGTATACGATTGCTCGAAGAGGAGCTTTGCGTCAAGCTTTTCGACAGGAAAGGTAAAACCGTAACATTAAACCAAGCCGGGGAATATGTCCTGGAGCATGTAGACTTAATAATGAACGAATGCGCCAACATAGCCCAAATATGCTCGGAAATCGCAACGGACGAGTCCAGAAAAGTAACGGTGCTTCCTGTCGTAACCAGTTGGATCGTTCCCTATTTGTTTAATGAATTTGCCATGCTGCATCCGAATATCAAACTGGATGTAATAATAGAACAGCACAACGCTAAAATGGTCGTAAATTCCAAGAAAGCGGACATTATTGTAATGGCGTCTATTAATGAACTGTCAAAAGAAAACATCCGTACAGTGTATAAAGAGGAAATTATGCTTGCCGTTCCGAAGGAGCATCGTTTAGCGCATAAGGATGAAATTGATCTAGTAGACCTCAAGCCGTATTCAATTATCAGCCTGACAAAAGACCGTCCTCTTCGAACCATCGAGGACTATTTCTTCAGCCTTGCGGGATTTACACCGAAACGGTCCATTCAATGTGATTCAAGCCTGCTCATGCGAAATTTAGTGGAAGACGGATACGGCCCCGCTCTTATACCTGCCCGTTCATGGAAGGACCTCAAATTAGTGAACAGCCGGCTGATTCACATCAGGAAACCCAGCTGTTTTCGATATATCTCCGTCATGCGCAACAACGTAAGCAATCTTAAGGAATCGGACGTCACAGAAGTGTATAATTACATTGTTTCGCTTATTGAAAAAGACGGTCATGTCACTGATAAGTGAAATGGCATAGCATATGGCTGTAAAGCAAATCGGAGGGATGCTGCATCCCTCCGATTTGTTCGTATCTTTATTGATTTTCCCTAAAGAGGCTGTCGACTTCTCGAAGAACCTCAGCCACCGTTACGCCCGCCTTTTCGGCGACATGTCGCGCGTCTTCAAACTCAGCCTTGGACTTGCTTA
>JAAYBW010000271.1 GCA_012729975.1 Clostridiales bacterium
ACCACTACGAATAACCCTCGGGTGTTCATAACGACAAAAACAGGCTGGTTTATCCAACCTGTTTTTGTTTTATTTGAAATATTGACTTAGTCGTGGTATAGTTATGGCAGAGTTGTAGTTAATTTAGCGGCGTTTCTTTTGAGTAAGGGGTGTATAGATTATGTCAAGTATAATTCATGGCGCAGCTATAAAAAGGTTTATTTTGTTTTTCCTGGCTAACGCAATGGTATTGACGCTTTTCACAGGTTGCGGCACAACCGGAAATGAAGCAAATGAGCAACCTATACAATCAGTCGCCGGAGGACAGGAGCAAACAGATCAGACGCCGGAGGTAACCGCCGCCGTTCCCGCCGATTTGTTTAGCGACGAGATGAACGTATTTTCCGGCGTCGCCTTCCCGGATGGTTATACCCTCTACGCGGCGGGCTACGAAAACAAAGTGGATTCCTTTTTTTACGATCTGTATCTGACAGCTGCGGGCGATCCGGAGGAGATCATTACATATGTCTCGACTTTACTCGGGGATAGTTCAGAAGAGAGCGTTCAGCAATATATCGACACTTTTAACAGCGATGGCGGCGTAGGTATTGACGGCACGCTGGATGAGATCGGTTTCGACGTCAACTGCAAAATCACACCCACGGAAGAAGACATTTACGACTATGACTATGTGGCGGGCTGTAATCTCCGGTTCAGGGTGTCTATCGAAGATCCGTCGGTCTATGACGAAATCATCGAAAACAGCTACAATCTGAATTCCCTCTCCGAGGCCGCAAACTATTTTAGCGTCACGCCCGTCACCGGAGGATCGCAAATATATGTGCTCAAAAACCGCAATAACGTTCAGATCACCGCGGTATACGACACGGTTGACAACGTCGCGGGCGTTATGGAGAGCATGAAAGCCGGTATGACGTATCAGGGCTTCGACGAGAAAAACAACACGATGAACCTGATGGAATACGGCGAAGTACACAACAATATCTTTTTTGATCTTGACGGTAACACCGTTGATGTTTTCCAGGTCCTGAGCGATCCCGGCAAGAGCTATAAGGATTATCAGCTTGCCACTACCGCGCTCACCGCTTTGGGCTTTACCAGTTATATCGAATCCGACGCCCTGTGCGAATATAAAGACGAAGCCAACGATCTGAACATCGTCATCAACATACCGGAATGGGGCAGCCGTCCCGACGATTGGGAGAACAGCTGTGTGCAGTTTTTTAAAATCATAAACGGCTATGTGCTGGGAATCTGGTATTACCCGGAGGAACAAAAATACGTCGTTCAGGCGGATAAGGACGACACCTCGGCAAAGTTCCAATATAATGAGAAAACAGGCGAGATCGCCGAAGAGTGGGCTTCCTCCGGCGAGCCAAAGGAGCAGTTTATAAGCATGTTCGCCGATTCCGCACAGGAGGACGTCTACATGCAGTGTGTCGAAATATTTAAAAAATACGTAAGCGACACCTTCGGCATGAGCGTCGGCGAACTGTATGATCTTGCGTCGAGCAAGTAGCTGCAAATATTGCGATAGTGAACGAGAACACAAAATATTTGCTCTCAGGTAAATTATCGGTGGTTAATAAATGAACAAAATGATTAAGATTAGGAATGAAGAAGATACAGATTTTGAGAGAGTAGAAGACAAATAAAGCAGGTCGAAGCGAAACTCCCAGAAGTTGAGCATGTGTATGTTTTCCCTTCCAATGGCAATATCGATCCTACTGCCGTAAAGACATTGCGCTTGGCCTACGCCGGGGAAGATAAGCTTTGAGTTGGGAAATGTGAGCTTTATCTGCTTTGTTATCATAGTATACGAGATTCAAAGCTGGCAGCTTCATTGTCAGTACTCGACGCTTCGCTAACCTCCCGTAATCTGAAGACAATGCTCAAAATCCATGAGTTGTTTGGCACCAGCAATCTCAACTAGTCCGCGCGCAGACTAAAAAGCAAGGTTTGTATATGTAATATTCGTCTGCTTGCTGCCCAAAAGCCTTTATTTTATGCGGGCTTGCGAGTTTGTCGTTATGAACACTCGTACCAAAATGCACCCCATCTCCGTTTCAAAGATGGGGTGCATTTTTTTGCCGGAGGCTGAAAACTATGGTTTGTTCACATTTGATGTTTCATGTTTTATCCCGGTATCTTTCAATATCGGAAGCACATAGAAGTTCTGCCGATATGTTATGATATGCTTCATCCGGGAAGCAAATATCCGGGCTGGCAGTGCCCTGTATCGGACGGTGTGATAGTGAAATACAGGAATGTTGTATGGGACTGGAACGGGACGCTCTTTGAGGATATGAACGCCTGTATCGAGGCAATGAACAGGCTTTTGGAGCAGAGAAATCTGCCGCGGATTTCCGGTATCGATGAATACAGAAGCAAGTTTTGTTTTCCCGTGATAAAGTATTATGAGCGTCTGGGGTTCGACTTGAAAAATGACCCGTTTGAGGGTCTGGCCCGAATGTATATTGCAAATTACGCCGTCGAATACAAAAAGGCCGGACTTTTTGACGGCGCCGTCGAGGTGCTGGAGCAGCTGAAACGTGCGGGCATCAGGCAATACGTGATCTCTGCTGCCGAGCAAAACAGTTTGCTTGAACAGATGAGCCCCTTTGGTATAGGCCACTATTTTGAGGCGGTCATAGGAACAGACAATCATTATGCCTACAGTAAAGCCGCATCAGCAAAACAATGGTGCTGTAACGGCAGAATCGATTCGGCGGAAACGGTTTTTATCGGCGATTCCGTACATGACTTTGAAACGGCTGCCGAAGTAGGCTGCCCCTGCATACTGATAGCGAACGGGCATCAGAATACTGACGAATTGCGGAGAGTCTCCGCGGCGGTTGTAAGCAATATTTCGGAAACAGTCGGTTTATTGATCTGAACAAGCATCAGACACTATGTGTATCGGCACGCGATCCCGGGAGCGCGCTTTTCGGAGAACACCGTATGTAGCGCGGCGATGCGGGTTTAGCTGCGATCCGAAAACACATATCATGCATCCCGGCAATAGATGCGCCGGGGGGCGATCAGGCCGGCGTATAAACGAGCTGAGCGCTGTATTTCCGTATCAACAGCTCCGCAGGATCTGTGGGGACTGCAAAGAGGAAATACAGCGCTCAAGTATATTTTCTTCAGCCTGAAATAAAACGCAGAGCGTTGGGAGCAAGAAGATGGAGAATAACCAGCAGCACCGAAAGCACCGCGATCAATCTGTGCCATTTAAACAGAGCAGGTTTTTTCACTTTTGTAAATATCGCCCCCAACACCACGGTCACAAGGACAAATATTCCCAGGAGCGTTCCCGTGTGGATCCTGGGTGTTCCGAGAGCCAGATAACCGTGTACGATGACGACGATCAGCAGGCACGCACCCAGCGGTTTATGTAAGACACGCAATTTTTTGACGAGCTTGTTTGTCTGTACGTTTCTTTTCGGAAACAGCAAATTCCCAAGACTGCGCACCCAGAACGGCGAAGTGCCGATTATGATCAGGGCGATATTCGCAAATCCCAGTATGCTGTATAACATCAAGCGGATCCCCTCTTTCTATTCAGCAACGTTTCCGACCACCGGCAGCTTCTTAAGTACGCTCTTACCGTGCGGAGATATCTTTTCAATGGCCTCGGACACATCTTTTCCCGCGCCGTATCCGTTGTGCTCACCGTTCTTCCAGTTCGCGTTCCGGCTCACATCATATATAATGCCGTCCACGGCGATATATGCGGGGTTGCCGTCTTTCCCGTTGTATTCCGCCAGTTCCTCCAATGTCAGATCATTGACGGCATCTGGATCAGGGCTCGGAGCTGTTTCGTCCTTCTTTCCCGCGCAGCCGGAAAGAATAAATACAAACAGCGTAAATAACGTAATTAGGATCAATGTCCTTTTACCCTTAAGCATATAAAGCCTCTTACAATTCTTCGGTCTTATCGGTCTCTTCCAGTGCGTTGAGCGCGGCTATATAACCGAACGTTAGCGCGGGGCCTATTGTGCTGCCTCCGCCCCAGTATGCATTTGCCGTTGGCGCTGCGATACAGTTTCCCGCCCCGTAAAGCCCCGGTATGACCGAGCCGCGAACGTTTACTACCTGCGCCTTGTGGTTTATCACCGGGCCTCCGTTCGTATCCAGGGTACCTGCGGCAAGTATCATGGCGAAATAAGGACCTTCGTCACTGAGCGGATACATCGTATAATTCGGGCTGTCCGGCGGCGGCCACTCTTGTCCGGGAATGGTCGGCGGGAAAGTTGTCCACTCCCTGTCGTATGCCCTTTCGCCGCGGTGAAAATCCTCGTCCTTGCCTGATGAGGCGAATTGATTAAAACGCCTGACGGTTGCCTTCAGGTTTTCGGCATAATCCGGGGCCAGAGAGAACCCTCCGGTGTGGGCAGCGTGCGAACCGAGGCGCTTTTTGATTTCAGCCGCCAGATCATCCAGGGTGTCGCCGGTTATTACATATGAGGGCTGTTCGTTCTGCAGCGGATATGGAGGATACCCCTGCCACAGAGCTGCCGTTCGCTTGTCATAGACCAGGAAAGTAAGCATATTGGTCCACTCTGCCGCAAGAGGATCCCATACAAAATGGAGCATGGTACGGTCCGTGTAATTTATCTTCTCATCCACAAACCTTTGCCCGTGTTTGTTGACCTCAAGAACGCTGTCGCCCGGAATGTAGAAGACGTTGTTTGAAGCTCCCGGATCAAATAAGACTTTCTCAAAAAGGCTCTGGGCTCTGAACGCGCCCGCCAAGTTCCCGAGTTTCGCACCGACTTCGATGCCCATATTAATAAAGTCACCGGTGTTGGAAGGTGCCGAGCATCCGCCGAAATGCGGGCCTCTCTGATAGTGCAGCATCATTTCCGGATTGTGCGAGTAGCCGCCGCTGCCGAATATTACGGCTTTTCTCGCACGGAAAACCTTCTTTTCGGGACCGCCCGCGTCTACCTCCAGGCCGCAGACTTC
>JAAYBW010000272.1 GCA_012729975.1 Clostridiales bacterium
ATTCAGGTAACGGTTACGCTCAGATCGAATTATATACTCCTTTTGATATTGACTCCGGAAAATTCAACCTTAAAATATGGTATCCGTTAATTCCCGTCAGCGGGTAATGCCGTACATACCATTAAGCGGCCGCCCATAAACACGCGTATTATAAGCAAAGACCGAAAACGTATATCCCTTGATTACATACACACGAAAAAGTCAGTTCATAAAATACAACTGACTTTTTCGGCGGTCTTTGTTTACTTGTTTTCGGGCATGAAAAAAGTAATCGGTATATCAGAACTTGCCGGGCGGATCTGACAGTCTCGCTAAACATGGCAGAAAAGTTTATGAGGAGACTTTAACACGCGAAGAGTTTCGAAAAACAGCCGAGGTATCGGGTACTGCTTTTAAGCAGCCATTCTTATGAAATAACGGCTTATGAATACAGGGGTGGCAGACATGAACATTAACCAGCTTAAATATGTGCTTGAGGTTGCCGATTCAGCCTCCATGCGAGAGGCATCAACGAAATTATACGTGTCGCAGCCGGCTCTTTCTGCCAGCATCCGCGAATTAGAAGAAGAGCTCGGAATATTGATATTCGAGAGAACTAACAAAGGTATCTATCTGACTGACGAGGGCAGAGACTTTATCGGTTATGCGAAAAAAGCTGTCGGGCAGTACGAAATCCTTGAGGATAGGTATCTGTCAAAGGACAGTGATAAGGAGAGATTCTCCGTTTCCACGCAGCATTATAACTTTCCCATCAAAGCCTTTACCGACGTGATAAAGAAAATGCAGCCGAAGAAGTTTGTTTTCTCAATTCATGAGACAAAAACAAAGGAAGTTCTCGATGATGTACGAACTTTAAAAAGCGAGGTTGGAATCGTATCTTTTTCCGGTTCAAATGAAGCTATAATCAAGAAGCTTTTTCGGGATTATCAATTGGATTTCACTCCTCTCATGAGAAGAGAAACGTACATATATGTCTGGAAAGACCATAAGCTTGCGGGACGAAAAGAAATATCCTTAGAAGAAATGCGGGAGTATCCGTGTGTGTCGTTTGATCAAAGTAATGACAGCAACTTTTATCTGACCGAGGAGGCCATGGCGGATTACCCCTTCGATAAAATGATCAAGTCCGACGACAGAGCGACAACGATGGAAATCATAGCCGCGCTCGGCGGTTATTCGATAGGTTCCGGAATGTTATCCGGAGAGGATGCAATCCTGCAGGGCCTTGTGGGCATAAAGCTGAAAGAGGAAGATCCGCTTATCATCGGATATATAACAAGAAAAGGAAGTGTTATGTCTGTATACGGACAGGCATATATAGAAGAGCTTCTTAACTACAAGGAAATCGAAAGCGCCGACATAAACGGCTGACGGCTGCCCGGGGACAACAAGCGCAGATGCTCCCGGACTCGCGATAACCATTGCTTATCACCGGCGATAAAAACGAACGAATTTACAAATGAGCGGTTTTGCATTATAAAAAGAATATCCTAAATGAAGGAAGCGAATGTGATGTACAGTATTATGATTTTAAAACCCGATAATATTATGCGTTGTCGAATGCTATACTCCCGGGCAATGGCTCAGGCGTTCGGCTATCCGTTCATGCGCCTTGAAACAATGCGACATTAGCATTAATGTGTCGGTATTGCCATTTGCCCGGGAGCTTTCGGTTGAGCCCCCGGTTTTTTATTGTTATGAACGGGCAAACAACAAACAATTATATAAAAGGAGATTGAAACCATGAGCAAGTATAAATTTGAGACTTTACAGCTGCACGTCGGACAGGAACAGGCAGACCCGGCGACCGATGCCCGCGCCGTTCCGATTTATCAGACCACTTCCTATGTGTTCCATAACAGCAAGCACGCGGCAGACCGCTTCGGCCTTGCCGACGCGGGAAACATATACGGCAGGCTGACCAATTCAACGCAGGATGTGCTGGAAAAGAGGATTGCGGCACTTGAAGGCGGCAGCGCGGCTCTGGCACTTGCTTCCGGTGCGGCGGCCATATCCTATACGATTGAGGCTCTTGCGGCGAACGGCGGCCACATTGTTGCTCAGAAAACCATCTACGGCGGCTCGTTTAACCTTTTAGCGCACACCCTTCCACAGTACGGGATCAAAACGAGCTTTGTTGACATTCATAACCTTGCGGAGGTTGAGGCGGCTATTGCGGAGGACACAAGGGCAATCTTCCTTGAGACGCTTGGTAATCCCAACAGCGACATTCCCGATATCGACGCAGTTGCGGGACTTGCCCATAAACACGGACTTCCGGTGGTTATCGACAACACCTTCGGCACACCGTATCTGATAAAGCCAATCGAACATGGTGCGGATATCGTTGTCCACTCTGCCACAAAATTTATCGGCGGTCACGGCACCACACTCGGCGGCATCATAGTGGAGTCCGGCAAATTCGACTGGAGCGCAAGCGGCAAGTATCCGAATATTGCCGCACCGAATCCGAGCTATCACGGCGTTTCCTTCTATGAAGCTGTGGGACCGGCTGCGTTTGTAACATATATCCGTGCCATTCTGCTTCGCGACACCGGCGCGTCTATTTCCCCGTTCAACGCATTCCTGATCCTGCAGGGCGCAGAAACGCTCTCGCTGCGACTTGAACGTCATGCGGAGAACACAAAGAAGGTTGTGTATTACCTTGCTCACCATCCGCAAGTGGAGAAGGTCAACCATCCTTCTCTTCCGGAGCATCCGGATCATGCGCTCTATGAGAAATATTTCCCGAACGGCGGCGCGTCTATCTTCACTTTTGAAATCAGGGGCGGACAGGAGGAAGCCTGGAAATTCATCGATAATCTTGAAATTTTCTCCCTGCTCGCGAATGTGGCGGATGTGAAAAGCCTTGTGATCCATCCCGCGTCGACCACGCACTCGCAGCTTTCGCAAGAGGAGCTTACTGATCAGGGCATTAAGCCGAATACTATCAGGCTTTCCATCGGGACTGAACATATCGATGATATTATTCAGGACCTAGGTAATGGATTCGCATCCATAAAATAAACGAATACGGGTTGAAAGGGGGCGGCGGCGTGGATTGGGGATTCATATCGAAATATATCCCGCTATACCAAAAAGCAGCCGTGCTTGCGGTGAAAATCGGCTTAGCCGGAATTGCCGTCGCCGTACTTTTTCGGATTGATTTGTGAAATCGTGGGTTAACCGGGGTCATTTTTACCGGTTAACCCCGTTTATATATAATCCTTTATGACTGTGTTATGTATTTATATAATGAGCGGCCTCTTGCCTGGTATGGAAGATCACAATGTTTTTTTGAGAATACTTCTTAAGCAAATCCAGAACAACCGGCCTGCTGACGGCAGGGTAGTTTCTTATAAAAGAAATAAACTCTTCATCCTCCGCTTCGTTTGATCCTTCAACCCATGGCATATCGAGTCGTTCTTTTCCTTTTCGCAATCTGACTCCTTCAAGACAAACATCCAACGGATAGTCCAGAAAGAAAACGGTATCGCTATATTGCATACGCATCTCCATAGTTGAATCGTAGTTCCCGTCTATAATCCAGGAATCCCGATTAAGCACTTCCCGCAGCCTCTGCGTAAAAACCGATTTGGGTACGATCGTTCGGTCGGAATTCCAATACAGTAAATCCAAATGGCATATGGGAAGTCCGCTTTTTTCGTGCAATGCGCGTGCGAACGTGCTTTTCCCGGCTCCCGGGCACCCGACAACAATTACCTTCCTCATGCCTTCTCATCTCCCTGAATAACTATTCACACTCCGGCACAACAGCAGCATATCCCTTTTTCACGCGCAGAATGGGTGTGCGTCCATATAACCGCTCCGATTACATAGCTTAATAGTTAATATGTGGATTTTCGGGGACATCATACTACATGATATTTACATATTCAAGCAGCGTCTGTCCTTGCAGTATAGTTAATTTTATACAAAAAAATACTCTCGGAGTCTTTCTATTAACTTTTAATTGTGATAATATGAATAATAATCAGCCAGAGGCAAGGTCTGAGTATTGCCCGACAGACCTTTCAATCTGATATTAATCCGGAAAGATGGTGGTTCATGGATTGAGTAACAGCTTCATTCGGGACAGCGAATTTTTATTCAATTTGATTAGGGGGATTTCAAGTTGCGAAAAATCAAAATAGTAATTGCGTTGACTC
>JAAYBW010000273.1 GCA_012729975.1 Clostridiales bacterium
GCGCTTCGCCCGGCGCTTATCAAGTCAGGTCTGTACGGTCTGCACGGGCGCGGCGAATAATACCGATTTCGCTAAACTTTATCAGTATCAGCGGGCATGTGGGCGCCAAGCGTCCACGGCTTTAAAATAGGCCGGTACCATGTCGGTACCGGCCACTATTATGTATACGTCTGATTTCCGCGGCGGCGGTTATATAAAGAGGTTTACGTTTGACTCTTCCGCTTCGCCCAGGTAAGCGCCGACTCCGCCCAGCTCAACGCCGTCTATAAGCTCCTCTTTCTTAATGCCCATAATGTCCATGCTCATGGTGCAGGCGACCAGCTTCACGCCCGAGTTCAAGGCTTTCCGGATGAGCGTTTCAAGCGAGTCGACATTCTTGTCGCCCATTATTTTTTTCATCATAGCTGTGCCCATACCGCCCATGTTCATTTTAGACAGCTTAAGTTTGGAGGTTCCCCTGGGCATCATGGCGCCGAACATGGATTCCATAAAGGATTTTTTAACTTTCTGTTTATTTGCTTTGCGCAGCACATTCAGTCCCCAGAATGTAAAGAACATGGTTACCGGTCTTCCCATCGCGGCTGCGCCGTTTGCTATTATGAAGCTCGCAAGTACCCTATCGAGATCCGCGGAGAAAACAATGATCGTCTTTCCCTCCGAGGACGCTCCCGAAGGCTGTACGCCCGATATCTGCGTCCCCTTTTTCACAAGCACCACATATTCATTTCCCCGCTTTTCGCCACCCAGCAATGTGTTGCCCGTCCTGCGGCACCAAGCGCTGATATCGCGCATGAAACCCGGATCGGAAGCGGTAATCTCCATTACCTGTCCCGACTTGATGCTTTTAACCGTCTCGAATACCTTCATTATCGGGCCGGGACACTGCATACCGGTGCAGTTGATGCGTATTGCCGCAGCGGGAACGTCCGAAACATCGGTCCGCTCGCTGTCCGCAGCCGGCACGGGCACCGGAGCCGGTTCGTTTTGCGAGTAATGTGTGGATCTGTAAAAGCGCGCACCGCCCGGGTATACGCTGACGTTTTCAAATCCGTTTAATCGCAGTACCCTCGCGGCGTTATATGCGCGTACGCCGATAGCACAAAATACTATAATTTCCCGTGATCGATCCAGCTCGTTAAGGCGCGAACGAAGCTGGCCGAGAGGTATATTAACCGCTCCGGGTATTGAATACGCCAGCACTTCTTCTTTCTCCCGCACGTCGAGAAGAAGGGCGGCGGTGTTTTTTTCCGCTGCGTCCCACTCAGTAAACTTTACCAGGCCTCTGAGCAGGTTTTCCGCCGTAAAGCCCGCCATGTTAACGGGATCCTTTGCCGAGGAATACGGCGGCGCGTAAGCCAGTTCCAGAGATTTTAGCTCAGATATGCCCCCGCCCAGCCGTATCGTCACGGATATCGTATCTATGCGCTTATCAACACCGTCCCTGCCGACTATCTGAGCTCCGTAAATCTTTTTGCCATCCTCGGAAAACAGCAGCTTAATGATAATCGGCACGGCGCCCGGATAGTAGGCCGCGTGAGAGTTTTGCACTATTGTTATGCTTTCGTAATCCGTTCCTTTTATAAGTCCGCGCTTTATCAGCGTTTTCTCGTTTGCTCCTGTTGAGGCGGCGGTTAAATCAAAAACTTTCACCGCCATAGTACCCTGAGTACCCGTGTATCTCTCGCTGCCGCCCGCTATGTTGTCCGCGGCGATCCGTCCCTGCTTGTTTGCGGGTCCCGCCAGCGGAACCATTGTGCGGTCGCGGAATATTAAGTCCTCCACCTCTATTACGTCACCGACGGCATATATGTCGGAATCGGAGGTGCGAAGATATTCGTCTGTTACTATACCTCCGCGCGCGTTAACCTCAAGCCCCGCGGCCTCGGCAAGTTCGCTGTTCGCGCGCACACCGACAGACAGCACCGCGAGCTCCGCCGAAATCACTTTTCCGCTGCCGAGCGTGATATCAATCCCGCTTTCCGTTTCGGCAAATGAAGAAACCGCGTCGTCCAGCTCAAGCTTTACGCCGTTTTGGATCATATTTTCCTGCAGCAGCAGCGCCATCTCGAAATCAAGCGGCGCCATAACCTGGTCGAGCATCTCAACGATAGTCACTTCAAGACCTGCGCGGCGCAGATTCTCTGCTGTTTCAAGGCCGATGAAACCTCCGCCGATCACAGCGGCCGTTTTCACTCCCTGCTCTGAAACAAGTCTTCTGATGCGCTCCGTATCCGGCACAGTCCAAAGCGTGTGCACTCTTGACGATTCGATTCCGGGGATGGCGGGGCGAAGCGGCGAGGAACCCGTTGAAATTACAAGCTTATCATAGCTCTCCTCGTAGGTTTCACCTGTAGACGCTTTTTTTATCGTCACCTTTTTGTTCGCTCGGTCTATAATTACGGCCTCGTTGTTTATGCGCACATCTATTCCGTACTTGACGCGCAAAGACTGCGGTGTCTGGAGCAGCAGCGCGTCGCGGGATTTAATCACATCCCCTATATGGTACGGCAGTCCGCAGTTCGCGTATGAGATATACTCTCCCCGCTCGATCAGTATAATTTCCGAGTCTTTGTCCAGCCTGCGCAGTCTTGCAGCGCAGCTCGCTCCGCCCGCAACTCCGCCGATAATTATAACCTTCAAAACAGACCCTCCCAGTTTTTCTTGCATGTTATCCCTTATTTGCATATGATTCAGTGATTATATCACTTTCCGGACATAAAAGTATAAATTAACGCAAATCAAAATAACTACTATTACGATAATCACGGAAAATGTGATTTTACTTCCCTTTGAGGCGGCGTTTTTTGCGCAGAACACCAAATATGCGAGCCATGCGAAATATGCAATGAACAATAAGCCGCCTTTTATCATACCGTTATAGGTAAAAATGGCTGCAAGAAAAAATAATCCGTTTACAACCGTCATACACCTTTGCGATATGAGTAATTCTATCAGCTTTTTCATTGCGCATCTCTCCTGCTTATATAGAATTTGTCGCAGCGGAAGCGAGCAATGCTCACCACTGCTCGCTCGATTTCTGTGCTGCCGGAAGATTTACCGGTATTAAAACTGCGTTATTAAAAAGATAAAAGCGGCAATACCCGCAGCAATTATAAATTCAGTAAATCAATATGATGTAAACCAGAATATCCGATACCGGCATAACGGCGTAATAAACAATCGGAAGCGATACCTCTTGAGCCGGCTTGATAATCTTTCGATCGAGAATGACATCAGGTAAAACCTCGCCCATTATTTCCGCCGTTTTAATCTTCTTATTTAATTCTTCGACTTCAAATCGATATATTTTAAATTCACACTCTTTGTTGCGCTTAATGTAATACGAGTCAAATATGAATAAAATGACTATAAGCGGCATTGATATGATCCATGCAAGCTTCATAGTATCCGCCTTATTAAAGCTGCAAAAGAAAACAGTGAATACTGTAAGTCCCGCCACTGCTTTCATTATCGTTTGCATATTCGTATTCTCATCCATTTTCTTTTGAATAGAAGATAATATGAAAACACTTTCATTCATAATCGGATTCCTTCTAACATGCTTCCCCACTTAATTGAATAAAATTGTAGATTAAAATTCGGAATTCATAATTGTTCTCATTATATTAATTATACTCAAATAAGCATGGTTTGTCATTTATTAAAAACGCCTGAAGCCCGGGAATCAAAAAAAGCGCAGCCAAAATGGCTGCACCGCAGAATAAAATCAGCAATATCTAATTCAGATAAAAGAATA
>JAAYBW010000274.1 GCA_012729975.1 Clostridiales bacterium
ATGACCAGACAGGTTGTAGGCGACTGGATTGTGCCCTTTGACCAGCCGTGTTCAAAATACGGGCTGTCGAGCGCTTCCGAAGGCACACCGTAAGGCGTGACGCTGACGTTTTCCCTAAACAGATCCGCAGCGACCCTATCGGCTGTCTCCTTGGGCAGCCTTTTGCCGAAGAGCAGAGGAGTGTAAAACGAAATCGAACCTGTTTCAATAGGTTCCCGCGTCCCTGCTCTGAAAGCGATGAAGCGCTCGCCGTTCCAGAAGGCTTTTAGCGCTCTGTCTGTAAGCGCGTCGGCCTCGTCGTCCCACTTTTTTGCCTCGTCGTGTCTGCCGAGCAAGGCCGCAAGACGGGAGAGCGCGTCTGATATGTTGACGACATACGCCGAGAGCTCGGGACTCGCGACCGGAAAGCCCCTGATGCACATCGTGCTGTCCTCACAGCCTGTCTCGTCGCACTGGTGGTACTCCGGAAGGCCGTCCGCGTCCGCGTCGCGGTAATTCAAATAGAAGCCGTACAGTCCGCGCAGCTCGTTATATAAAAGCTCCTTTCGCTCCGCGCTGATAACGGACAGATCGCTGTGGTCAAGCAGCCAGTTTAAAGCCACGCCGTAAATCGGGGGCTTAAATGAAAAGTACGTTTTGTTTATCTCGTCTATATGGTCCGGGATCTGGCCGGTCTCGGGGATCTGGTAGTCAAAGACCGACTGCAGAAGGTCCCAGGCGAAATCCGCGTTCTTACAGTTGGCCATTGCCTGGAACGCCTGCTGCCAGCAGTAACACTGCCCGAAAAGCTGATGCATCATTATAACCATCTCGCGTTTTATAAGGCTGCCCGGGGCAGGCATGCGCGTATGCGACCAGATCATCCACGCCGCGAGATCGCGGCTTTTATTTAAGTCACCCGCAAACTGAGGTATGCATGTGTCGCGATAAGTTTCAAAGTCCTTTAAAACAGCCGCGGCGGAGTCGCGGTAATCCGGATAGGCGGAGCGTTTTTTCGGCTCGGTATCGAATTCCTCCACACAAAGGTCGACAACGCCGTTTTCGTCCGGGATCCAGGTTCCGTTCATATACGGCGTACGCATGGCGCGCCAGTCATACGGCGCGTCCATGACGCAGGTTCCGCGCACGGGGACAAAAAGCCAGATAACCTGACTGGTGCAGGTCAGCAGCTGCCAGGTGCCGTCGAGCATATCCTTAACGGCGGAGTGAAAAGCGCTCAGAGGCGCCGACAACGAAAGCGTGAGACCGTCTGTTCCGTAAAACCGGAGCAGTCTGTGCTCGGAAATGCAAATGCGCATTGACCCGAAATCCGTTTCCAGGATGACCTCGGCAGGAGTGTTCGAAACCGCGAAGGGGAGGGGGCGGCCGTCTTTTAAAAGACGGATTTTCATGACGCGGTTCGTAGTCTCGATCCCGGAGTAACCGTACCCGGTCGAGCGTGTCGTGCCGATCCACAGGTCACTTGCTCCGAAATGATCGTGTCCGACATCGCTTTGCTGTATTATGAAAAAAGAGCCTTTTCGCCCGAACGGCGAGCAGTGCAGATCAATGAACCTTTTGCCTTCTACCATTGGTGCCTCCTAAGATTCCGTATGTATTCCGAAGCGTCACGAACGGCCGGGTCAACGCCCGATATCATCGGGCCGATGGTCAAATCGTCCGCGGCGCGGCCCGGCTGTCGGCGCCGCCGCTCAGTAAACCCCGAATTCTCTCACGGTTTCAAACATTATTTCAACATTCTCGCGTTTCGCGTTCCCCATGCCGCAGGAGGTTTCAAATATGAATCCTCCGCCGGGAGCGCAGACGTCCAGAAGCTTTTTAACCTCATCGCGCACCTGCTCGGGCTTGCCCCAGTCGAGCAGCGCCGCGGGGAATCCGCCCGCTATGCACGCGATACCGCCGAGCTTTTTCTTCGCGACCGCCATATCAACGGTTTCAAAATGGTAAAGAACCTTGCCGGGCGGCACCTCGGTGAGGAAATCAAGCCTTGAGTCGTACTTGCCTTCGGTGTATATATAAGGAACCTTGCCGCTTTCGATAATCGCCAGGATGAGTTTTTGCAGGTGCTTCCAGTAATACTTCCTGTAAAACTCTCCGCTCATAAACCCGTCGAATCCTTTATGCAGGGGAACAAAAATATGCTTTCCCTCATCCTTGCCCTTGCTTGCCAGAATCCTCGGCTCGGCCTCTGCCCAGGATTCGTCGATATATCTTTCTATATCCTCCGGCCTTTCGTAAAAGTCTTCCATAGCGAGTACGGAGCCGCGCAGAAAGTCGCTGTAGCCGTCAAACGGAACCAGGCCTCCGCCCATTGCTCTCATCATAGGAAATCCCAGGTCCTGAATATCCTCGCGTATCTTGTTCACTTTTGACTGACGTTCGTTATAAAACGCATCTATCTTTTTGAAATCCTCTATCATGGCCTGAAACTCGGGATCCGAAAAGATATGAGCCATCTGGCGGGCGGCCATATTGGCGTCTCCGAAGCTGTAGCGCATTTTTGCCAAAGGCTCAAATATCCCCGCGATCCTCGGGAGCGCTTTTCTGAAAGCCCAGCTCATACGGTCTTTGAAGAATTCGTCAAATTCGTCATCCAGCAAAAGCGGGTACTCAATGAACTGCTGGAGAGAATTATCGCCGATGGCCCCTTCGCCGGGCATGCCCGCAAGGCGCATATTTTTCGGCCTGATCGTTTCCATTATAGGACCTTCACCGGCATACAGCTGGCCGACATCGGTTCCGGCGTCCGGGTCGAAATCCAGATGGTATTTTATAAGCGCGTTCCGGATTTTTTCCAGAGAGGTGTCGTAGACGACCTCCGCAACCGTATATCCGGAATGAAAGACGGGATAAAGCTGCGGGCCGGGGGTCATCGGCACTCTGTCAGGCTCTTTTAGAGCTACGGCATCTTTGATACGCTTTTCTTTTTCATCATGTTTTTTCCGGTTCTCGGCAGTCATTTGAAATATTCCTCTCTTTCACATTCAGGTTTTGTGTTGTCAATAAGCCGGTACCGGTTTTGCCTCAGGTATGCTTATCCCGGGTCCGGCCGTATGTAAATCTATAGCAACAGGATAACATGTTAGTTATTGTATTTCAATGCGGCAGCGAATTAAAAAAGGGATAAAGCCGACGGTTACGGTATTGTCCCGCGGTAATTATTGTGATATAAGATTTGCGATGAGAGTGTTTAAACGGATAGTGCCGGATAATGATATATAAGGAGTATTTCGATGGTGGAAAAGGAACGGATATTTCCTAATCTGATGAGACCGATGAAGGCCGGAGGAAGGGTATTTAAGAACAGGATCGTAAACGCGCCGATGGCTTTCGGCATGATAGCGCTCGATCCGGACGCGGGCCCCCGCGCTTACCGCAAAATTGAATCGATTGCCAAAGGCGGAGCGGCGGCGGTATGTGTAGGCGAGACCGATGTCAACTTCACCGACGCCAACCGCATTCCGTTTCCGCCGGTCGATTTTTCGGTCCATTCGGGCAGGGCGTTCGAGGCGATAGGCCGCTATGCATCGCTTATTAAGGAAAACGGCGCTTTGGCTATGATAGAGCTCGCGCACCCGGGCGCCGAAAAAACGCCGTTTGAGGGGCAAAAGGACCCTATAGGTCCCTGCGCGCTTGTAAGGCCCGACGGGGTTAGAGTCAGGGCGATGAATGAAGAGGACATGGCCGGCGTGATAAATGATTTTGCCGAAACCGCCGATTTTATGAAGGCCGCCGGATTTGACGGAGTGCTTATACATGCCGGTCACGGTTTTATTTTTACGCAATTTCTTTCCGCGCGTTTGAATAAGAGGACCGACGAGTACGGCGGGAATCTTGAAAACAGGGCGCGGTTTCCCATCAGAATACTTCAGGGCATTCGTGACCGTGTCGGACCGGATTTCTTAATTGAGGTGCGGGTAAGCGCGCAAGAGGGCGTTGAGGGCGGCATTACGCCCCGGGAAACAGGTATTTTCTGCGGTATGCTGGATAAAATCGCGGATTTGATACATGTATCCACGGGACTGTATACGGATCCGATCGAAACGCGGCAGTTTTCGTCAATGTATGTTCCGCACGCGTGCAACGCGGATCTGGCCGCGGAAATCAAAAAATATACGTCCCTGCCGGTAGGCGTCGTCGGCGGTATTAACTCACCGGAGCAGGCCGAGACGATAGTAGCGGAAGGCAAGGCGGATTATGTTATTCTCGGCCGTCAGATGCTGTCCGATCCGTATTTTCCGCAGAAAGCATTCAGCGGTAAAGCGGATGAGATCCGCAGATGCATACGCTGCTTCAACTGCTTTCCCGGCTCGCCCGAAGAGGGATACACGGACATTCCGTGGCCCAGTTCGGAGCTTGCCAAAAGAGTCGGTTCATGTACTATTAATCCTGTATCAAACCTGCCCTTCGACCTGTCGGAGCATCCGCTTCCCGGCGCGTCTGAAATCGTTCTTGTCGTAGGAGGAGGTCCGGCCGGTATGCAGGCGGCGATAACCGCGGCCGAACGCGGGCATAAAGTAACCCTCGCCGAGAAGGAAGACAGGCTCGGCGGACTTCTGTGTTTTACGGATACGGATGTCGACAAGGAAGACCTGAGAAATTTTAAGGATCTGCTTATAAGGGTGACGTATCGGCGCGGCGTGACGGTTTTACTCAATACGGCCGCGGATGCTGAGCTTATCGAGCGGCTCAAACCGGACGCGGTTATCCTGGCTTTAGGCTCGCGTCCGGCAATGCCTCCCATACCCGGCATTGATAAAATAAGACACGCCATGGATGTATATTACGGCTGTAAGCCGGGCAAAAGCGTTATTATGGTCGGCGGCGGCCTTGTCGGGTGCGAGGTTGCCCTTCACCTTGCAAAATCGGGCCATGATGTCACGATTATCGAAATGCTGCCCCGCGTAGCCGATGATTCATACGGTATGTACAGGGAAGCGCTTATAAGGCAAATGAGCAGGGAAGCGATCCGCACGTACACGAATACGCGCTGCCTTGAGGTTACAACCTGTTCGGTTCGTATTGCCGATAAAGACGGGGCCGAAACAGTGATCGGTGCCGATTCGGTATTTTACGCTCTGGGCATGAAATCAAACTCCGCGGATGAGCTTGAAAAAGTAATTGCGAACGCCAAAGTTTACAAGGTCGGAGATTGCCTGCGGCCGGCGAAAGTAGACTCGGCAGTAAGAGAAGGTTTTCTTGCCGCTCTTGATATCTAGCGGAGTTTGCGGGTTTTGGCGTACAAAGCGTTATAAGGCATAATTGCCGATTAACGACATAATTCATGTAAAAAAGCGAAATAACAGGATATATGACATCCGGAGGATATTTATCATGCCAAAGGCTATGCGGGCGTCCGGTATGAAAAAATGCATAGGCTGCTTTACATGTATGCTTATGTGTTCGGCTTATAATCAGCAAAATCATTCAATATCAAAAAGTGCCATTAAGGTCGCTACCAGAGGCGGCATGTCCAGCGGTTTTCAGGCGACAGTATGCCTTGCCTGCAAGGGTTCGCGCGCCTGCGCGGAAGCATGCCCGTCTGGCGCGCTTGTCAGCCGCCGGGGCGGCGGGGTTATACTGAAAAAAGACCTTTGCATCGGCTGCCGGAAATGCCAGACAGCCTGTATAGCAAACGCGGTGAATTTTGACGAGGAGACCCATCTGCCGATAATCTGCAGGCATTGCGGGGTCTGTACGCGTTATTGTCCGCACAGCTGCCTTGTGATGGAGGATTCCGATGATTAACGAAAATTTTATTCGTGTCCTGCATATCGATCTGACAAGTGAAAGAGTACACATATATAAACGAGAGGATTTAAATGATTATCTGGGCGGCGTAGGAGTCGCGGCGAAGCTGCTTGAGGAGTACATGCGCCCGGAGCTGCCGCCGCTGGCGCCCGAGCAGCCGATTGTCCTTGCAATCGGCGCGGCTTCAACCATATTTCCCGTAATCACCAAGACGACGGCGATGTTTATTTCCCCTCTTACGGGCGAGCTGGGTGAGTCTTACGCCGGAGGAAGGCTGGCCCTGACTATGTTTCACGCGGGATACGATGCTGTCCTTATAACCGGGAGAGCTAAAAATCCCTCATATATTTCCGTCAGGGAGATGCTGGCTGAAATTAAAGACGCCCGGGCCTTTTGGGGTATGAACGCCGACGGGGTCGGCCAGTATATACGCATGCGCGAAGCTTTCAGCGGGAAGCGGTCGATTCTCAGGATCGGTCCGGCGGGCGAGAATCTTTGCAGCTTTGCCAGCGTCTGTGTGGATACGTACCGCCACTTCGGCAGACTGGGACTCGGCGCGGTGTTCGGAAGCAAAAACTTAAAAGCGCTTCAGATCGCCGGGGATCGAAGCATACCGATCCCGGATTTCAAGAAGTACGGATCGGTGTATTCCGAATTATATAAAACGGTGACGTCAACAGAGATAATGTCCAAATACCACGATCTCGGAACGCCCGTCAATGTTGTGGTTCTAAACGAGGGAGGCGGCCTGCCGGTTGAGAATCTGAATGCTGCCTCAACAGATAATATAGAGGAGTTGTCCGGCAATACTTTTGCAAAAAAGCATCTTGTAAGGAAAGTAGCCTGCACCGGTTGTCCGGTCGGCTGTATACACATAGGGCAATTTCGCAGGGAATTCGACCATGGTTACGAATATGAAGCGGTCTCGGTCAGCTATGATTACGAACTGATCTTTGCCCTGGGGACATTTTTAGGCATTAAAAACAGCGACGGGGTGCTTGAACTTATTGAGGCGGTCGAAGAGCTGGGTTTAGACGCCATGAGCTGCGGAGTTGTTCTCGGCTGGGCAACCGAAGCTTTGAAAAAGGGTATTATCAGTGAGGATATGACGATAGTACCGCTTGATTTCGGCAGCCTTGACAATTACCTGGAAGCCGCGCGTTATCTGGCGTATGCCGAAAACGAATTTTACGCGGATCTGGCCAAAGGCGTTAAGCATGCCTCCTTAAAATACGGCGGATATGATTTCGGCATGCAGATAGCAGGCAACGAAATGCCCGGTTATCATACCGGATACGGCGCGCTGACCGGCGCCGCGGTCGGGGCGAGGCATTCGCATTTATGCAATGCCGGCTATTCCTTCGACCAGAGCAAACCGTTTGATATCGAAGCGCTGGTTGATTATCTGTATGCCGAAGAGGTCGAACGCTGCCTTTTAAACTCGCTTACAATCTGTCTTTTTGCGCGCAAGGTCTACGACAGAGACAGAATAATGAAGGTGCTTGACTGTGTAGGGAAACCTATGACAAATGAGGAGCTCGACCGGGCGGCGCTGCGGATCTTTAAAACAAAACTCCGCATTAAGCAAAAACTCGGGTTTAAACTGGGAAACGTGAAGCTGCCAAAGCGCTTTTTTCAAACGCCGTCCATGACGGGGCAGCTTAAGGAGGAAACGGCAGCGGCCGTTATAGCGGCATTCGAAAAGCGATGCGAGCAGCTGCTTGCCGCGGACTGACGACGCATTCGGCCGTTTACGGAAAAACAGACTGTGAAAAACAGGCTGTATGTGATACAATGCGAGCAGTAGGAATTTGAATCGCAAAGGAATTTGAGGGGGATTTAAATGTATCATCAGTTTTCACATTCGGCATCCGTTGTGTTCGGATGGGGTGCCTTTTCCGTGCTTGGAGAAAAAGTCAGTGAGCTCGACTGCAAGAAGGCAATGATTGTCACGGACAAAGGCGTCGAGAGTACGGATACCCTGGCCAAGGCGGTAAAAAGCCTGCAGGACGCCGGCGTTAATGTAGTGGTATTCAACGAGGTGCTCTCGGATCCTCCCATAGATATCGTTGACAAGGGCGGCGCTTTCGCGAAAAGTGAAGGCGTGGACTGCCTGATTGGTATCGGCGGGGGCAGCAGCATGGATACCGCAAAAGCCATCTCCGTTTTGCTGACAATGCCGGGAACGGCCAAAGACTACATCCTTTCCAAACCGATTTACATCAACACCAAAACTCCCGTTATTCTCGTTCCGACAACCGCGGGCACAGGCAGCGAGGTTACAAAAGTAGCCATCATTTCAAGACCTGAAATAAACGCGAAGTGGAGCGTATTTGTCAATACGACATACGCCATAGTCGACCCGGAACTTACGGTATCGCTTCCGAAAGCGGCAACGGCAAACACCGGCCTCGACGCGCTTTCACATGCGATCGAGGGTATGACCACAATAATGTGGGGTCCTCACAGCGACGTGTTCGGGGAGTCTGCAATCCGAAAAATTTCAAAAAACCTCGTGACGGCGTATAACGAGCCCGACAACAAGCAGGCGCGTACGGAGATGATGCTCGCCGCCAACTTCGCGGGCTTTGCGTTCAATGATCCAATAACGCATGTGGGTCATGCCGCGGCGGACGCGCTTTCCGGTCATTTTCATACGCCTCACGGCTACAACTGCGGCGTGTGCCTGCCTGCCGCGGTAAAAGTCATAGCCCCCGCCGTTCCCGAAAAGATGCATGTAATCGGATGCGCGATCGGACTTGAACTGAGAGGCTCGGAGAGCGGCGAAGAGCTCGGACGGCTTGTCTCCGGGAAAATATATGACATTATGCGTGCCGTACACATCAAACCGCTCAAGGAAATGGGATTCCGGAGAGAAGATGTTTTAAGCTTCGTGCCCGACGTCGTCTCAAGCCACCTGTCAAGCTATTGCCCGGTTAAGATAACCCCGGAGGTTGCCCACGGCATTCTGGAGGATATTTACGACAGTTACCAGTAATCGCGCACATAGCTGTTAACAGAAAATGCCCGCTGAGAACATGTGAATCTCGGCGGGCGTTTCTTATGGATTTTTTGACTAAATTGTATCGACTTTTATTAAATTGGTATTTCCCGAAATTCTGTTTACCAGACCGCCGGTGATGATAATGCTGTCCCCTTCCTGCAGCTCGAGCGTCCTCTTCGCTGTTTCACGGGCATGACTGAAAAGAGCGTCCACCGAAGTAAATGCCTCGCTCATAACGGGTATTACGCCCCATGAGAGCGAAAGCTTGTACCATACCTTTTTGTCGGTTGTCATACCGATAATATCGACCGGCGAACGAA
This sequence comes from Clostridiales bacterium, assembly GCA_012729975.1. GTDB lineage: Bacteria > Bacillota > Clostridia > Oscillospirales > Oscillospiraceae > JAAYBW01. The sequence continues at coordinate 9,076 of JAAYBW010000274.1, forward strand.
AACGGGATACCATTCTCGCGGTTATACCGGAAAGCGTACAGGCAACGATTCCTTTCGCTTCAATATCGATTGCCATACCGCAGGTCGCGTGGGAAATCGCATCCACTTTGTTTTTAATCCGAAACTCCGATGAAGCGAACCGGTGATTGTAATGAATATGCTTTTCCGTTTCCTCAGCGATTTTAGCCATGATTTCCACCGTCTGCACAGGGTATTTCCCGGAAGCGGTTTCTCCGGAGAGCATAATGGCGCTTGTACCGTCATACACCGCGTTGGCGACATCGGAAATTTCCGCTCTGGTGGGTCTGGGGCTATAGATCATCGACTCGAGCATTTCAGTCGCCGTAATCACGCGCTTTCCGAGCAGCCTGCATTTTGTGATCAGATATTTTTGAATGTACGGCAATTCCTCAAAGGGGATCTCGACACCGAGATCGCCCCTGCCGATCATGATTCCGTCACATTCCTCGGATATTTCTTCAATGTTGTTGACACCCGCGCGGTTTTCGATTTTCGCGATGATATCGATATCTTCTCCGCCGTTTTCTTTTAAGAAGGTCTTGAGCTCAACCAGATCTTCTTTCGAAGAAACGAAGGATGCCGCTATGAAGTCGACTTTATTTTTAATGCCGAACAGCAGGTCCGACTTATCCTGATCGCTTAAGTAAACCCCGCTTAACACCTTGTTCGGAAAGTTCATGCTCTTACGGTCGGAAAGTTCTCCGCCGGCCACTACATTGCATACGGCATCCGTATCGGTAAGTTCTTTTGCCTCGCAAATTACAAGACCGTTATTGACAAGGATCCTGTCGCCGACCGCGAGTGACCGTATTAAGCCTTTGTAGCTCACTGATACTCTTTCCCGGGATCCCTCTATATCTTCAACGGTAAACGCAAACGTGTCCCCGTCGTTTAAATAAACTCTGCCGTCCTTAAATGTCCCGATGCGGTATTCCGGTCCTTTTGTGTCAAGGATAATGGCGATCGGCAAATCCAGCTTTTCACGGACTCTCTTGAGCATATCGATTTTTTCCTGATGCTCCCGATAAGTTCCGTGGGAAAAGTTGAGCCTCGCGACATTCATTCCCGCAAGGCACATTTCCGTGAGAATTTCCTCAGTTTGACTTGCGGGACCTATGGTACAGACTATTTTTGTTTTTCGCATGTTTACCTCCAACTCTTTCAGCGGATATTAAAAGCCCGGTGTGAAATAAGGCCGGGTTGATGCGCTTTCGTTACACCCGGTCTATATGCATCTTTTCATTCTATAAGCGTACTCTATATTTGCCGATTTTACAACGATTTCGAAGATATATGCGGCCGGTAACGCTGATCTCCCCGTTTTTGTTTCCCCGCAACATATTTTCGGCTTATCCGGCTATGCTATATGGCGATATTATTCCGACGCGGCAAGAGCTTAAGCGGAAACAAAGCCATTACGAGGGAGAAAAGCTATGGATGAACAAACAATCAATCAAAATTCAAAAAGTGACCGGCTCTGCAAATTCATAACGGAAAATCAAGACGAAAAGCTGACTACCGATCTGGGAGTGAAGCTTACCAATACGGATGATTCCCTGAAGGCAGGTGAGCGGGGCCCCACGCTGCTTGAGGATTTTCATTTCCGTGAGAAACTGACCCATTTCGACCACGAGAGAATACCTGAACGCGTTGTACACGCCAGAGGGTTTGGCGTGCACGGCTTCTTTCAGGTATATGAGTGTATGAAAGAATACACGAAAGCAAAGTTTTTGCAGGTTCCTTCCGCAATAACACCTGTTTTCGTACGTTTTTCCACAGTTGTCGGCTCAAGAGGCTCGGCCGATACGGTCAGGGATATACGCGGATTCGCGACTAAGTTTTACACCGAGGACGGAAACTATGATCTGGTGGGCAACAACATTCCCGTGTTTTTTATACAGGACGCCATTAAGTTCCCCGATTTGGTTCACGCTATTAAACCCGAGCCTGACAGGGAAGTTCCTCAGGCGTCCTCCGCGCACGATACATTCTGGGACTTCGTCGTCAATACCCCGGAAACAGCGCATACTGTCATGTGGTTAATGTCGGACCGCGCCATCCCGCGCAGTTTCAGAATGATGGAGGGCTTCGGGGTTAACACGTTTCGGTTTGTAAACGAACAGGGCGTGTCCAGATTTGTGAAATTTCACTGGAAGCCGCTGCTCGGCGTACACTCGTTAGTTTGGGATGAAGCGCAGAAGCTCGCGGGTAAAAATCCGGATTTTCACAGGCGCGACATATGGGAAGCCATCAATAACGGGGAATATCCGCAATACGAGCTGGGCATCCAGATGATTGAAGAGAAAGATGAATTCAATCTCGGCTTTGATATCCTCGACCCGACAAAAATCTGGCCTGAGGAAGTTATTCCCGTTAAGATCATAGGCAAAATGACCCTGAACCGAAATGTAGATAATTTCTTTTCCGAAACCGAGCAGGTTGCTTTTTGCCCGGCTAATCTGGTACCGGGAATCGACCTGAGCAGCGATTCTTTGCTGCAGGGACGCCTGTTTTCTTATCTTGATACGCAGCTTACTAGGTTGGGCGGTCCCAACTTTCACGAAATTCCGATCAACCGGCCTGTAGCTCCTGTTCACAATAACCAGCGCGACGGGTTTCACAGGATGAGCATTAATCCCGGTAAGGTAAGCTATTTTCCGAACTCTCTGGCGGGCAGCTGCCCGATGCCCGCTTCGGTTGAGGAAAACGGATATGAGCATTACGCAGAAAAAGTAAACGGTGAAAAAACCAGGTCAAGGAGCGACAGCTTCAGAGACCACTTTTCACAGGCGGCTTTGTTCTGGAACAGTATGTCTTCGGCCGAGAAAAAGCATATTGTCGATGCGTTTCGTTTTGAAGTCGGCAGCGTGACGGATAAACAAATCAGACAGCGCGTGGTGGATATGTTCAACAATGTGGATAATACTCTTGCTCAGCAGATTGCCGCGGGTATAGGCGCCGAGTCACCTCCTGCCGGAGCTTCCGGCAATACCGCGCGATCGCCCGCTTTAAGCCAGGAGAACACAATTAAGACGGCTGAGAGCAGAAAAATAGCGATTCTTGCGGAAAACGGATTTAACCATGCTGAGCTTACAAAGATTATGGATTTCCTGAAAGGCGCAAAAGTTTGTTTTGAAATCGTCAGCAAGGATTTGGGAACTATCAGAAGCACGGATAACAAGGAGCTCACCGTCGGAAAGAGTTACCTCACTACCGCTTCCGTCAATTATGATGCCGTTTATATCGCCGGAGGAAAAGACTGCGCAGGCGCCATAGCCGGGCAGGGAGATGCGATTCACTTTATTAACGAGGCATACAAACACGCAAAGCCCATCGGAGCCGCGGGCGAGGGTATCGATGTGCTGGCATCAACTCAGATTAAGGGCATCAGTATTGTCATGTCTGATTTGGGCGCAGCATCGGATGCCGGAGTTGTTATGACAAGGAATACGGCGGATTTGACCGAATTCTGCAATGAATTCCTGGGTGCCGTTTCACAGCATCGCCATTGGCAAAGAGAGAATTATAAAGACTCCATACCCGCCTGACTCCGCGGAGATGTTGAGCCGGTATCTGTTTTAAAAGTAATATCCTGTCTGCGCGGCTCAGGAAAAGCCGGGTCAGATCGCGTTTAATGCGAAGATTTTCACAGTTTAAGTAAAGTATGGTTTAAGTGTTATGAACTTAATTCTCCTCGCCTTTTCAGTCGTTTTCATCTTAGCGGAGCTGTTCTTTTTAAAGGAGTTTAAAAAAAGGAAGAATAAGAATGCCGTAAAATCGGCGATTGTATCAATAGTATTTTCAGCGTGTGTTTATGCCGCCTGCGATCTGTTCGATCTTGCCATGCCCGACACGGCTTATATCCTGGTCGTAATCACGCTGTTTTCAGACTCATATTTCGGGCATTACAGACGTCTGTATTATAAGTCTAAAAAATATGACAGAGTTCAGCATGTGATTGGCTCGTTTTCGTTTGCGATATTTTTCTATTTCCTTCTTTCGAATCTTTTTGAATACGGAGGCTCGGGACTGTTCCGGGCCTTCTACATTCTGCTTTTAGGCGTTTTTTGGGGTACGATATATGAAATAATCGAGTTCGTCAGTGACTTGAAAAATGAGAGGAAAATGCAGAGAGGTCTAAAAGACACGGACATGGATATGGTTTCGGACGTAATCGGCTCACTGTCGGCTGCCGTGATTTCCTACTTCGTTTTTTTACAGTACACGGTATGATACCGGACGGGAGGATGCGTCTGTATGAATACCGCCGTAGGAAAAAGCGTCCGACGCAAAGACGCATGGGACAAAGTCACGGGTAAGGCCAAATATACCGATGATTTGCCGGATGCAGGGATTCTTGCCGCCCGTCTGCTGACGAGCACCTGCGCACATGCCCGCATAAATAATATTGATGTATCCGGAGCCTTAGGCTTGAGCGGAGTAAAAGCGGTTCTGACCGGTAAGGACTGTCCGGAATTGCTCGGACCTCTGTTACAGGATCGCCCGGCCCTTGCCGGGGACGCAGTACGCTACGCCGGGGAGCCTGTGGCGCTTGTCGTAGCTATTGACAACCCGACAGCCGAGAACGCGCTGCGATTGATAAGGATCGAATATGAACCGCTTCCCTTCGTTATTACCCCTTCACAGGCGATGGCCGAGGGTGCGCCTCTGGTTCATGAGAGGGTAAGCGAGTATAAAAAGGTGCTGGCCGATATTTATCCGGAAGCCGGAACCAATATCGCCAGCCGCTACAGTATGCGAAAAGGCAATATGGAGGAAGCATGGAAACGCTGCAGCGCCATTGTCGAGCAGCGCCTTCAATCTGCCGCCGTCAGATCACCTTGCAATGGAAATAAGAACGGCAAGGGCTCAAATTTCTTCCGACGGCGATGTGCTCATTACTGCCTCCTCTCAGGCTCCCTATTCCGTTCGAAAGCAGCTTGCCGAAGCATTTTCAATTCCTTCCGGTAAAATTCAGGTCCGGGTCCCGTTCGTAGGAGGGGGCTTTGGGGGAAAGGCGCCTGTTATGCTTGAGATACTGGCCTTTTTGGCATCACGCAGCGTCGGGGGAAAAGCGGTTAGGCTTACGATACCCAGAGAACAGGATATGGCCTCGGCCCCTTGCCGCATGGGTTTGGAGGCGCAAATCAAGGTTGGAGCGGATGAAAACGGCCTTATTAAGGCAGCGGAATTATCTTTTCTGCTGGACTGCGGAGCTTACACGGATATATCGCCTTATATGACGAAAGCGATTGCAATGGACTGTACAGGCCCTTACCATATCGAAAACCTGTCATGTGAAGCCATTTGCGTCTATACGAATCACACTTACGCCACGTCTTTCCGGGGGTTTTCCCATGAGTCGTTCACTTTCTGTATAGAACGGGCATTGGATATTCTGGCTCGCAGGTGTTCGGTTGACCCTCTGGAATTTCGCATTCGCAACGCGATCCGTTCGGGCAGCAAGACCCCATCGCGGGTGGAATGCACGGCAAGTCTCACAGGTGATCTTAAACAATGTCTGAATAACATTAAGGAGCTTTCGGGATGGGATGGCGGGAAAGCCGTTCCTATCAAAAAAAATACAGTACGCGCAAA
>JAAYBW010000275.1 GCA_012729975.1 Clostridiales bacterium
CCAATACCAGCGTTCGCAAATTTTTGAATTGATTGCCGGACAGCGCTTTGATATAAACCGATTCCTTTTCTTTGTCGATCGGCAAGGTAAGATTTATTACAAAGGTTGAGCCTTCCCCCGGGGTGCTGTAGACATTAATACTGACGCCCATCAGATCCAACAGGTTTTTGACAATTGACAGACCCAATCCCGAGCCGCCGAAACGCCGGGTGATAGTGCTGTCCGCCTGAATAAACGGCGTGAAGAGCTTATTGATCTGCTCTTCGGATATACCTATGCCTGTGTCTTGTACGGAGAACAACAGGTGGTATCTGTCGCCCTCCTTTGCGACAAGTTTTACCTCAAACGAAACCTCGCCCGAGGAGGTGAATTTCGCGGCGTTGTTGAGAATGTTAAGCAGAATCTGCTCAATGCGTTTCGGGTCTCCGAAAAACCAGTTGGGGACGAGGGGATCTTTTGTCAGCTTGAATCCGATCTCCTGCTCCTCGATTTTATATGAGATAATGTTGACGACGTCCTGAATGATTTGGTCAAGGCTGAAGGATGTTATCTCAAGCTCCGCTTTGCCGGCTTCGATTTTTGAGTAGTCGAGAATGTCGTTGATTATGCTGAGCATATTATTTGAAGCCTGCGAGATGCGGTCAATATACATTGCCTGCGTCAGCGTAATTTCGGTTTTCTTGAGCAAATAGGCCATACCCGTGATGGCATTGAGAGGGATTCGTATTTCATGCGACATCCTTGCCATGAAGCTTGATTTGAACTCGTTTGCCTGATCCGCCTCAAGCTTGGTCGCCTCAAGGTCTGAATGGAGCTGCTTTCTGCATTCTATTTCTTTTTTCAAACGGATAATCCAGAAGAAGGAAACGATAATAATAACGGCTATAACCGTGCCTATGATTAAAAGCACGCGTATCAAGGGCTCGTAATCGATCCGAGTCTGAAGGTCGATCCACTTGCTGTTTACGGAAATTTTTTCTTTGTCCGTAATGCTGTTCATGGCCTTGTTGAAAATGCTGACCAGCTCCGGCCAGTCTTTACGCACCGCGAAATAAAGCCCCTGCTCCTTTTCGGCCTCAAAGGAGATAAAGCGCAGCTTAGTGAGTCCGTTCGTGCGTATAAGATAATCCGTAGTCGCCAGATTGCCGATAAAAGCCGTTTCTTCTCCTGTCGCCACGGCGGTAAGCGCGGCCTCGACCGAATCGTAGAGGCTAAGATTTATATCCGGGTATGAAGAAAGCAGATAGGTATGATGGGAGCTGTTGCGCTGCACGGCAACGGCGAGCCCTTCTAAATCGTCCATTCCCGATATATCGGTATTATCGTTACTTGTAACGAGGACTCTTTTAAAAAGTAATACGGCTTGGAAAAAAGAAAATGCGCTTCCCGCTCCGGCGTTTTTCCCACGGCGGGCAGCGCGTCCAGTTCTCCGCTGAGTGCTTTATCATAAGCTTCGGGCCATGTAAGCCCCTCGGCAACTTTAAACTTCAGTCCGGTCCTTTGCCCGATGAGGGAAAGATAGTCCGCGGCAATACCCCGGTATTCTCCGCTGTCGTCTATAAACTCAAAGGGTACAAAGCCGGGATCAACGCCGAGGTTTATAACCGGATGATCTTTAATAAAAGCAAGCTCGTCCTGAGTTAAGTCGATATCGTAGTCGGCGGCATGACAGGGAGCGATTAAGGCAGACAGCACAAGCGCGGCTGCGAATAATAAGGCAGGAAGCTTCTTCATGAACACTCAACCTTTACGCCTTAATTTCCATAATCATAAAAACAGCCCGGTAAACATCAAGCAAAGACCGGAAAGTATCCGAGCTTAACTTCCGGCTGCGCGGAACAACATAATATCCATTAATTGCGCATATTATAAATATATATAAAGTGAAATCAAATTTCAATAAAATATAGCAAGAAATATAGAAAAAAAGCGAATTATAAGCTTTTCGCCCGTTTCCGTCACCGCGGGCACTCGGCGCCGGTACGGCATCCGGTCGGGACGGTATTACCTTCCTGAGCCCGCGTCAAACGACAAAGTAAGAAAGCTGTTGTCTTTGACTCCGGCGACAATGGTATCCAGAAGGGAACAAAGATAGTTTTCCGGGCAATCGGTAAAATCCGGAAACTGATATATGACGATATGTGTGGGTTCGGAAATATCCGTGAGGCAATCGTAGAGCGCGTCAAGATTTTTGCCGTAGTACCCGGGGAACGACAAAACATTTGCCAGATACGCGTGAGCGGCATCCCGGCTGTA
>JAAYBW010000276.1 GCA_012729975.1 Clostridiales bacterium
CGCATCCCCGCCCGACGCGCCGGAAATGGCGGAAGTCCTGATGCGCTCATGGGAAGAAGCGTACGGGGACATCATCCCTGAGGACTTCATCCGCCAAAAGAACGCTGCCCGCCCCGAACAGTTCAGGCAGGCCATCACGGACGGGAACGAGGACGAGTACGTTATACAGGAGAGCGGCAGGATCATTGGCATAATGAAGGTCGCGCCGCCGCTGGACGACGACCTGGGCGGAGACTATTACGAACTGCGATATCTGTATCTTCACCCGGACTATTTCAGGCGGGGCGTCGGCAAACGCGCGATGGCGTTCGCTTTCGACAAAGCGCGGCAATTCGATAGGCAATATATGAGCGTCTGGCTGTTTGCAGAGAACAAAAACGCGGCGGACTTCTACATAAAATGCGGGTTCGCACCGGACGGCAAGACACAGACTAAGGACTGCGGCAGGCCCATGGAGTGTATCAGGATGATCAAGAACCTGCTCGAGTAGGTCGCCCGGGCTCGCTTCTGGAATTCTGTGATAAGCTGACGGACAACCGGCATAGTGAATCAGGGAGCAATTAATAAGACCGGCTATAGTAGGTCAATAGAAAAACAGAGAAATAACCGCCGGCAAAAAAGCAGGAGGCATTCGCCGCTCATAGGAGCAGCTAAAAAACAGAAGATTATCTTTAGCCAGGCTTATCTTGATGCTCGTATTTTTTTAACTCAACTTTGCCATAGCTAATGTAGAAAGTCATGGTTTCTATACCGTATGGGGGGTTATGTGGACCATAGAAAGTTTCTGCTTGCATAACGACTTCGTAGTAAGATGTATCGGGAATTGTCCGAATACTGAGAATAGTGTCATCTAAATATTGTCTGGGCTCCCCGTAGTATTTTTCGATGGCATCATGTGCCGCATCAGATAGAAGGCGTAATAGTACTCTTTCGTAATCCTCTGACGATATCCCGTTTATAGTGGCTGCTGAAACGACAGTGTTGAGCATAAAGCAAACAGCAGCTATTGTGATTGTAAAAGCGATAGCTTTGCGCGTAAGAACACCCCTTGAAATAATATGCCCCATATCTGTTGTGCTTTTCAGAGAAAAAAGTGGAAGTTCTCGCAAAAAGAGGGAGACGTCTTATTTGTATTTGAAACGGTTAACAGTTAGGAGGATTGAGAAATGCGCGGTTTATCTTACGTCGCTTTGACGGCTTATCTTGAACGTTCCGGTAAAAGTGAACTGAAAATGACATTTGATGAAGTGAAGAGAATAAACGGCGGTTATTTGCCGTACTCCGCATGTAAGCACCGTGCCTGGTGGGCAAACGACCCGAGCCATTCGCAAGCCGTCGCCTGGCTGAACGCCGGATATAAGGCCTGCGACGTAAGTATGGAAGATCAGATCGTACATTTCGAGAAACTATGAAAATGCTGATATTGATGATGGTGTTCCGGACTATCCATGATTGAATTTTATCAGTCAGTTTTCCGCTTGTACCGCCCCTACAGCCAGCCCTCACGCATGCCGTGCCATAAATAATTGCATGTATTGTCCGCAAATATGCATTTTTGGCGGAAAAGTTTATAAGTATACTTACAATCTTTGACATTCTGGTTCCCACTGAAAAGAATCTCAATCATAATATGAACATGATCATCCCCAAAAAAGTAACTCCTCGCCGAAATAACTGCAGGGAGTTTAGTTTATCCTTGCCGATATTGCACTCTGTGCAATAAAACTGTCCGTCCTATAGTAATACGTATATCACGCCCATAATAACCACCGGGGTCCGGTTTTCACCGGACCCCGAATCATATATGCGATTGTTGCGTATCGTCGCA
>JAAYBW010000277.1 GCA_012729975.1 Clostridiales bacterium
AAAGTACGCTCATAAACGCCACAATAGTCGAGACCGTCGCCGACTACCTCAACTCCGGAGTTACAATCAGCCGTGAAGCTGCCGGACGAATCAAGCCGGTCGAGAGCACCTTCTCCGACCTTGACGGGCACTGGGCGAAGGACGCTGTTACCGAGATGCTCAAGCTCAAAAACATGAGCGGATATCCGGACAACACGTTCCGCCCCAACGCCACAGTAACGCTTGACGAGTTCAAAGCCGTCCTCACCACGGCATTTGCCCTGACCGACGATGATGTGGCCGCGATATTCCCCGAGGACAGTTCCGCCCAAACGGTAGCGCGCAAAGACGCCGCGCTGTATATAAAACGCATGCTCGACTCCCTGGGTTTAGAATTACCTCAGGGCGAGGCAGCGGCATTTACAGACATCGGCGACGTTTCGGCTGAGGCCGCGCAGGCGATTGACGCGCTGCAGCGCGGGAACATTATCAACGGTGTGGGCGGTGGTCTGTATGCACCGAACGTAAATACATCGCGCTGCCAGTTGGCGGCCCTCGTGAGCAGACTGCTGGCTAACGTTATTGCCGAGGAAGCGGCGGCATAAGGAATAAGCGCTCTACAGACGAGCGAATATCAGTCAGCTTAACCTCATAAACGCACAAAGACTCGTACCGGTCAAGGATGCTGAAGTATCCGGCCTGTACGAGTCTTTTGTTTTTGTTGTGTGCGAGGGTGTGCAACATACCTCATCGCATAAACCTGTTTTGTCCGGTGGGGATCTGAAAAAAGCTTTGGATAAGCGGATACTATAAAGCTCATACCGTCGGAGATAATTATTACTATTAACGGCACATATTTACTTCCTCAAAATCTTCTCAAGCGACTTGCCTTTTGCCAGTTCATCCACCAGTTTATCAAGCCACCTGATTTTCTGCATAAGCGGGTTCATTATTTCCTCGACGCGATGCCCGCAAATGACACCTGTAATTTTTGCTGCGTTCGGGTTTATCTGCGGAGCTTCCGCGAAGAAAGTTTCAAGGTTAGCATTTCTCTCAAGCTGCGCCTGTAAGGCGGTGCTGTCGTATCCCGTCAGCCAGAAGATTACGGCATCTACCTCAGATTTGCTGCGTCCTTTGCGCTCTGCCTTTTGGACGAGCATCGGATAAACACGCGAAAACTCCATTTTGAACACACGCTCATCTGTCATGAAATGTCACTTCCCCGCACTTGTCTGAGTCTCCACCGCACAATGTCGGCGATAAGTCCGTGATCAATCGGCTTGTCAAGCGGCAGCTGAATCGCGCCTTTGCTTGTCTTATAACTTGCGAGCCGTCCCGCGAACTCCGATGTTGCTTCACCGCCGGGGTACAATCCGATGTGGTTTTTAAACGCCGCAAAGTGGATAAGGTTCTCCCCCTGCCAGAATGTCGGCATTTGCCACGATATTTTCTCTGTTGCTTCGGGCGCTGCGGCGCGTATGGTATCGCGGATTCCCCGCAGCAAAGGCTGCACTTCATCGGGCTGCGCGGCAATATAATCGTCAATGCTGTTCGTTTTTTTGCAAAAGTGATTCTGCTGTGCGTTTTTAAACTCGCCGCCGCACAAAGGGCATTTCCACATTAATTCTCACTCCGCTTCTTTATGAATTACTATAATGTCTGCGCATTCGCGGCTTTATGCCCGCATATCGCGCCTAATCGAATATTATCAGCTATTTTATTATACAGCAAATCTTCTATCCCACATAGTCCGTTTTCGTTTGTTTATATAAAGACCGGCACAGACAAGGATCGTCAGAACCGTCGCAGCTCCGAGTATCCAAAGCTCCGGAGGATATGTTATGTAAGAATAATTTACGCTCACATTGGCGGGATTGCCGTATTCCGTGCCCGCGCGCCGGGCTGCATAGTCAATTGCCCCGTTTACGGGCTTTTGGGTATAAAACAAGAACGCCGGCATCGATACTCACCGTATCAATGTCGGCGTTCTTCGCTATTCATCTAAACTTATAACAAAATGCCTTGAGATACTCAGCTACGGATCTGGTCATCTCTTTTGAAAAGTCGGAGTTATACTTTCGATTGCAGAATGCCGCGCTCCACTCTTCAAAGCTTTGTGTACCCAGCTCCTTTTGAAACATTGCCCGCAGCTCGTCATTTGTAAATCGGTGGTAATGATTTGAATGAACAATGTATTTCAAATCACAGCGCTGCGGTTTGGAACGATTTTTCTGCTGCGCTGTCGGATATCCGAAAACCAAC
>JAAYBW010000278.1 GCA_012729975.1 Clostridiales bacterium
GCGTCCAACGACAAATCCCACCGCCGATCGACGTTTATGATATGGCGGCTTGGAAGTCCATCTCGCCGTTGTCGGCCGATTCCATCAATTTGGGCGGACATCCGGTCGCGATTCCGGACTTTACTCGCGGTATGTGGTTCCGAGAACGTCCCTCCTACCATGGACCTTACGAGATTTAGGGCAACACCGCACAAAGGCTGGTGTAACAAAGCTATATCTGATATAATAGAACCATGAAAAACAAATGACGTTGTCGGTGTTCACCGACGAACCGGCGTTGTGTCGGACGCAGACGTATCCGCCGCTTGCGCAGCCGCGGCGGTCGTCGTGGTTGCGGCGGTCGCGTTGTAACCCGCGTCCGCCGCGGAAGTCCCGGAGTCCCGGGCTCGGGGCGGTGCCTGTTCGTCCCGCAGCGGTACTTTCTCCACCAGCGCGTAGGGGAGCATCTCCTCGACCGTTCCGAGGGCGGGCACACCGACCCAGAAAAACTCATCGTCATACAGATAGAGATACTCATACCGTCCGGCAATGCCGGAGGAGTGCATGACCGTTCCGACGTAGTAGGTGTTCCCCTCGTATTCGACAGGCTCCACCAGATCGCCGAGGCGTTCAACAGCGTTTTTCAGACTCTCCCCGGCGGTGCCCTCCTCATTGATCTGCCAGATATAATCCGCCCTGCGCGTATCGTTGTTCTTGGGATCCTCCGGGAGGATGTCGTTGTCGATTATGTACTCAAGAACGATGCTTGATTCGTTGAGCGATACTCCGGCAACGAATCTCTGGTTCTCGTAGAGATTCCGCGGAACATAGCCGTGGGTATAGCGCTCAAACAGGGAAACGGCACAGATATATCCGAAAAGCGCCTCCTGCGAATCAAATCGCATGATTCTTAAGGCGGCTGCCACAGGCGCGGCAGTGGCTCGGGTCGCCGCGGCAGTCGTCGTGGTTGTGGTGGCTGCGGCGATGGTCGTGGTTATGGTGGTCGTCGCCGTGGTATGAACCGCGGAGGGCGAGGCCGTCTGCGTCGAGGCATTGGGAGCGACCGAACAGGCACAGAGAATTGAAAGCAGCAGCAGAAGAAACATCGCAAAGAAGCCGGTGCGCATGGGAAACCTCCTTTTCATTACGAAGTTATTGTCCTCAGTGAAGGGAAGTGTCAGAATCGGCTCGGCAGGCTGTACACCAAACATCAGTTTGTTTCCCAATTGTACGATTCATCCTAAGAATAATTAATAATAATGGATGCAGGTTTCTTCTATTCGGAAAATTTATTGACTGCAAAGTATTACTCCACCCGAATATAACAAGTGGCTTTACCGGCGCCTTCACGCCTCAGCTCGCCCGATGCGACCATTTTGCGCAGAGCGCCTTCTACGGAGCTCAGACTCAAATAAGGGCACAGCTCCCGGATATCCTGCTTGGCAAAACGCCCGATCTTACTCTCCGCTGCTTTGCGTACCATATCAAGGGCGGAGAGTTTCTCTTCCACTATGGAGAATCTGTCTCCGAAATCCCTGTATGCCGAAAGAATCGTACCGAGAAGATACTTGATGAACGGAACGGCATCCTCTTCCCCCTTGTGCCAACCGTTTTGAGATCGGTTCAAAGCATCGTAATACAGATCCTTGTTCTTTGCAATTTTCGCTTCCAAGGAAATGTATTTCCCCACATAAAAGCCGCACCGGTAAAGAAGGAGCGTTGTCAAAAGGCGGCTCATTCTTCCGTTGCCGTCGTTAAAGGGATGGATACACAAAAAGTCATGAATAAAAATGGGAATTGCAATCAGCGGTTCAAGCTGCATATTGCCGATGACCCGGTTATATTCCTCGCAGATTCTGTCCAGAGCCCCGGGTGTTTCAAACGGAGCCGGAGGCGTAAACAGAATCTCAATGCGACCGTCAGGATCAACAGCGCTTATATAATTCCGGACATTCTTTGTCTGTCCCGCCATCGGGTTGTTTGTGTAGCTGTATAATATTTTGTGCAGCTGCAGGATATAGTTTCTTGACAATGGAATGGCGTCGAAGCTTTCATGAATAAGCGAAAGCACATCGCGATACCCGGCAATTTCCTGCTCATCACGGTTTTTCGGCGTGGTCTTTTCCTCAACCAATTGTCTGATGCGGGTATCTGTAGTAACTATGCCCTCAATCGCGTTGGACGTCTCGGTGCTCCGTATCTTTGCAATTTCTACCAGCTTCTCCAGCTCTTCGGGTCTCTGTTTCAGATAGAGTTCCTGCTTTCCCGCCTCTTTATAGATAGCGGCAATATATCCAAGAATTTCCGAATCCCATTTTTGATTCCCTATAGTTGAGTAATTGAAATTCCTCATGCCCTGAATCACCCTTCCTTTCCCTTAAATAATACCACATAATAAGGGAATCTTCAAGAGGTAAGGGAATGGTTTTTAAGTATTTTGATTTCAAAAACAACAATCTCCTTTTCAGGATGTAAAGGGGATGGGGACAATCTGAACCTGAAACAGGTTTGGAAAAGGGAGCCCCGCCGACTAAGATTAGTTCGGCGGGGCTTCCCTCCTGATCAATTACGGTTTCAGAAACATGACCGCAGATACTGACTCCCTGATCCACGCAGTTTCCGGAATGAAAGCCGCGTGGGTCAGAGTTGGAGAACGTTTCGGTCTCCCTTCCGGATACCGGCCGTCTGTTCGGTGTCCACCGGAATACGGTGCACAATTTAACTGACAGTCAGCAGAATCAGACGGTCTTTATCGTTATTCAACGCCTATTGACCGAGATGAGAGCAGATAATGGCATGTGTACCGGCACCTAAGAATCTTACCATGCATATTCTGCATTCATCGGATCAGGTTTTAATCTCTTACAAAATCCATTTCCGATTAATATTATGCCGGCAGATTAAGAATAGTGCCACCGCAAAAACTACTAACATCCCGAAGGACAGCAACGGAGAAAGGGTATTTGTTCCCGTAATCGTACCTCGCAGCAGATCAGTTCCGTAAGTGAGCGGCAGACAAAACGAAACAGGCCGCAGAACAAGAGGCAAACTTGAAATCGGTATAAACAGTCCGCAAAGAAACAGCATCGGGAAGCGAAAGAAGTTTGAAAATGTCTGTGT
The DNA here is from genome assembly GCA_012729975.1 of Clostridiales bacterium. GTDB lineage: Bacteria > Bacillota > Clostridia > Oscillospirales > Oscillospiraceae > JAAYBW01. The sequence continues at coordinate 3,100 of JAAYBW010000278.1, forward strand.
TTCAAACACCTGTTTTGCTGATACCGCAATCAACAGCCCAGTTAATGCCGAAGTTATGGCAATCATCAAAACTGTAAGCAGCAGAAGCCCCCAGTTTACTATACTCAACTCGATAAATAAGCTTGCGAAAATGATCGGGACAAAGGCATTGAAAATGCCGAACAGGATTGTCCCTGCAATTTTTGCAAGCACCATAATGCTTAGACTTATGGGTGCCAGCAGTAATCGATCAAACGACCTTCCGCTTCGCTCAAAGGTGATTGTAACCGCGAGCATAGAGGTGGTACCGAACAAAACGCTCATCGAAACCAGACCGGGAAGCAATTCCAAGATGTTCCCGCCGGGAGAACGTATCAGCTGCATGAGTGTCCATGAAATGGGGAATATAATACCCCAACTGATGTTTGGCGGTTTTAGATAATAGTTTTTTAGATCTTTTTTCAGGATATTCCAAAATGCAATCCAGCTTTTCATTGGCGGCCTCCTTTTTCCTTGTCTTTCTTCAGCACAGAAGATTCAA
>JAAYBW010000279.1 GCA_012729975.1 Clostridiales bacterium
TCCAGCTTCGACACTTCACGCAGCTGGCTCATTTCGCACTGTCTTTCTTTTTTTGTCGTCAGCGCCCGCATGAGGGGAGGCTGTATCATGGGTATGAGAGCCATGTATGAATAAGCGGCGATGGCGATGGCCGGCAGAAGCTTCGGGTACAGCTTGGTCGTTAAATATATGGCAGTCGGACCGTCCGCGCCGCCGATAATGCCGATTGACGCCGCCGCCTGAGGCGAAAATCCCAGAGCGACAGCCAGAATAAAGGCAACATAAATACCGAATTGTGCGGCGGCTCCCAGAATCAGACTGGAGGGTCTTGCTATAAGCGGTCCGAAATCCGTCATTGCTCCGATTCCCAGAAAAATCAGCGAAGGGTATATGCCGAGCTTCACGCCCTGATAAAGATAATATAAAAGTCCGCCCGGCGTCTTAAAAACACCGTCCACATATACCGGGTCGTCCATAATGCCTGTAATAGGCAGATTGGCAAGCAGCATTCCGAACGCTATCGGAAGCAGCAGCAAAGGCTCGAATTTTTTCCCTATAGCAAGATATATCAAAACGCAAGCGACAATTATCATGATTAAGTGAGGAATATCAATTGCGGTGAAGCCCGTTGAATTCCACAGTTTTTCCATTGACGATATAAAATCCATTTTATACGACCTCCCGCTCAACAACTATAAGCGGCTCTCCCGCTTCAACCGACTCCCCTTTGGAAGTCAATATTTCCGTTATCGTGCCGTTTGTCTCACAGATAATATCCGATTCGGTGTTCATCGCTTGTAGTATAAGCAGCACGTCGCCCGGCTTGACAACCGAGCCGACAGATACACTGACATCACTAACGGTTCCCGATACGGGTACGCTGACAATCTCTTTTTCCACAGCAGCGGTATCGCCTGAAAGTTTCGGTTCCCCGGCGGCGGTATCGGCGGCAGACATCGGCTTCTCATCGCCGGTCCCCTGCGGCTGCGGCTCTTTTACAGCTTTTCGGGAAGCTTTTCTGGAAGCTTTTCGGGCTCGCGGTCTTTTTTTCTCGGCCCCTGCCTGTGCCCCATCCGTGGACTCCCTCCTGCCTGTAAAACGGCTGATTATACCGGTCAGCACGCGGATTAATACGCTCAAAGCAACAAGCGTGATAAAAACGACGGCTAAACCGATAACGGAAACAACCAGACTGTCAACAAAACTCATAAGTACCACCTCAAGAAAATATTATACGCTTTACGATCACAAGCTCACTTTATAAAGAGCTTCATTACCGTAATTCATTAACTTATATCATACTTCCGCTCTCTTTTCCATTCTTTTCAGCCATTAGCGAACTGTTGGCAAGCTGTGTATAATACTCATCCAGCGGCCGGCAGGGTATACGGCGCATATCCCGCAGCGGGAAAAGATATGTCGGATATATGAAATAATCAAAGCGCGTTTGCCGCGAGATTCTTTTTTTCATCCCGCAGAATCTTTCTGTAAAAGAAAATCGCGAAAACAAGCGAGACCGTATCCACAATCGGCTGCACCATCAGGCAGCCGTATAAAGGGATCAGCATGTCAAGGACGAACAGCAGCGGAATATCAATAACGCCTTTTCGCAAAATCGAGCAGATAAGGGCCTCCTTAACCTTGCCCATCGCCTGAAACTGAACGATCATCGGATAGCACAAAGACATCATTGGCATCGCCACAACCATGATACGCAAAAAGGCAGAGCTGTATGAGATCGTCACCGCGTTGTCGA
>JAAYBW010000280.1 GCA_012729975.1 Clostridiales bacterium
AGCGTCGCGGGATCACATGAAACATATACGATGCGGTCCGGAGACATAGAGGAAATCGTTTCGACAGCTCCAGGAAGAAGGCCCTTTCTTGGAGGGTCAACAATGATCACATCGGGCAGAGTACCGGAATCGGTAAGCTTTCGGGCGGCTTCCGACGCGTCCGCGCATATGAAGCCGACGTTTGTAACAGCGTTTCGTATCGCATTTTCCCTGGCGTCGTCTACCGCGGCTTTAACAATCTCTACACAGGTCACATGACGGGCATATCGCGCCGCGAGCAGGCCGATCGTCCCGGTGCCGCTGTAAAGGTCAAGGACATGCTCATTGCCGTTTAAATTAGATAATTCCTGGGCAATGCCGTAAAGCACATCGGCCTGTCTTACGTTGATCTGAAAAAAAGACTCCGGGGAGAGGGAAAAACGCAGTCCGCGAAGGGTTTCGTGGATGCGGGTATCTCCGAAGAGGGTTTTAAAGTTTCCGGAGAGGACTTTGTTGCCGTCTGAGCTGTTTAAATCAAGCGTTACCGAAACGATTTTCGGTACCGCTCCGGCAATGAGGGTTACAAGCTTGTCTGTGTGAGGAGGCATACCCGCAGAAACGATACAAACTCCCACATTGCCGTCAGATACCGTTCTTACAAACAGGCGGCGGATAAGACCAGTGCGGCTTTTCTCATCGTATGGCGCGATGCCGTAAGTATCCATCCATTCGCGCAGAGAAGCAGCGCACAGATCCGCGGATTCGTGCTGCAGCAGACATCTGTCGATAGGAACGACCTCGTGGCTGCGGTCTCTGTAAAAACCCGTTATCGCGCGACCGTCCTTTTCGGCGACAGAATACACGGCTTTATTGCGATAACCGAAGCGTTCAGGCGCCCCTCGGATTTCGGAAAGGCGCAGGTCAACTCCGCCTATGCGGGAGATTGCGTCCTCTATCCGGAGCTTTTTAAGCCGCAGCTCCTCCTTGTAGGTGCAGTGCAGGAAATCGCAGCCGCCGCATTTTCCGAAATAGGGGCATTCAGGCTCGATTCGTTCCGGAGAGAGAGTGCTGTGTCTTATGGCCTTCCCCCAGGCAACACCGGCTTTGACTTTCATTATCAGAACATCGCATACCTCTCCGGGCAGCGCGTCCTTTACAAAAACAACGCGGCCTTCCGCGCGCGCCACACCCAGACCTTCGCTGCTGCATCCCTCTATACGCAAAGTGTAAACACCGTTTTTTTCTAAATTCATACACGCACCTCCGCATATACTGTTATTATAACCCTACGCTACGCTATGGGCAATGTTTATCCCGCGTGCTTTTTCCGGATATATTTATACGGATAACATGCCATAATATCATAAGCAGGGCTTTGTGCTCAAAGGGCACAGGCAATCCTGGAAGCGCCGGCGGATACTGCGGCAAAGCGCAGTAATTTTTTTATCGGTGTGCTTGATTTTTCGGCACATTTGCTTTAATATCAGATATATTGGTGGTATTATTAAGAAAATATATGTATATGGGATAACGAGGAAAGGATGCTGACTATGTTTTGTATGAATTGCGGAGCCAATATCGCCGATGGCACAGTATATTGCCCGAATTGCGGATCTCCGCAACAAACCGGGCAGCCGGTGGCGCAGCCGGGGCAGTATAATCCCGGAGCGGCGCCGAATACCCCTTACGTTCAGACCGCTCCCCCCTGGAAGACCAAAGCGATTGTCTCTCTTGTACTCGGCGCCCTCTCTGTGTGCTGGGCATGGTGGGGATATGCGGCCATAGTCGGCATTGTTCTCGGCATTGTCGGCATAGTAATGTCAATCAACGCGAAAAAGCAGATGGAAGCCGCCGGAAGCACAGAATGCAAGAACTTAATGGTATGGGGAATGATTCTTTCAATAGTCGGTATTGTTATCGGCGCGATCTTCTTTATTGCATGCGGTATTCTTGTCGGAGCCCTCGGAGCGTTTAACAGGCTTTATTAATCTAACCGGCAATCTTGTGCAGCCGGTGCGCGCAGGCGCACCGGCTGCTTTTTGAAAGGTGCTGAGCTCTTGCTTCCGTATATAAGCTTACTTGGCAGAAGGCTGCCGGTCTACGGCCTGCTGGCCATAGCCGGAGTAGGTATCGGTATCGCCGCCGGAGTCCTGACATACCGAGGCCGTGTTAAGCGCTCGGATCTTTTCTACGCGGCCTGTTACGGGGCCATCGGTCTTTTAGTCGGCGCAAAGCACCTTTTTCTTATTGTGTCGATACCGGACATCTGGAGTATACGACATGATATAATCCGGGAACCCCGTCTGCTTCCGGCACTGATTTATAACGGGTTTGTTTTTTACGGGGGGCTGGCGGGAGCAATTTCAGGGATTATTATATACTGCCGAAAGTTCGGCATTCCCGAGCTCGAAGCGCTTGACGGACTTACGCCGGGCATGCCGCTCGCGGCCGCGATAGGGAGGCTGGGATGCTTCGCCGCGGGCTGCTGTTACGGGATAGAATACCGCGGCGCGCACAGCGTTGTTTTCACCGTAAGCGAGCACGCTCCGAACGGGGTACCTCTTTTTCCCGTGCAGCTTCTCGAGACGGGAATTCTCCTGATTCTTTTTGCGGCGGTGTTTTTGTTTTCGCGAAAAGAAAGAAAGCCCGGGCGCGTGACGGGATTTTTTCTTATCCTGTACTGCTCGGCCCGTTTTTTCACTGAGTTTCTGCGGGGGGACGAGCAAAGGGGCATCGCGTTGGGACTTTCCACATCGCAATGGATATCCGCGGCGGGACTGGCGGCAGCGTTGGCTTTCTTGCTCCGACTGAGGAAGAAAAAGGCGCAAAAGCGCGATGCGGAGGTCTGACTTCCGTGGAAATGTTAATGCGCGGCGTATTATCCGGTGCTGTCGGTCTTTACAAATCGACCTGCCGGTGATATATTACAAAGTGCGGTTTGAGCCGTTCGAGCGCCAGTGGCTCAATGGATAGAGCATCAGATTCCGGTTCTGAGGGTTGGGGGTTCGAGTCCCTTCTGGCGTGCCAAAAGCCGATTGTTTAAAGCAATCGGCTTTTTAACATTATTGCGTAAAAACGTGACAAAGTGACGGTGAATTGTATGGACTACAAAAAAGCTCTATATAAGCAACTTTCGCTCGACTTCGGTGTCTCACCCGAGGACATAGCGAGCGGGGAAAACCTCTTTGTTCCGTCAGCGGCGCTGCCCGGAAGACGCCTGTATAAAAGCGACGGCTGCATACTGCGCATACTCGGCATCGGAGGGAAAACAGTGATGAGCTGCGCGGATGCGGTGCTGCTTGACCGGCTTAAAAACGAGTTCTCGGATATTGACGGAGCCTGGATAGGCGAGGTTGAGAATCTTATGAAAATCGATGCCTTGCTGCGCCCGATGGGTCACGCGATAGCGGACGCGCATCATTTCTACATACCCTCGAAATTTGATCCGATGCTGAAAGCACCCGCGGATATACTGTGGCTGGAGCGATTTGAGCTCGAGCGTTTCAGGGGAGACGAAAGATTTACCGAAGCGCTCTGCTTTAGCGATGACCGTCCGGACATGCTTGCCGTCGCCGCGGTGGATGGCAATGAGATTCTTGGTATGGCGGGGGCAAGCGCGGACAGCCCGGACGCATGGCAGATAGGCATAGACGTGCTGCCGCAGGCGAGCGGAAAAGGTATAGGGACGTATTTGACCCGGCTTTTAAAAAACGAGGTTATCAGCCGGGGA
>JAAYBW010000003.1 GCA_012729975.1 Clostridiales bacterium
TAATAGCCGCAACGACTTCTTTTCCGCTTAATATCTGTGCCATTATTCTACCTCAATTCAAACGCTCGTTCACACCGGCGAATATTTCGTCGGCCAAAACGGTGTACTTAGCTATCATATTATTTGCTTTTGTATTCAGTGACGCGGCGTACTCTTTATCCGTCATTGCTTTCGTATTGATAAATACATTCAGACTCGCTCCGAGCAGAGCCGCCTTGCTGAATGCAACACCCACACCTGCGTCGCTGATTGCCAGAGTGCTTCCCTTGTCGGCGAATATTTTACACAGATCAATTGACTCGCAGCATTTTTCCATTATAGCCACAGGTACGGAGCATGCGTCTCTGAGGCATTTTTCCATATACTCGGTTTTATATGCCTTTTGTTCTTCGGTGTCCTTCGGAAGCCCGTAAGCCTTGGAAAGCGGTTCGAAAACATCGGCATCTTTCTGGATCAAATCGAGAAGCTCGCGCCAGACAGACTCGGCCTTCTCCATTGCCGCCTTAATTTCATCTTCAACGTCGGCGTATTTTTTCTTGCCCACTGTAAGCGAGCCTACCATGTTTCCGAGGGCGCATCCCAGCGCGCCGCATAGTGCGGACGCTCCTCCTCCTCCGGGAACAGATGCTTTGCTAGCCAGCTCGACGGTGAATTCCTTGCAGCTCTTATCTGAAAAAGTCATGTTTACCTCCTTATACATCGGAACTCGTGCGTCAGGCAAGGCCTAACGCACGAGCCGTTTTGCGGTTAGCTGATTAACAGATGTGTTTGCCGATGTCAGAACAGTCCGGAAACCTTGCCGGTCTCTGTGTCAACATCAATGCGGCGGTAAGCGGGATCAGAGCTGGTTCCGGGCATCATGCTGATTGACCCGGCCATCGGGCAAAGGAACCTTGCGCCGCCGTATACAAGAATGTCTCTGATCGGCAGTCTCCAGTTTTTCGGTACGCCCTTCCAGGTGGGCTCATGAGACAGCGACAGATGGGTCTTTACCATCATTGTAGAGAAATCGGCATAATACGGATCCGACTCAAAGCGCTCTGCTTTCTCTATGGCCAAGGGCGCCCAGTCGACGCCGTCGGCGCCGTAGACTTCTTTCGCGATAAGTTCGACGCGCTGGCGAAGAGGCATTTCAAGCGGATACAGGTACTTGAGATCGACCGGTTCGTTGCAGGCATCGACAACCTTCTCGGCCAGTTCGATGGCACCTTCTCCGCCCTTCATCCAATGGTCGGAAAGAGCGCAGCGTACATTATTCTCGTCGCACAGGCGCTTTATAAGAGCGATTTCCGCGGGCGTGTCGGTATAGAACTTGTTAATGCATACAACCGGATTGATGCCGGACTTCTTAACGTTGGCCACATGGTGGAACAGGTTCTCGCAGCCCTTTTCAAGAAGCTCAAGATTCTCCTGAGTATACTCTGTGGGAAGAGGCTTTCCGGCAACGACAGCCGGTCCGCCGCCGTGCATCTTGAGAGCGCGAATCGTCGCAACGAGAACAGAAACGTTGGGCTTAAGGCCGCTCAGACGGCATTTGACGTTCCAGAACTTTTCAAATCCGATGTCCGCCGCAAATCCCGACTCAGTGACATGATAATCGAAAAGCTTGAGTGCGAGACGGTCGCCTATGATGGAGGATTGGCCGATCGCGATATTCGCGAAAGGTCCTGCGTGCACAAAGCAGGGCTGATGCTCAACGGTGTAGCAAAGGGTCGGGTTAATGGTATTGCGCATCCATGCGCACATAGCTCCGTCGACCTCAAGGTCATGGGTGGTAACGGGATTGCCCTTCTTGTCATAAGCGACAATAATTTTGCCTATACGGTCGCGAAGATCGGCGAGGTCGCGGGCGACCGCCAGGATTGCCATGAGCTCCGAACCTACCGCTATTCCGAACTTGGAATTCATTTCGAAGCCGTCCTGCTTGCCGCCTATACCGATGCGGATATTTCTGAGTCCCTGGGCGCAGAAGTCCAGAACCCAGCCCATTTCAACTCTCTCCGGGTCAATGTCGAGTCTCTTCAGGTTGCGCTTTGCAAGCTGAGCATCGTCATAGTTAGCCTCGTGCTGCATACGGGCGTTTAGAGCAACCATAGCGAGGTTGTGGGCGTTCATTATGTCGTTAATATCACCGGTAAGACCCAGCGAAAACTCAGTCATGGGTATTAAAAGCGCGTTTCCGCCGCCGGCAGCGGTACCCTTGACGTTCATTGTGGGGCCGCCCGAAGGCTGACGCAGACATCCGCCCACGTTCTTGCCGAGCTTGCCGAGTCCCTCGATAAGGCCGAGCGATGTGGTCGATTTACCCTCTCCCAGAGGAGTAGGCGTGATAGCCGTTACTTCGATATACTTACCGTCGGGCTTGTCCTTGAGACGATTCATTATCTTAATGAAATCAAGCTTGGGGGTTTTGCCATAAGGAATAATCTCGTCGGGTAAAAGGCCCATCTTCTCACGGAAATAATCTATGCTGGGAAGTGATTTTTCAGCTTCCTCGGCAATCTGCCAGTCTTTGAATTTGGTCGGGTCCAGCATTTAGTATCCTCCTTATATATTTAGAATAATGCTATTTAGTTTCGCAGTTTACTTAAACTGCTTAATACGGTTTCGATGGTCTGCTCAGTCAGATAACACAATTTCCAGCGCGGGTACTTACATATCCTTTATGCCGGACTCTTTTACGAGGTAAGCGACATCCTCGTACTTGTTAAGCGCATAAAGATGAATTCCGTTAATTCCGCATACGCGATACTCATCGATAAGCTTAATTGTGTACTCAATACCGGCTTTTTTAAAGTCAGCCTTTTTAGCGGCGATAGATTCCTCGGATTCATTGGGAGCGAAGGGGTTGGGGAATATCCAGTATTTCGAAATCAGTTCGCATAAGGCCCTGGGCATAACGCATCCGTTGCGCGAGAGCGCCATGTTAATCGTTGAGTCGGCAGCCAGAACGGGCATAATACCTACATCAACAGGCATTGTGATACCGGCTGTTTTTATGGCATCCATCCAGTAGCGGAACTGATCCATATCCCAGCACAACTGAGTCATGATATAATCGGCACCCTCGTCCTGTTTCTGCTTAAGGAACGAGATATCCGCTTCGAGACTGCGGCAGGAGATATGGCCTTCGGGAGAGCCGGCAACTGCGATGGTAAATTTCTTTCCGAATTCGTCGCGAATAAACTTAACCAGTTCGGTTGCATAGTGCAGGTCTCCGCCCGTTCCGGTCCAGCCGTAAGGAAGGTCTCCGCGCAGAGCCAGTATATGGTCGATACCGTTATCCAGATATGCCTGCAGCTGCTCTTTGATTCCCTCACGGGTATTGCCGATACAGGTGAAGTGCGTAACCGGTACAGCGACACCGGATGCCTTAACAGCCTTGAGGACTTCGAGGTTTTTACCGACATTGGTTCCACCGGCACCGTAGGTGCAGGAGATATAGTCCGGCTTCATCGTGTAGAGCTGGTCCATGACCCCGCCCTTTCCGATCAGCTTAACCATTCCGGAGTCCGTCTTAGGCGGGAACACTTCGAAGGAAAAGGCCATGCGCTGTTTCATAATTTCGCAAACGTTCATTATAACTCTCCTTTAAAACTTTATATATTATCTGATGCTCAGTTATTCCAGCTATTACCTACTATACCTTATTAACCAAAAAACATTATATATGCCGTCATTTTTTTTGTCAATGAAACGCGACAGGTAACATCACACAATAATTTCCCCGTTTTCCAAACATACACCGCACTTATGCACAATATATGGTCCCGTTTCATATCCTGTCTTATAGACGACACAATATCGTCTTTGCCGCTATCAACGGCAATATAAATAAATCGGAGGCACTGATGGAACAAAATACGGAAAACACGACTTTTGACTGTGGCTATATGAAGGGTACACTTCCCTCCTGCGCTCCTCTGTCTGTACCTTTTGTGCCCTTCCAGGGCATGAACCAGCAGAAATACGACAGTGCAAAAGCGCTTTCACGGGGAACTCTGTTCCCCGGTTTAGATCTCCCCTGGAAAAATGTCGTTCCGGGTGCGGCAGACACATCAACCCCTATCGGGGAGCTGTCTGCCCTCGGCTTCGTGATAAACGAGCTTGGCTTATATTTGGATACGCACCGTTCTGACACGGAAGCTCTCAAGCTATATCTTGACTACGTGGAACTATACAAAAAGGGCGCCGCTAAATATATCGAACTGTACGGTCCCCTTTTTCAGACCGATGTGACGAAAAACGGCTATACCTGGCTCGATAATCCCTGGCCCTGGGACGTCACTGAAAGGAGAGCCCGCTGATGTTTATATATCAAAAAAAGCTGCAATATCCCGTAAACATATCGACAACCAACCCTAAGCTTGCCCAGATTATTATATCGCAATACGGCGGCCCTGACGGGGAACTCGGCGCGTCGCTAAGGTATCTGAGCCAAAGATATTCCATGCCTTATCCTGAGCTCAAGGGGCTTTTAACAGACATCGGCACGGAGGAGCTCGGCCACCTTGAAATGGTGGGGACCATTGTATACCAGCTGACAAAAAACCTGAAAGAACGCGAATTGATGGACAGCGGATTCGCCAATTATTTCGTCGATCACACGGCCGGCATCTATCCTACAGCCGCCTCGGGTTTCCCATGGAGCGCTTCCTCAATGCAGGTAAAGGGGGATATGATAGCAGACCTTACGGAAGACATGGCCGCCGAGCAGAAAGCACGCGTAACCTATGATAATATTCTCAGAATGTCCGATGACCCGGATGTTTCAGACGCCATACGATTCCTTCGCGCGCGGGAAATCGTACATTTCCAGCGATTCGGCGAAGGACTGCGCCTTGCTACCGAAAGGCTTGATCAAAAGAACATATATGCCGTTAACCCGTCATTTGACTGACGGACGGTATAATAGCTTGCGCCCTTTCGCCCTTTATATTATTATTCAGGGGAAAGGGCGGTTTTTTATGCATGTGCGTTATTTAAATATCGGAAATATGACCTCCGAGTCGGAGCTGGCCGCACTTGAAATGATGTCGCCCGAAAAGCGTGCCAGAGTTTTGAGAATGGCGAACGCACCGGCCCGAATGAGAAGTTGTGCCGGTGAGCTGCTGGCAAGAGATATGCTATCGCAAATAAGCGGAATTCGCGCAGAAGATATAACCATTACGGTAAATGCTCAAGGCAAGCCCCAAGCGCCTGGTACCGGTTTGGAGTTCAGTGTCTCACACTCCGGTAATTGGGTTGTATGTATAACCGCCGCAGTTCCTGTAGGTATAGACACGGAACTTCCGCGCCCTTTCAACGCTCACGTTGCGCAAAGAGTCTGCGGGCCTTTCGAGTTATCTTACATTTCAAAAGATCCGCAGCCGCGCTTTTTGCGGATATGGACTTTAAAAGAAGCATACGGAAAGATGACCGGCAGCGGTATTTTTATAAACCGCGTTATATTCGGAGATGAATGCCATAATGCGGAATTTTCGGCATTCGGGGCGAGGTTTTATACGCTCAGCGGCCCGGATAAAAACACGACTTCCATATGCCTTCTCGATAATTCTGCTCTGCCGAATGGCCGGACATAAGAACACAGCAGAAATATATTTGAGCGCAGTTGCATCTCAACAGTAATATGTACCAAGGAGAGTGGATGATGGGAAAGATAGTGCAAGTTAACGGTCTTCGCAAATCCTATGGCAAAGTAGAAGCAGTCAGAGGCCTTGACTTTTATGTCGAGGCAGGAAAGCTCTTTGCATTCCTGGGTCCCAACGGCGCGGGAAAGTCAACTACCATCGATATTATATGCACTTTTCTCAAGCCGGACAGCGGTACGGTCCTTGTTGACGGTCACTTGCTCGGCAAAGAAGACGATGCGATCCGCCGATCTATAGGTGCGGTATTTCAGGACGGATTGTTGGACAGGCTTCTGACAGTTGAGGAAAATCTGCGCTTTCGCGCTTCTCTTTACGGGCTGAGGGGAAACACGCTCCGTGCGTCTGTGGAAAGAGCAGCCGAACTGGCCGGAGTTGAAGAGATAATGAAGCGGCCTTACGGTTTACTCTCCGGGGGGCAGCGGCGGCGCTGCGATATAGCAAGAGCGCTTGTCAATACACCTAAAATTTTGTTTTTGGACGAACCTACGACCGGTCTGGATCCGCAGACCCGTGCGAACGTCTGGGAAACCGTTCAAAAGCTCCGGAATGAATCCGGTATGACCGTGTTTTTGACAACACACTATATGCAAGAGGCGGCTGAGGCTGATTTTGTTATAGTGATTGACAACGGTGAGATAGCGGCAAAAGGCACTCCTTTTGATCTGCGGGAAATGTATTCGAGCGACAAACTGACCATAACCTGCACCGATTGCGGCAAAGCTTATTCAATATTAAGTAATAACAATATATCCTTTACCGTCAATACCGATAAAATAACCGTTAGCATAAAGCGGACAATCGACTCCCTGCCGATTATTGAATCCGTTAAGCCGTATATTTCCGGCTTCGAGGTCACCGCCGGAACAATGGACGATGCATTCATAAACATCACCGGAAAGGAGCTTAGAGAATCTTGATAGGTTTCACTAAACGCAACCTTTTAGTATTTTTCCGTGATAAGGCTTCGGTTTTTTTCTCTTTACTTGCTTCGTTTATTATTATCGGCCTCTATATCCTTTTCCTGGGGAGAGTCTATTCCGCCGGATTGAGCAGTTTTGAAAACGCGAAAGAAATAATGGATAACTGGGTCATGGCCGGTTTGCTTTCAATAACCACAGTGACAACGACTATGGGCGCTTTCGGCATCATGATAAATGACAAGACAAGAAAAATTAACAAGGATTTTATTTCGTCGCCTATAAAGAGATGGAGCATCTCGGGAGGTTATGTTTTCTCGGCTTTTATCATCGGTGTAATTCTGTCGCTTGTAACGCTTGTCCTGTCGCAGATTTATATTGCGGCAAACAACGGAACTCTTATCGGTATCAGTGCGCTTATAAAAGTCCTCGGCATAATTCTTCTGTCCGCCTTTGCCAACACAGCATTGACGTTTTTTATTATTTCATTCATTAACAGTGAAAACGCATTTTCTACGGCAAGCACGATTGTCGGGACTGTGATAGGCTTTTTGACAGGCATCTATATCCCGATAGGCAATCTGCCGTCTTCCGTTCAGTGGGTTATTAAGCTTTTTCCGCCTTCCCATGCCGCGTCGCTTCTTCGGAAAGTCATGATGGATGATGCCATGACAAAGGCTTTCACCGGCGAAGCATCGAAATACGCACCAAGTTTCAGGGAAGCTATGGGAATTACCTTTAAATACGGCAGCAGGGAGATTAGTGACGCGCTGAGTATTATTATTTTATTATCCACCGGCGCATTGTTCTTTGCGCTGGCCATTTGGAGTGTTTCCGGAAAGAGAAAATAAGAGCAGCATACTATTGGGCAAAATGAAACAAGGACAGGTTAAACTGTCCTTGTTTTAATTGGAGCGGGCAACGAGATTCGAACTCGCTACCTCCACCTTGGCAAGGTGGCGCTCTGCCAAATGAGCTATGCCCGCAATCTGCGCAGCCTATTGGCTGCGCTTTGGTGCCTCAGGGCGGAATCGAACCGTCGACACGAGGATTTTCAGTCCTCTGCTCTACCAACTGAGCTACCGAGGCAGATACTTCCTCGTATCGGGCGGACACAAGATCCGCAACTCAGGAAGTATTGGCGACCGAGAAGGGACTCGAACCCTCGACCTCTAGCGTGACAGGCTAGCGTTCTAACCGACTGAACTACTCGGCCAAATTATGGTGGGAACAACAGGGCTCGAACCTGTGACCCCATGCTTGTAAGGCATGTGCTCTCCCAGCTGAGCTATGCTCCCTCAAACACCGAAACAGCTCGGTATTTTCGGCGGCGTGGAGTATTGTACTATATGAGTTTTTAATTGTCAACAGCTTTCAGTCAAAATTATTTCTATTTTAGCGTTCGGCAAAAATATATAGTCGCGCAGCGTCCGGGCCCGATATAGAGTTGTCTTCATCCGAAGTTACAACTTTTCGGAAACCGGAAGATAAAAGTTCTTTGCGCAGCTCATCCGCTCCGTACTCGTACTGGATGTGGCGTTCCGAAGATCTTATCCAGGCGCTTCCTTTTTTTGCAAACACATCCATATCATAAACGATTCTTCCGGAATTATCGTCCCTTGCAGCCGACCATACGCAGTAGGAGTCCGCGCTCTCACTTCTGAATATCCGCCCATGCATCCATTCGAACTTTTCGCTCGAATGAACGTCAAAAATAAAGACGCCCCCGGGTTCGATAAAAAGCGCGGCTCTGCCGAATGCTCTTCGCAATTCTTCGCGCGCTAAATAATTCACACCGTCGAGCGTACATACCGCGGCATCCACGGTGCCGTACAGATCGAGTCCATCCATAGCCTGACATATGAATAAGGGGTTTCCGGCGGCACGCTTAGCCCTTTTGGATTCAGCCGCAGACAGCATCTCCGCCGATATGTCCGCACCTGTAACGTCAAAGCCTCTGTCAGCCAGAATATAGGACAGCGTTCCTGTACCGCAAGCGAGATCAAGTACACTGCGGACAGCTCGGCCGGCACGGGAAAAACAATTCTCGCACCAGTCCGCAATAGCGGCATAGTTTACCTCTTCCTGAAGCGCGTCATAATAAGGTGCTAAGAAATAGTATCCGCTCAATCGGTATCTTTCGCCTCTTTTGCTCTGTCAAATACAACCGAATAACCGCCTGCGCCGTAAAGCAGGCTGCGGTTTACGCGGCTTATTATTGCGCTGGAGGCTCCGGTGCGCTGCATTATGTCATTATAAATCATGTCGTTGTAAAGAAGCCTTGCAACCTCAAAGCGCTGTTCCATGGCAAGAAGCTCGGTTATGCTGCAAAGGTCGTCAAAGAACGCTTTGCACTCCTCAACGGTTTCCAGAGTCAGTATCGCCTTATAGAGATCCATGTTGCGGCTTTTATTATTGTTTTTTCTCATGATGTACCCTCCAGGCTAATTAATTATCAGCCGACAAAACCCTGCCGATATTTTAGCACACTATAATAGTAAAGTAAAGAAGCCCGGTGCTCTTATCGCTGCTTTGTTAGTATTGTAATGCTATTGCTACTATGATATATTTCTGTTAATATACTGCTCGGTATTTTATTTGTGGAGGTATCGCTTTGAAACGCATATCGTATACGCGATTGTTCTTTCTGCTTATCGCAGTAATGTTATTTATCGTGATCTGCGCGTCATGCTCGATATCTGCCGATGCCCCTTCCTCCCCAGATACTCCAACGCCCGCACCCGAAGAAAACTATGATAATGTTCCTCCGCAGACCGCGCCCGCGGAGTATACCAGCCCACCGGAAACTCCGAAAATTACGGAAGGCACCGAAACGAACCCGGCCGAAACCGCTCCGTCCGTAAACCCCTCCGCTCCGACCGCTTCCACGGCCCCGACCGCCGGCACTTCGGTTACCTCTCCCCCCGGCAGCGGAAATTCAGACTTTGAAATTTCTTCACCCTCAATGCTGACCGAAACTGCCGATATGGGCCAGGATTATCTTGACAGAATTATTTTCCTAGGCGACTCAACGACATATGGGTTAAAATACTATAAAATGCTGTCCGGCGGTAAAGAGACAATGCAGGTATGGACGCCTTCCAGCGGAACTCTTACTTTATCGTACCAGGGTTTTGCGACTATAGTATATCCGCGCGACGGAACCGAAATAACCATACGCGACGCGGTAATCAGAGAAATGCCCGAATATATGATAATAACGCTTGGTGTCAACGGAGTATCTTTCATGGACGAAACATACTTTAAAGCCGAATACACCTCGCTTGTTAACGACATAAAAGAATTAAGTCCGAATACGAAAATTATTCTCCAATCGATTTTTCCCATCGCCGAGAATTATGAACATCAGAGTTCTATCAACAATCAAAATATCTCCGCCGCTAACAGATGGGTCTGTGATATAGCCGAAGAATGCGGAGTTCGCTTTTTAAACACCGCCTCCGTGCTTGTCGGCGCAGACGGTTGGCTGCCTGAGGCGTACCAGAACGGCGATGGTATTCATCTTAATTCCGAAGGTTTCGGAAAAGTTATAAACTATATAAGGACACACGGTTATCCTTAAGCAGAGGAGATATTAATTTGAGATATCGCATACTGTCGCTTATCCTTGCACTTTGCGCGCTGTCAGCCTTATTCGGCTGCTCGAAAACAACCGAATACCGTGACGATCTGCCGGCAACCGATCTGGCTGACTTAGTTGCCGACACTCTGGGCTCAGACAGCTTCGCGGCAATGAAAGAATCTTACCTGACAGGGGCTATGAAGCTGGACCTTATTCTTTTCAGCGAGTACGATGTCAGGATTAACGCCTATGGCGCTGATATTGACGAGTTCGGCATATTTAAGACTGCTGACGGAGTTTCGGTAAAAGATGCGGTTGCAGAGCTTGACAAGTATCTGAGCTTCAGGCTTGAAACCTGGATGGATGAGTATATGCCGGAAGAAAAGCCTAAGCTTGAAAAGGCCGAAACCCATTCGGCAGGCAATTACATCATGTATGTCATCCTTTCGGAAGAGAACAAAGCCGCCGCTCTTAAAACATTTAACGATTATCTTAAAACCGAAGGATAAAAATTAACCAAAACAGGTATAAAACGGACCTTCCGGTGAAAAATAGAAGTGACGAAAGTCATAATCTATTCCGGGAGGTCTTTTTTGTGAAAAAGCCAGTTTATCTTCGCGCTGTATCCATAGCCCTCGCTCTGCTGCTTTTTTCAGCTTGCCTTCCAATGCGGAGTTCCGCCGTTGTTATAGAATCGGTTACCACAGGGACAGGCACCAATTCCGCACCGGTGGCAGAGGATATTGAGATCAGAACCTACAAAAACGTTTGCGTGAAAGCATATTTCAACTCAACTGACCCCGATGGCGACCAGGTAAGCTACCGGCTTGAATCCGAACCCGCAAAAGGTACGGTGGATATCAAGGACAACACTTTCCTGTATATGCCTAAAGAAGGGAAAAAGGGAAAAGATTCATTTACCTACGCCGCAGTCGACTCACAGGGAAACGTATCCGGTAAAGCTACCGTCAGTATTGTCATCGACAAAATGAAGTGCAAGGTGACATATGCCGATATAAGTTCAAACGAACCGGCTTATGCAGCCTATCGCCTTGCGGAAGAAAGTATCTATACAGGCGGCAGAATAAGCGAAAGCTATTACTTCAAGCCCGATGAAATTGTCAGCCGCGGGGAGTTTCTGGCGCTCTGCATGAGCGCGGCATCGGTCGAACCGCTCAAAGATATTTTAAGAACCGGATTCGCTGACGATGCTTCAATGCCCTTCTGGGTTAAGCCCTATGTCTCCGCGGCTTTGTTGGATGGCGTAATTTCCGGATACGCAGACGCGAACGGTGCAATCGTCTTTTCTGCCGACAGCGCGATATCCGGCTCCGAGGCAGCCGTTATGCTCAACAATATGCTGGGCATCACCGATGTAGCTTCCGTCTCCTCCTTCCGCTACAGTGACTCCGTACCCGCCTGGGCACTGCAGGCGCTCGTAAATCTCGATATGTGCAATATTATATCAGATGTCCAGGACACAGTCGGAAGCGGGTATTTAACCAGAATCGAAGCGGCGGAAATGATCAGCCGCGCCCTGGATTTTATTGAGACACGCAAAAAGGACGGCTCTCTTCTCGGTTGGGTAAAATAAGAATCTTGCGGGCCAAAGCCGCCGGGAATGATCGGTATTCCGGCGGCTTTTTCGAGATTTAACTACGGGTATATTTTAAGAACAGCCTCATTTCCTGTGTTTTATAAGTCTTTCGGCGAGCAGCGGGTCGGGTCTTACGCGAATTGTTTTAAACCCGCTGTATATAACCATTCCCGGACGTGCCCCGGACGGCTTTTTGACGTTGCCGGCTCTTGTATAATCCACATCTACCGCTGCATCTCCTCTGCCTTGGGAAAACCACGCGGCCAGTCCGGCAGCTTCAGCGAGCGTTGTATCATCCACATTATCCCAATCATGCGAAACAATTACGTGAGCTCCGTGAATTCTTTGTGTGTGAAGCCACAGATCGTTGCGAAACGCTGTTCCGAAAGTAATGGCGTCGTTCTGTAAATTATTCCTTCCGACCAGTATTTCTATTCCCGCAGAAGACACGAAATGCATAGGAGCGCTCTGTGATCCTTTTTTTCTCATATTTGTCCGGGGTTTAATAAAGCCTTGCTCGATAAGCTCGGTGCGTATGTCCGATATTTCCTTTTCGCCATCGGCAAGCTCCAGCTCGCTTACTATACTTTCAAGATACTCAAGCTCCGCTTTGGTTGCGATGATCTGCTCTCTTAGAAAATACTCGGCTTTTTTTGCCTTTGAATATGCTTTATAATACTTCGCGGCATTTTGCTGCGGCGTCAGCTTCGGATCCAGAGGAATACGTTTTTCCGCTCCGTCGGGTGAAAAGAAATTTTCGGCTGTGAGCACCGACATGCCCTTTTCCATCCTGTATATGTTAGCCTTTATTATGTCGCCATGCTCCCGGAGTTCGTCTCTGCCCAGAGTGCCCCCGAGCTCTTCTCGCTGTGCCGAGAGCTTTCTTTCGGCTCTGTCCCGGAGCGTTTTCGCTGTTTTCATCAGCGATTGCTTTCTTTGCCTGTTTCGCTCTTCCTTTTCCTTAAGTGTAAAAAACGCGTCCAGCAGTTCGGAGTATGACCGGTACCGTTTTAGCTCAAAGCGGTGTCCGTACTGCCTGATATCTATACAAGAGATATCTTTAGCTATGCCCTCTTCCGACAGAAGGTAAGGAGCAGTACGTTTTTCCCGGAATATCGCTATAAATTCCGAAAACGCATCGGGGAAATTTACTGCCGGAGCTTCATGAATGCGTATGCTGCTGTCTCCGAAAATTCTGAACGATGCTTCACGGCACATCAAAGGTGACAGGCTGCCGAATGTTTTAAGAACCCACTTGTCTGTTTCGGAATTATAATCGGCCGATTTCCAAAGAGCCTCTGTCTCTTCCTTCGTCAACACGAAAGGGTCGGCTTTTAGCTGCTTTTCCGGAAACCTGTAAAACATTCCCGGCATCATGCTTCTGCCGGCATCTCCTCCGTCGGATTTGCGCAGACAGTCTATGATTCGTCCGTCTTGACCGACAAGGACGATATTTGTGGTTTTTCCCGTCAACTCCACTACTAATTGTCTTGATACCGTATCGCCCAAGTCGTCGGTTGAAAGACACTCTATTCTTGCAATACGGTCTGCGCCCGGCTGGGTTATCGCTTGTATTCTGGCGCCGGCGAGGTGTTTTCTCAGCAGCATGCAAAACGCAGGCGGTTCCTGCGGGTTTTCTCTGGCATGCTCTGTAATATGCAGGCGCGCGCTCCCGCTGCCGGCCGATACGAGCAGCTTACGGGTATACCCGCGTCCGCGGACGGTTAAGATAAGCACATCGTGTTCCGGCTGCTGAATCTTATCGATTTTTGCATCCTCGAGCTCTCCGTCAAGTTCTTCAATTACCGCGGAAAGCGTCAGAGTATCGAGCGGCATATCCTACTCCTCCATGATAATCGAAAACAGCTCATTGATCCTCGCGTATTCGCATTGCAGCCAAAGCCATCCGAAAAGCGCCTCAAGCCCGGTCGCCGCATGATACTCGGATAGTCCGGCGGACTTCGGGACACTGGATACTCTTGCATTGCGCGCTCTTCTGAAAACATCTTTTTCTTTATCGTTTAAATGCGGTAAAAGCACGGCTGCGGCTTTCGCCTGGGCAGGAGCGTTAACACGCGCCACAGAATCTCTGTGGAGAGCAACTGCGGTGAAATCGCCTTTTATGCACATATGAGTCCTGACCATCAGCTCATAAACCGCATCTCCTACATGTGCCAAAGCAAGATTGCTTATTTGGCTCAGCTCACGCTCATTCATGGGATGCGCCCCGTTAACGATGGCGGCCGATGCATTCGAATTTGCGCTGCCACGGTTATTAATAACTTTCATGTCTCCGGTATTATTATGCATTCTGCCTCCGTCTTATTTGATCACATGAGATAGGTTTAAAGCCAATCCTCCGATACCGGTCAGGTTACTCTCGCTGCAGATAACGACTACCCTGTCTGCTTCTCCAGTAGCCACGATGGTATTTACCAGCGCCTGTAATGCTAAATTCAATCGGGGTTCCGCTCCCGGGAAAATGAACTCCTCGCTGACTTCCACGGTACAGACGCGGTTTTCCGTATATACGGACTGAATCTTTGTATACTTCGGTACCGGGCTCACATATCCGCATACCTCAAGGCCCGAAACGAGAGCATAAGCGGCGCATTCTTCCATTGAGCTGTATTGCGAAGCGTCCGCAATATACGGTATCGCAATCAGTTCGTTTGTGTCTGTAGCCAGATAGACGGGAATAATAACATCCGAACTGAGAAAACGCAGCTCCCGGGAAAGATATATCTCGGGTCTTATCGAACCGCTGATGTCAATATAGACATACTTCTCCATTTTCTCTCCGTCTATGAGAAGTTTAACGCTCTGAATACCCGATATTGAGCAGAGAGAATTAACGATCGAGTAAACGGCCATTCTCTCCAAAGCCGCGATGTCCGGCCTGTTGGAATAAAATTCTCTGGACAGATTGACCGTGCACAGATCCCCGGAAACCTCGATTGAAAGAATCTGCGTGCCCTGCGGCAAAGCAGAATGAAGCTGAGAGTCCTGAGGACCCTTTAAAAGCTCATCTATTACATATTCCGCAAGCAGCTTGTCGTAACCGGTTGTGAGCATGCGGTGCTCCGAATACAGGAAGTCGTCACCCGGACCGGGGTAATAAAGTGTTATTCTTTGCTCAAAGGCGTTTGTCTCCGAGTCCTGCAGAATAATCATATCGGGAGTCAGCCCATGCTCCAGCGTAATACCGTCCACATTGAGATTCAGCTGGCTGACTTCATCCAGCGCGCAAAGCGTAAGCACCATGCAGGCTAATATAATATTCTTATCTACTTCGGAAAGGTTCAGATAGCCCTGTGTCAGATCTACGGTTAAAACGCCGTTCTCCAAAGTATATGCGCTTATTCTGACACTTGGCGGAAAGGCGGAATAATAGCCGTCTTTGTCGGGTTTCGCCGTAATCGCGGTAAGTGCCGCATGGAGCTCATCCGTTTCTTTTGAGACAGGCAAATCCAGTTTTGCAATCAGCTCTCCGGATTTCTGGATCTCCTCGCCGCACAAATAGAAGACAGAGATAGTTTCAATGCTCTCCCGCTCCGCCCTTTTATCGGCGCACCCGCATATTGCGACAAGAGAGGCGATAACCAACACGGCGGAAAGTAATCTTCTCATTGTACCTTCTCTCCTGGCGCCGCTTCATATGCCGGAAACGACACCTCGAAGCTGGTGCCCCCGCAATCGCGTGCCGTCGCCGTTACCGTGCCTCCATGCTTATACACCATATCCTTGACAATTGCCAGCCCCAGCCCGCTTCCTCCAATATCGCTGCTTCTGGCTTTATCCACACGGTAGAACCTGTCAAATATGTTTGGCATATCCTCGCGCGGAATTCCGATGCCGGTATCATTTACAATGAGATAAACCCGGCCGTCCCGTTTGAAAAGCAGGACAGTAACGCTGCCTCCGTCTATATTATACTTAATGGCGTTTTCTATCAGATTAAAAACCACCTGATGTATATCATCCGGATTGGCCCGAATTACACACTTTCCCGAAAATCTGCTCTCGATAGTCACATTCTTCTTTAAAGCGAGTGTGCGCAGCATCTTAAGGGCCTGTTCCGCAACCCGCTTTACTTCCATCGGCACACTGTTTGAGGCCGCTTCGTTTGTCAGCCGGGACAGGTCAAGCAGCTTCTCAGTGATCCTCGCAAGTCTTTCAGCCTCGGCTCCGATATCGTATATAAACTCGCGGACGGTAGCTTTGTCCATATCCTCATTTTGCACAATACTGTCCGTTAACAGCCTGATAGCCGCAAGCGGAGTCTTAAGCTCATGCGAAGCATCGGAAACAAAGCGCTGTCGTATTTCCTCAACCTTTTTCAGTCTGCTGATAAGGTTGTTGAACTCCTCCGTGAGTTCACTTAACTCATCGCGGCCTTTGACGGTAATTTTATAATTATAGCTTCCGTCTCCGACGGATCTTACGGCACGAAGGATTGAGCGTATACGAGAAGTAAGCACGGTCGAGAACCCGACGCCCAAAAACAGCGCGGCTATAAGCATGATGTACGACACCTTTAAAAGATTCTCGTGCAGACCGGCAATAAGCCCTGCCTGATCGGTATCGTACTCATATATATAGACCGCGCCTATCGTTGTTCCTTTATACACCACCGGTATCGCGGCTCTGCTGCGCAGTACCGAGTCCGAATAGCTTGAGTAAAAAACGTTCTTCCCGCTCAGCGCCCTTGTTATCTCCGAAAACATTACGTATTTGCCCGGGTTATTTTCCATATCGGCGGTATCGTAGATTATTCGGCCGGAGGAATTAACAATGATTATTCGGCTGAGTCCCATATCGTCCAGGAGCCCCATGACCTGCTTTACTTCATCACTTTCAAGCTCGGCTAAAGACGATAACGACGAGGCAAAGACGGATGCCTGGTTGAGCATTGAGGCATACTTGGATTCAAAGAGCGCATCCCTGACGCGTACGACCGGATAAACATTCATGAAAACCAGCAGTACGATAAATATAGCAAGATAACTCAGAACCGACTTAAGCTGGACGCTGTTTTTTATATCGAGCGCTCGGAAGTTAGTCTTTGAAATAGTAGCCAACTCCCCATTTTGTCATGATTTTTGTAGGTTCTGCCGGATCCTTTTCCAGTTTTTCACGCAAACGCCTGATATGGACGTCAACCGTTCTTATATCGCCCTGATAATCGGCGCCCCAGATTGTCGAAAGCAGACTTTCTCTTATATATACCTTACCCGGGTTTTTCATCAGCAGCTCTATAAGGTCGAACTCCTTCGCGGTAAGATCGACCTCAACCCCGTCTTTCGTGGATGTACGGCGCTCCGTATCAATACATATGTGTCCGCTTGTTATGACGCTTTCAGCCGCTTGAGGCTCATTCATCGAGACGCGGCGAAGCAGTGCTCTTACGCGGGCTTTGAGCTCAAGTATATTAAACGGCTTTGTTATATAATCATCGGCTCCGCATTCAAAACCGATAATTTTATCGACATCCTCGCTTTTTGCCGTTAACATTATGATGGGGACCTTCGAAAACTCTCTTATGTTAAGACAGGCATCAAGGCCGTTTAGTTTCGGCATCATCAGATCCATGATAATCAAATCCGGCTCGGCAGTAGTGGCCAGCTTTACAGCTTCTTCACCGTCATAAGCAACCTCAACGGTATACCCTTCGTTCTCCAAGTTGAACTTAATCCCCTTCACCAGGGATTTTTCATCATCGACAACCAGAATCTTCACGAATTTTCCTCCTATTTAAGAGTGATGTGGTTCGCTATGCCTTTATAAACCGACTCTCCGATCCCTGACACATCCAAGAGCTGCTCCGTATGTATAAAGCCTCCGCAAACTTCCCTGTATTCGATTATTCTTTCTGCAAGAGCGGGGCCGATACCGTCCAGCAGCTCAAGTTCGGCAGCAGACGCAGTATTAATGTTGATTAATAAAGGCGGCTCGTCCGGATGCGCGTCCGCTGTATCCGATGCTGTATTCGATTGCCTTTCTACGGTGATCTCAGGCTCATTTTGCGCCGTATTTCCGGATATAAGGACGCCGATCATACACAGGGCAAACACGACAGCTGCCCCCGCTATTGTAAGTACGGCTGCTCGCGCCATTTATATCCTCCGTCATCATATGCTTAAAACAGTTGCATTTGCTTGATACATTTAATATAATCATATATAACAGATTAAGTTTTATCTTAACTTTCCGGCGGATAGTCAATTCCCATATTATTTAAGCAAGACAGCACTCGCCGAACTTCTCCGAACAGCGGCCATCGTGCAATATTATAGCACAAATACGGGAGATTTCTATGGCTAAATTTAAATATATAGCTTATATGTTCATATTTTCCCTTCTGTGCGGTATTATCCTCCCGCTGTACTGTCATGCCGTGGAGCAGCCTGATATAGACGCGGCGGCCTGCGTTATAGCGGAGGTAGACACAGGCGAGATTCTTTATGCGAAAAATGAGCATAATAAAATGTACCCCGCCAGCACCACAAAAATGGTGACCGCTCTTCTTGCGATTATTGCCTGCGAGGAAGGCGCCGCTTCCCTTTCCGATGTCGTAACCGCTTCCGAAAACGTAAATGAAGGTCTCACCTGGGACAGCAGTACGGTGTACATACAACCGGGTGAACAAATGACGCTCGAAAGTTTACTGTACTGCGCTCTTGTTCCCTCGGCGAATGAAGCTTGTAATATCATTGCCGAGCATATCGGCGGATCTATCGAGAACTTTGTTGCAATGATGAACAGTTATGCGGCGAAGCTTGGCTGCAGCGGAACTCATTTTACAAATACTCACGGCATGCCGGACGATAACCACTATACTACCGCTTACGACCTTTATCTTTTAACTCGCGAAGCTATCAAGTACGACAGTTTTATGACAATATGCAATACACCGTCAATAGAAATTCCCGCCACAAACATGTCTGATGTACGTTATCTTGTCACCACCAATTACCTCATATCTCCGGATCAGCCGAATTACCGCTACCAGTACGCAGTCGGTATAAAAACCGGAAGTACGGATTCCGCGGGTTTTTGTCTTGTATCCTCTGCCAGGAAAGACGGAATAAATATGATATCCGTTGTACTGGGCGCCACAGCTGTTCCGCTCGGGGACGGCGCATTTCGGATTACCAGTTTCACTGAAACCAAGACCCTTTTTGAGTGGGCATTTCGCAATTTCAGTTACCGGGAGATACTCAGCGCCACCGAGCTTACCGCAGAGGTTCCGGTCGCAATGGGCGAAGGAATGGACAGCGTAATCATACATCCCGCGACTTCGCTTACGGAGTTTTTGGCAAACGACATCGATGTCGATTCGTTTGACCGGTCTGTAACAATATTCGGTCTTGAGGACGGCACCGGCGAGATTGCTGCTCCGATCGCGGCGGGTGAGGTACTCGGCGAGATTTACATATACTATGACGGTAAAACTTACGGTCCCGTTTCCCTGCTCGCAAATACGGATGTTCCGCTTTCCAAGGCCGAGTATATGAAAGCTCGCATAAAAGAAACGCTCCGTCAAGCCTGGCTCAAGTGGGTTTTGGGAGGTATATTCTTTATCTTCCTGCTGTATGCCGCATTTGTCATAAGGTATAATATTTTAAGAGCCAGGCACAGAAAAAGGCGCAGGCAGGCTTATGAAGCCGGTATCATATCCACTATTGACAGAGATAAGCGCAGATAAGTTATATCTCTACCGATATGCGATTAAACGATTGACAAAATCCAATGACCGGTGGGCGCTGTTTTCCCGGAAAAATTTTTTCCTGCGGACGCGGACGGGGGCGCATTATGCGCACACACGCCATCCGCGCAATGCATACGCGCAACACACCCGCACAATGCACCCGCATGACACACCCGCATGATGTACCCGCACATGACACCCGTGATGCGAAAGCGCGACATACACGCGCGCCGGAGGGCGGAGGCGACGGGGACGACGGAGGAGCGGCAATCCTCAGTCAGCTGCGCTGACAGCTCTTTACACAATGCTCGCCGCTACGGGGACGAGGGGTGTTTTTGGGTACGCGCCGCGGGAAGCTCCGCATCGGAGCTTCTTTTTTGCTTTTTTATACGATTATGCGATATCTTCATGAAGATGCAAACGTTTACAGAAAAGATAATAGTACGCTTGTTCTATTTTGTCAAGCTTTTAATTAAAATAATTCGGTTATGCCGAAGCTAATCAGGGTATAGTACAACGGTTTCATGATGCCTTACTTCCGTCTGAGTTCTATCTCTGTATCGGATATCGGTATCATTTTTTTGAGGGATAAAAGAACATAAAGGCGGGGCGCAAATCGTGCGCCCCGCTGAGTCTTTTATGCCCGAATATATTTGATCCGCAGCGCTTATTCAGCTTCCGCAAGCGCTTTAGCTTCTTCTATTATCTTTTGCTGAACGGCAGCGGGCGTTTCTTCGTACCTGATGAACTCGAAGGAGAACGAGCCTCTTCCCTGTGTCATGGAACGAAGGTCTATGGCATAGCTGCTCATTTCGGCTGCCGGTACCTCCGCCTCTACTTCCTGGTTGCCGTCTCCCTTCGGATTCATTCCCAGAACTCTGCCGCGCCGCTTGTTAAGATCGCCGATAACGTCTCCCATGTTTATGTCGGGGATATTGACCTTAAGCGAACCGATCGGCTCCAGAATTACCGGGGAAGCCTGAGGAAGTCCGTTTTTGTAAGCCAGGTTTGCCGCTGTTTTAAATGCCATTTCGGAAGAGTCGACATCGTGATATGAGCCGTCAACCAGAGTGGCTTTCAGATATACGACAGGATAGCCCGCAAGCACACCCTTTGTCATGCTCTCTCTGATGCCCTTTTCAACGGCGGGGAAATACTGCTTGGGTACGCTGCCGCCGAAAATCTTCTCCTCGAATATAAGGTCCTCTGTTTCGGACTGCGGCTCGAATTCTATCCAAACATCGCCGTACTGCCCGTGTCCGCCGGACTGTTTCTTATGCCGGCCCTGGATCCTGACCTTTTTGCGTATCTTTTCCCTGTAGGCCACTCTGACGGGAGAAAGTTCCACTTCCACACCGAACTTGTTTTTAAGCTTGGAACATAAAACGTCAAGATGGATATCGCCTGCGCCCGAGAGCACCATCTGATGTATCTCGGCGTTGTTCTCGACGCTGAACGTCTGATCCTCCTCTGCCAGTCTGGTGAGGCCGCCGGAAATCTTGTCTTCCTGTCCTTTGACTTTCGGGGTAACAGCCATTGAGTAGCATGGTGCATTAAACTCTATACCCGCAGCTCTGGCCACATTTTTAGGATCGCAAAGAGTATCGCCTGTCTTACTGTCCGAAAGCTTTGAAACCGCGCCTATATCTCCGCAGCCGATCTGCTTTACTTCCGTACTCTTTTTGCCCTGCATCATATAGATATGACCCATTTTTTCGCTTGAGCCGCTCCTGGGATTGATGAGAACCATATCTGTATCGACTGTGCCGGAGAGCACCTTGAAAAATGAAAACTTGCCGTATTGGTCGGAAGTAGTTTTATAAATAAGCATGCAGGTAGGCGCGCTGCGATCACAGGGAATCGATACCTGTTCGCCCGCAGCGTTTATCCCTAACTCCGGTGTGATGTCTGCCGGAGACGGGAAAAGGTTGATCACGGTATCAAGGAGCAGTTCTGTGCCCAGTCCGGTAAAACCGCTTCCGCAAACAACGGGCACAAGAGAAAGATCGCGGATACCCTGCTTGAGGCCTCGAATTATTTCTTCATCAGTAAACGGCTCCTCGGCGAAGAACTTTTCCATGAGCTCCTCTGAAGTCTCCGCTACATTCTCGGCCAGTACCGTGTACATCTCGTCAAGAGTTGACTGCATATCCGGCGGAATCGCTGTCTCTATGCTCTTTCCTTTTTCAATCGTATATGCCTTTCGCAGCACAACGTCGATAATGCCCTGAACCCTGCCGTCCTTCACTATGGGAAATACCAGGGGCGAGAGAGTGTGCCCGAATTTTTCTCTAAGAGCCTGAAACGTGGCGTTAAAGTCCCCGTTTTCCTCATCAATCTTGGAAATATAAAAGAGTTTCGGATGTTTTGACAGAGCCTTCCAGGCCTTTTCGGCGCCTACTCCTACCCCGCCCTTAGCCGAGCAGACAATTATTCCGGCATCCGCAACTCTTACCGCCTGACTGACTTCACCCGCAAAGTCAAAATAACCCGGGGTGTCGATTATATTAATTTTATGACCCTTATATTCAGTAAACAGGGTGGCAGCCGAAATGGATATCTGACGCTTAATCTCCTCCGCGTCATAGTCTCCTACTGTGTTGCCGTCCGATACTCTCCCAAGTCTGTCCGATGCACCGGTAAGAAATAGCATGCTTTCCGCCAGGCTTGTCTTACCCGTGCTGCCGTGACCGAGCAGGCAGACATTGCGGATTTTGTCTGTCGTGTAGCCCATATATATCCAATCCTCTCATTTAATCCTGCCCGCCAATGCCGGGCATTGCTTACGTCATAACCCGCTGATTATACACTACAATCGGTATAAATACAATATTAATTATACTCACAAATTACATTGTTTCAAGTCTTGTTGAGCAGAACGACGGGTATCAGCCAGAATATATGAAATAAAAGCATATTTGCCGCACTTGCGGAAGTGAAGGCCGAATTGCGAAATACCAGCAGCAGAACAAGCAAACCCACTATGCTTCCCACAGCCGATATAAGCGTACCGAGCCTTACCTTTGATACGAGAATACGGCTTCTGGACGCTATCTCCACAAAATGTCCCAATCCCTCGCGGCTCATAAGCGCACTTGGCTTTATTCCCGTATCGCCGGAGTCCGCAGACAGGTTATATCTTGCCTCAAACGAAAGAAACTCTATGTGTTCGGTAGATACTTTAAATTTTGACCTCACCATGGTGGGCGTAATATTAAAATCCCTGACCGCGAATATCGGTCTTACCTTTGAGCGGGCAAGTGTAACAAGAGCGTTTTGTACCATGTCGACCGGCATATAATTCACGATAAATACACCGGCCAGCTCATCGTTTACGGCAGTGAATACCGCACTTTTCAGATTGAGATTCGCTGCGAGTCTTATCCCCATCAGGTTCATAAAAGCACCGGACCCTACAAGCACCTTATCTCCGTCTATTATCGCACCGATACCGCCGCTTTCATAACACGAGAACTCGTCAACCCTGTAAATGCTGCAGGCATACTCTTTGAGCAGGTCACCGAAGACTCGTGAAAGACCGGATCCGGAGGCAAGAATCATACTTCCGGTATATGAAACTACCTTCTCGATTTTAAAATCCGAAAAGCATTTAACTCCGTTCAGTGATAGCGTACTCTCCGGAAACAGATCCGAATCCTTTATAACGATACCTATCGAGTCTTTAATTTCAACAGCGCCGCTCCATCCCGCAAGCGCCGCGCCGGAGGAAGCAAGCTTTTTGGCCGCGGAATTGAACGGAAGGTTGAAGATCATCGTGGTGGATGCTGACGCGGTTACAGCGGTCATAGCGGCAAAACAGTGGAGGAAAGCGCCTCCCGCACCGGCAAAGACGGTATCAATCATAGCAAATATAACCGATGCTATCATCAGAAGCGGCGCAAGCTTATGGAACACATTTTCGGACATATCAAATTCCGTGCTCTTTGAAACAAAACCTCTGCTTGTGCCGTATCTTTTCGTAAGAACGGTCCCCTCATCCGCCTTTTCCCATTCGGCCGCGACAACTAACGGAAGGCTTGAAGCCGCCATCGTTTTAAATGTTGTTCTGTAAGCGCTGCGTCCGACCCGCTCACCATACATTGCGCATGTAAGAGAGAACGCGGCCGTCGCGCA
The DNA here is from genome assembly GCA_012729975.1 of Clostridiales bacterium. Taxonomy (GTDB): domain Bacteria; phylum Bacillota; class Clostridia; order Oscillospirales; family Oscillospiraceae; genus JAAYBW01. The sequence goes on from JAAYBW010000003.1 coordinate 23,594, forward strand.
GTATGGCAGACCCAGTTCGTAGTTAGAACCGGCAATAATGAATACAGCGTCCGCAACAGCGGTCAGGCAGGCAACACATGCAAGAGATCTCCCACCGGCTCTGCCGCGATACAGGTCAACGACACCCGCGATGAAAATATCAATACCCAGGAGCATAACGACAAGCAATAGAATAAGCTGCAGACCCGCAGATGTGAATTGATCGGATATGGCTAAGCCGGAGTTGTATTCATCGGCAAAGGCAAATATCGCCATGACGAGGAATATGACGAATGCCAAAAAAGTTCTTCGCCTTAAAGATGATACTCCGGACGCGTAGACCTTCAGAGCTTCCTCATTGCTCAGTTCAGGCCGTTCTGCCGCTTTCTCCTCTTTTATAAGGCGCTGTTTATCCTTTTTTTCACGCTCTTTCCGACGCTTTTCGGCTTCGCGGGATATTACGCTTTCTACTTCCTGCGAGCTTTCGGAAATAACATCACTGCGAGCGTACTTGCCGACGCCGAAAAACTCTTGTTCTTCATCACTCAAAGCGAGCTGCGCGGCACGATTTTCTTCCTCGCGGCGAAGCTCTTCCTCCTGCCTTAGCCGCTCAGCCCGGAGCCGGGCCTCTTTTTCGCGTTCTTCTCTGACATTCCTGTGAGCTTTCGCGCTTCCGGGCTTTTCGCCTCGAATCGGTTCTGGATTCTCCGCGGGCAAGGCTCTGGAAATATTGCTTTCTTCGTCGGGAATAACTTTCTTACCGGTTTTTCGAGGCTTATCCTTTTGCTCTTCCTCAACTGCCTGCGGTTTTGGTATCGTTTGCGCGGGCCGCTTCGGCGCCGGTTTGTATTCCTTAACTGTTTCGGATTCGCCGTCCAACTCAATCTCTCTTGTCAACTCGGCGATTATTCTCGCCGCCTGCTCCTCAAGCTCTTCCTTGGACAGCTTCTTTTCACCGGCGATATATGCCTTACCCTTGTATTCGGCCAGAATATTTTCAAGAGTATAGACCGTCTCTTCCTCGGCGCCCATATTAAGTTTTGAGCTGTCCTCTGCCATCTGTTACTCCCCGGAAGTATTAGAAGTATTATAGGGTGCTGCGCTGCCTTAGCGCTTCATAAAGGAGAATCGCTGCGGCGGCGGATGCGTTAAGCGACGATATTTTCCCGCGCATCGGGATAGAAATAAGGAAGTCGCAGCTTTCGCTGACAAGCCTTCTCATCCCCTCTCCCTCGGAGCCTATTACTATCGCGGCAGGACCGCTTAAATCTGTTTTCCACAAATCTGTCCCGCCGCCTGCCGCTGCCCCGAATATCCATACTCCGGCTTCTTTAAGCTCTTTAATCGCAGCCGCAATATTCGCGACTCGCGCGACGGCAAGGTGCTCGGCCGCTCCCGCGGAAGTTTTGCCTACAACCGCGGTAAGTCCCGAACTTCTGCGCTTTGGTATGATAATCCCGTGTGCCCCGGATGCCTCGGCTGTTCTGATTATCGCGCCCAGGTTGTGCGGATCGGATATCTCGTCGCATATTACTATCAGCGGGACCTCACCCCGATCCCGTGCGGTCTGCAGAATATCGCCGACCGACTCGTAAGCGCGCACGGAAGCTACCGCAATAACCCCCTGATGCGAATGCGTGACGCTCATTGAGTCCAGCTTTCGCCTGTCGGCTTCCGATACGACCGCGCCCGCTGCGCGTGCCTTTGAGGCTATATAGCGAAGGGTATTGTCGGTATCGCCCTTTACGATATATACTTTATCCAGGCTGCGCCCGGCTTTCAGCGCTTCCAAAACGGCATTTCTGCCTTCTATCTGACCTTCTCTGGGGTCAAATCCTTCTTTTTCATCCATTATAGGTCACCACCGGTGCTGCGGTTTGATTTCCGCTTAATATGAAGGGTCCGCGTTTATGTCCGATACCGGCAATCCGCGTCGCTGTATTATTTTCCTAGTGCCCCGTTTTTGATTATTGATTTTACCATACTTTCGGTATTACTTCAAAGAACTTTTTAATTTTGCTTGTTATAGACATAAAAGTGCGGGTATAGTAATATTGAAATGATTTAAACTTATGGAGGCATGCGCTTGAAATCCTTAAACCGTATAATTGACCGCTTTTGTGCAAGGCATAACAGGTTCGGTATACCAAACCTGATGCTCATTGTTATATTCGGAAACGCACTCGTTTTTCTCCTCAGCAAAATGGACACAACCGGGGAGCTTTACGGCATACTTACTTTAATACCCTATTACGTAGTAAGGGGGCAGGTATGGCGTCTTATTACTTTCATTTTTGTACCGGAGTCCGGAAACATTATATCATTAGCGCTGTTTATGTATTTTTATTACTTTATAAGCAAAGCGATCCTGCAAAGCTGGGGCAGCGGAAAATTCACCATCTATTACTTCAGCGGCGTATTCCTGACGATTGTTTTATCTTTCATACTGTATGCCTTTAAAGTCAATGTAGCCGTAAGCGGAGCGACATATGTAAATCTGTCTTTGTTTTTCGCCTTTGCGAGCTTATATCCCGATCACCGCCTGCTGTTGTTATTCATAATACCCTTAAAAGTCAAATGGATGGCATACGCCAATGCCGCTTATTTTATTTATGTTATAATAATAAACGCCGCGCACCGCTCGCCCTTCGCGTTCTTCCCGCTGGTCGGATTTGCCGTATTTCTTCTGTTCTGCGCCGACTCGCTTATATCTTCCGTAAGCTTTTTAAGATATCGGGCTTCTGCCAATGTTATTAATTTCAGACGGGCGTCTAAAAACGCAAAACGGAATTCCGAAAACCGTTCATATATATATAAATGCGCTGTATGCGGAAGAACCGATACCGAAAACCCCGATCTGGAGTTCCGCTACTGCTCACGCTGCAAAGGATATCATTGTTTTTGCAAAGATCATATAGACAGCCATATACACTTCACGGAATAATCGCTTTCCATCTTCTTTAAAGTCTCGCTTTGATAATGACAGGGGCTGCGGCATCTTATATGCCGCAGCTCCCTTTTATCGCATATTTACGGATATTCCTCCGTCATAAGTAAGAGATTGCCCGGGAAGTCCTATCTCTCCCATTTGTCGATAAGAGCCTGAATCTGCTCCGTAAAGGACCGAAGATCTCTGTTGCTGCCACCCTTATTTTGCTCAATAACCTTTAAAAGCGTTTTACCGGCAGCCAGAAGTTTCTCATAAATCGTTGCGCTTCGTGCCGCGGCTGTTCCGCTGGGCATCGGCGGAGTTCCTTCCTGAATTATCCTGTCGGCGGCAAGGTCATATACTTCATCCATATACGGTGTATGCGCCTTGATACCCATTGAATTTAAAAGGTCTGTGAACCCCTCGCTGACCTCAGCCTCCCCGTGAACCACAAACACGTTCGCGGGACGGGGATTATAAGCCGATATCCACCTGATAAGGCCGCTTCTGTCGGCGTGAGCGGACATACCGTTTAGCTTAACTATCCTTGCGGCCACATTTATCTGTTCGCCGAACAGCTTGACTTTTTTGATCCCGTCCGTCAATAGTCTTCCCAATGTGCCCTCAGCCTGATAACCGACGAAAATTATCGTGCATTCGGGCCTCCAGAGGTTATGCTTGAGATGATGACGTATTCGGCCCGCTTCACACATGCCGCTGGCGGAAATAATTATTTTAGGCGTGCTGTCCTCATTTAAAGCTTTTGAGTCATCGGTAGTCATGGATAAGCGCAGGCCCGCGAAGGAAAACATTTCACCCCCGCCCCGCAGGATCTCCTCGGCATCGGTATCCACGTACCCATCGAGATTACCCGAGTATATCCTCGTTGCCTCGTTTGCCAGAGGACTGTCGACATAAACGGGAAAGTCGGGGAAGGATTTTACAAGGCCGCGCTCCTTGATCTCCCTTATAAAATAAAGCAGCTCCTGAGTTCTGCCCACAGCGAAAGACGGTATTATTACATTGCCTCCGCCGCGGAAGGTGTCGTCTATAAGCTCAGCCAGAGTTTCGGTATAGCTTTCGACGGGTTTATGATCTTCGTCGCCGTATGTACTCTCCATTACTACATAATCGGCACTTGGAATCAGCTGCGGATCTCTGACTATCGGTTGATTGAGGTTGCCGATGTCGCCTGAGAAAACTATTTTTTTACTGATGCCGTCTTCAGTCAGCAAAAGCTCGGCGGAAGCGCTTCCGAGAAGATGTCCGGCGTCGGTAAAGGACAGAACTATTCCGTTAAAGATAGTCTGCTTTTCCCCGTAATTCATGGATATGAGATCTTTAAGAGCTTCATTTACATCTTCAATCGTGTACAGAGGCTCAACGGGCACCTTGCCCGCTCTTTTTCCCTTGCGATTTTCATACTTCGCTTCCGACTGCTGAATAAAAGCGCTGTCGCGGAGCATTATCTGCAAAAGCTCACCGGTCAGCCGCGTAGCGTATATGCTTCCGGAAAATCCCCGAGCTTTAAGCAGCGGGATGCGCCCCGAATGGTCTATGTGCGCATGCGTCACCACAACAGCGTCGATCGTACGCGGATCAAAACTTAAAATATCGTTCGGATAATCGTTGTCGTCCCTCCCCTGCCGCAGACCGCAGTCGATAATAATGCGCTTTCCGCACGCCTCCAGCAGGTAGCAGCTCCCCGTGACCATTCTCGCTGCTCCGAAAAATGTAAGTTTAATATGCCCACCACCCAAATAAATTTAGCCTAATCCGGTTTTTATAATGTATCTGTTTATAACACTGCAGACCTGGGCTCGATCCGCTTCTTTTCTCGGACCGAAAACCGCGGCGTCCGTTTGTTCTCCGCTTATGAGCCCGGCGGCTCTGGCACGCCTTACGTATTCTTCCGCCCAGGGGCTTACCTGAGCCTCATCGGCAAATGGCTGCGAATTCTGACTCTGATCAAGTATTGCCCCCATATAATCGGCGTAGGATATGATTATCTTCGCCATCTGCTCTCTTGTAATATTGTCATTGGGACCGAATCTGTCCGCATCGTAACCGTTTACGATACCGCCGGAGGCCGCCCACGCTACATAAGGCCCGTACCACGTGTCCATACGGACATCCTTGAAGGTAACCGAAGTATACATAGAAGTGTCCACCCGGCTCACGCGTCCCAAAATGGTTACGAACATAGCGCGCGTTAACGTCATGTCAGGCGAAAACATATAGTTTCCGGTTCCGTTGACATAGCCCTTTGCCGCGAGAGCTATAATATCGTTTTCTGCCCAATTTCCCGAGATGTCAATGAATACCGTATTGTACGGTATTGTTCCCGACACGGCGTGCTTGTAATATCCGTCTGCCAGCGCAGAAGCCGAATCGCTGAAAACTCTTATCAGTGACGAGGAGTTCTCGGCCGAGAAATAGCGGTTGCCGGTTTTAAGTACGGATCCGCTTTTTATGCTCTCGCCGGTGGATAGGTTGAGCACCTCACCGGCTTCGATTGTGATTGTCATTGTTCCGGACAGCGGCACGAATGAAGCAAACTCACCCATGGTCAAAGTGCCTCCGAAAGAGAACGCGATATCTTTATACTGAGGGGAATACGAATACCCCGCACCGCCGGGCAAAGAAATCTCATCGAGCCTTTTGAGCATGCCTGAATAGAGCTTCCCCACGGTTCCCTCTATGCTCACCGAGGCCAGCTCCATAATTTGAGGTTTGAAGGTGCTTTCGATATAGCTGATCGAGACCAAAGGATCCGCGGCGCTTCCGCCTGTCGCCGCCACCCCTCCCGCGCAAACGGTAAGCAGGATTATGGCAAGCAGAACCGTAGCTATTCTTTTCAAGTTTAATCTCCACTTACATATTTATTTTTTGATTATATCACCGTTTCAGACCGAATTCAATTAAAAACCTGCACTGCCGCGGCTGTTGCGGCTGTGTGGCGTAGCAAACCGAGGCGTTAGCGCATAGAAATGTACATAGCTGATAGTATGGAGGTTATTATGGGCAAATGCATTTCTTATTACCTGGGCGCAAATACCGGAAAAGGTTTTGTGAGCGCTTTCGAGGGTTTTATCCGCAGGCCCGAGGTTAAATTCGTATATGTGCTCAAAGGCGGCCCGGGCTGCGGGAAAAGCAGCTTTATTCGCAATATTGCGCTGGCCTTGCAAGACATCGGCTGTTACGCAGAGTACATATTATGTTCCGCAGACCCGGATTCTCTTGACGGCGTTTTCTTTCCGTATCTGGGCGTGGCATATCTTGACGGAACGGCGCCGCATGTCCTTGAACCGTCACTTGCGGAGGCAAAAGGAAATTATGTAAACCTGGGCACCTTCTGCGATACGGAGCGGATGGCTAAAATATCCGAAGAAGCGGCACGTCTGATCGGGGAATATAAAAACAGTTATGCAAACGCTTACGAACGCCTCGGAGCCGCATGCGCAATAAAGGCGTCTGTGCGAAACGAAAGCCTTAATGCCGATATCTCAAAGCGTCTGGAGGAACGCGCTTCATCCGCCGCAAGACGCGAAATAAAACGTTTGTCAGGTCCCGGAGGACAAAAGGATGTTTTTCTGGACTCTTTCGGGTCACAGGGATTTGTGAGCGAATGGCAGACGGCCGCAGCGTCTGCCTCCCGCATATTGCTCGCGGACAACGAACTCGGGTACGCCGACCATTATCTGTCTTTTATCCTCGCGGAAGCTTTAAGCAGAGGCGCAAGCGTGACTGTATGCCGCGACGCGCTCTTCCCTTCCCGAATCGCTCATCTGCTGATTCCCGAGCATTCACTTGCGGTACTGTCGGAAACAAAAGACTCACCATGTCCTCTTGAAGGTGTCAGACGTGTCAGGCTTGACTGTTTGATTTCCGGCAGTGCTGTAAACAGATCTGAAAGCCGCAGCGACGCGAAGCTTGTCCGGTCTCTGCTCACATCGGCACAGAAATATTTCCGGCGCGCGAAGGAATATCACGATGAACTGGAATATATCATAAATCCCTATGTAGATTTCGGGGGCGTATATACGCTTTCCGACGCTCACGCCGCTTTGCTTAAGGAAAAATTCAAGGAAAAAGTACGGTAAAACTCAAGTCCGACAGCATAAACCGGTTGAGTGCTCTTATCATCGGAACCGTTTTTTTCCGCTCTGCCGAAGCAGATCGGTATTAATGGCCATGCGGGCGTTTTTCGTCCACGGCCTTAGATAAGGCACGTTTTCATTGTGTTTTATAGATTTTTTGTCGAATCTGTTGTATGATTTATCACAATGAGCGAAATGCCCCGAATTATAAGATTGTGAGGATGCTGCTTATGGCCAGAGTTTCCACAAAAGAGAACAAGAATATTTATCAGCTGACCCGTGAGAGTCTGCAGCTCACCAGAGAATCGGCCGGTGAGCTGCTCGAAATAATCTCCCCCGAGAGAATCGAGAAAATTGAGAACGAGCGCTCTTTGCCCCACCCGGACGAAGTTCTTATTATGGCGGAGAAATATAAACAGCCCGGTCTTTGTAACTATTACTGCGCCAACCAATGCCCCATCGGACAGCAGTACGTTCCCGAAGTTAAAATAAATGAACTGGCCCATATCGTATTGGAGATGCTGGCCTCTTTGAACTCCATATCAAAACGCAAAGATCGTCTTATAGAGATTACCGCGGACGGCAAAATCTCCGGCGATGAATTAAAAGACTTCATCTACATACAGGAGGAGCTTGAGCGCATCTCAATTGCCGTGGAAGCTCTGCAGCTTTGGTCCGAACGGATGCTGGCAACAGGCAGCATTGATGCCGAGCAATACAAGGCATATAAGTCCGCGGATACCTCCGAGCCGGTCTAATTTGCCGAAACGGGAGAAATACAGCCGTCTATTTTGCTAAAACAATCATTTATTCCCCCGAGTCTTAAAGATACAATAATGATACTGCAGGAACATGTATCGTTAATTCTGAAAGGAGAAAAAAGAATGGAAATTATAATCGGAGTTGCCGCAGCGGTCGTATTCATCATTATCATTGCGATGATAGGCTACGTCAAATCCCCGCCCGATACGGCATATCTGATTTCCGGCTTCCGTAAACCCCGCATTCTTATCGGCAAGGCCGGGGTGCGCATTCCCTTCCTGGAGCGGCTGGATAAGCTGTCGCTTAAGATGTTCTCCGTGGACGTAAAGACTACCGACTACGTACCGAATGCCGAGTACATCAACGTAAAGGTGGACGCCACCGTTAAAATTCGCATCGGGCAAAGCGAAGAGATGATGACCCTGGCCTCAAAGTTCTTCCTCAACGAGGGCGAGGATATGATCATCCGCCGTGTGCAGGACACTCTGGAAGGCAACATGCGTGAGATCGTGGGTCAAATGCGTCTGGAAGAAATGGTCACCGACCGCAAGGCTTTCGGTGAACGCGTCCAGGAAAACGCCATCCCCGATCTGCAGAAGATGGGTCTGGAAATGATTTCGTTTAATGTCCAATCCTTCTCCGACCAGAACAACGTTATCGATGACCTGGGTATCGACAACATCTCCCAGATTAAAAAGGGCGCCGCTGTCGCCAAAGCTCAGGCAGACCGCGACATCGCTATCGCCCAGGCGCAGGCAGCCAAGGAAGCCAACGACGCCAAGGTTCAGTCCGAGATGGAAATTGCGGTAAAGCAAAACGCACTGGCAATCCGTCAGGCCGAGCTCAAGCAGCTCTCCGACGTGAAAAAAGCCGAAGCCGATGCGGCCTACTCCATCCAGGAGCA
>JAAYBW010000041.1 GCA_012729975.1 Clostridiales bacterium
CTATGATGGCTTTTGTGTCAAGCCCCTTGCTCTGGGCATAGGTATCGAGCTCGTTGAAGTAGCTTACGCGGACGGCGAGATATGTGTTGGCAAAAAGCTTGACGGCTTCCGCCTCGGTAGGACGCATAATGCGAACGGGAACATCCTTATCATCAGCCCCGTCCGCGAGCATTTTCGCGAACATCGCCGCCTCTTCCAGCCGGTCGTCATGCGCGCCAACCACGATGCGGGAAGGGTGAAGGTTATCATAGAGCGCCTTGGACTCGCGGAGAAACTCCGGGCTGAATATGATGTTGTTTATTCCGTATTTTTTACGAACCGAGTCCGTATAGCCCACCGGTACGGTGCTCTTTATAACCATCAGCACATTCGGATTTACTTTAAGCACCCACTCTATGGCGTCCTCAACGGCGCTTGTATCAAAAAACTGACCGACATCGTCATAGTTTGTCGGCGTGGCGATAACGACCATGTCGGCCGACTTATACGCGGCTTCTTTTTCGCAGGTTGTGGTGAGATTAAGATTGCGCGCCCCGGCTCTTGCTTCGGCAAAATACCGCTCTATCTCATCGTCCTGAATGGGGCTGATAAACCGGTTCAGCCGTTTTGCTTTTTCCGGGGTGGTGGTGACGGCCGTGACCTCGTTATGCTGCGCCAGCAAAACAGCAAGGGAAAGGCCGACATAGCCGACACCGGCAACGGTTATTTTCATTTATTCGTTCTCCTCATATCTTGTAGTAATCTTTATACCATTCAGCAAAGCGCCTTAACCCCTCGCGCAAGCCGGTGGATGGCTTAAACCCAAAATCACGTTCCAGTTCGGAGGTGTCTGCGTAAGTTACAGGTACGTCGCCGGGCTGCATGGGAACAAGCTCCATGTGAGCATTGATATCGAAATCAACCGGAAGAACCTTTGCCCTGACGAGCTCTTCGCTCAGGATCTGCACGAAATCCATCAGGTTTTCCGGATGATTATTACCAATGTTGTAGAGACGATAGGGGGGAATGGGAAGACCATCCTCGCCATTTGCTTTTTCAGGCGGGCGCTGCATCACCCGGACGACGCCCTCAACGATATCGTCAATATAAGTGAAGTCACGCAGACAATTACCGTAGTTGAATATTTGAATAGACTTGTCTTGGCGAAGCTTGTCTGTGAAGCCGAAATAAGCCATATCAGGGCGACCGGCGGGGCCGTATACAGTGAAGAAGCGCAGCCCCGTACACGGAATATTATAGAGCTTTGAATAGGCGTGGGCTAAAAGCTCGTCGGACTTTTTTGTAGCTGCATATAAGCTAACAGGATTGTCCACTTTGTCCTCCGTGGAATACGGCACTTTTTTATTGGTTCCGTAGACGCTGGATGAACTGGCATAAACCAGATGCTCCACCGGGCAGCGTCGACATGCTTCAATAATATTATAGAAGCCGATGAGGTTGCTTTCTATATAAGCATCCGGATGGTCGATAGAGTAGCGGACACCAGCCTGCGCAGCGAGATTAATGACAACATCGGGACGGTAATTCTCAAAAATCCGAAGCACGAGAGCCTTATCCGCCAAATTGCCCTTTATAAACTCCCACTCGCTGCCTGAATGCTGTTTTGCTATCGCTTCTATCTGCGCGAGACGGTATTCCTTCAGCGACACATCATAGTAGTCGTTGACGGAATCGAAGCCGATAATGCGAGCCGGAGCTCCGCAAAGCAGCTTCATCACCAGACCTGCTCCGATGAAGCCGGCCGCACCGGTGACAAGAATATTCATGCTACTTTACCTCTCATGCGTTCCTCCGCTCACAGCACCTCAATATTATCCCTTGGCACTATATCCTTCATCACGTTCTTCGTATCAAATACCACTATTGCATGCTTTTGAATAAACCCGTAATCTACATTACTGTGGGCGGCAGTAATCAGTATGATATCCGCCGATTCGACAAGCCCTGCCGAGAGCTCTTTTTCGCTGCTCATGGTAAGAGAACCCTCACGGAAGCACTTAACCCACGGGTCATAGTATTTAACATCGGCTCCCACCTTGAGAAGCTCCTCGATGACGCGGATA
>JAAYBW010000281.1 GCA_012729975.1 Clostridiales bacterium
CCTGTGGGAAGAGAAAGCGAGCCTTAGCGCGAGCGCGAAAAAAAGCTTTGCCGCGGCTGTTTTGCCCAGGCGCTCGGACCACTGGCGGCTGAAGCTGACGGGAACGGGCGAGGTTTCCGTGAGCGCGATAGCGCGGGAGTATTGTGCCGAAAACGGACTGTGAGGAGGAAAAATGGGAATTTTCACTTATGATGAGTTTGAAAAAAAGGCGCGGGAGAGCGGGATATATGATCAGTTTTCGCAGGCCGACCTGAAGCTTTCGCAAAAGTATCCGGAGTTCGGCATGAGCATGCTGCGCTATAAGCTGGATTATAAAAACGCCGAAACGAGTGATGCCAGGGCGCTTATACACAGCGAGGCGGAGGCCCTCAGGCAGCGGTATGGATACTACAGCGGAGGGGCGGACGGCTCCGGATACTACGACGGGGGCAGCGCTCTTAATTCGGAGCGCGGCAGACTGCTGGGGAAGCTTTTGGACAGAGAACCTTTTTCTTTTGACCCGAATGACAGCGAGGCTTATGCCTCGTACCGCAAGCAGTATCTGCGGGAAGGGGAGCGGGCGGCGTCAAACGCGCTGGCCGGAGCCGCGGCGCTAACGGGCGGCATGCCGTCCACTGCGGCGGTGACGGCGGCCTCGCAGGCGGGGGACTACTACGCCTCAAAGCTCGCGGACAGGCTGCCGGAGATAATGAATGACGAATACGCGAGATATTCAGGCGGGTATAACCTTGATCTGAACGCGCTTAAAACGGTAAGCGGCCTGGAGGAGTCTGAGTATGACAGGGAAACCTTCGCGGACTCTCTCGAGGCCGAATGGTCGGCGGAAAGGCGGAAAACAGCGCGGGAAGAGGTTAATATGATGCTTGAGATGAATCAGATGCCGGACGCGGAGCTCCTTGCCGCCGCGGGTTACACACAGGGCCTGGGCGAGGGCATAGGCAACTATTACGCTTCGCTGCTTGAGGGCGCGGGGAGCTTTGGCGGCGGGGGAGGCGCGGGCGCGGTCTATGCGCCGGATATTCCCGCCGAAGAGGAAGCTCCGCGGCCGGGTCCTGACGCGGCGCAGCCGGCACAGGAGCCGGAGCCGCCCGGCGTGTGGGACCGGATAGACGCCGCGAGCGTCGCCGCGCTCGGCTACGGTCCAATATCCTATGATATGCTGCGCAGGCTCGTTGAGATGGGCAAGGCTGAGGTGGTAAGCCGGAACGGAAAGCTGTATGTTAAAAGGGCGCAGCCCGACACGGATGTTTCGGGGCCGCCGCCGCTTCCCGCGCTGCCGGGGGCATAGAGAATTCTGCTTTCGCAAATCGATTCGCGATGATAGAATAAGCAGTATAATTTGACATCAGGCAGCATGAAATATCAGGAAGAACCGCAGCGCGGCCGATATAATGTCAATATACGGAAGGAGGGAGCAAATGGATTGGATAACGGGAATTCAAAGAGCGCTTGACTACACGGAAGAGCATCTGACAGACAGCATTGATTATGAGACGGTCGCAAAACAGGCATATTCATCGGAGTTTCATTTTCAAAGGATGTTCAGCATGCTTTGCGGGTACGCGCTCGGAGACTATATACGTATGCGGAGGCTTACGCTCGCGGCTCAGGAGCTGATTCAAACGAGTGACAAGGTGATAGATATAGCTCTTAAATACGGATATGACACTCCCGAAAGCTTCTCGCGCGCATTCGCGAAGTTTCACGGCATAACACCGACCGAGGCGCGGCGCGGGAAAAATGTGAAATCCTTCTCCCGGCTGTCCGTAAAACTGATATTATCGGGAGTCAGCACAATGGACTACAGAATCGAAGCAATGGGGCCCTTTAAGGTGATCTGTAAAAAGAAGCGGATCAACAAGCCGCAGGGTGAGATCGCGACGGCGGATGTCTCGGCGTTCTGGGATGAGTGCAATAAAAACGGAACGATCGAGGCGCTTTGCGGCTACGCGAAGTTTGATAAGCTGCGGGGGATTCTCGGCATATGCTTTTCCGGAGATATGGCCGATTCCGGCTTCCCTTACGGCATAGGCGCCGAATACAACGGAGCCGCCGTGAAGGATGAGGGCTTTGATATCGTCGATATCCCGGCGCATACCTATGCCGTGTTTCAGTGCAAGGGCAAAATGCCCGACGCGTTCACGGATACCTATAAAAAAATCTGCACGGAGTTTTTCCCGCAGAGCAGTAAGTATGAGTACGGCAGCGGCATAGAGCTTGAGGTTTATCCGTCAGCCGACACGCAGAATCCGGACTACTCCTGCGAAATATGGATAGCGGTAAACGAGAAGAAATGAAATGACATAGACCCCGCCGAAGCGTCTGCCGAAGGGCAGGCGCTTTC
>JAAYBW010000004.1 GCA_012729975.1 Clostridiales bacterium
CTTCCCTTCAAACGGCCGGGCGAGCCGGGCCGCATATACCGCCAAATAATTCTGCCGGCTTCATTGACCCGGCCGGGTTATATCTCCTGTTTATATTGCAGTTACTATAGCCTACCATGTTTTTTGCTGCCTTTCAAGATGCCGGTCGGCGACCGACCCTTTTCTGCGATTCCGGCCCGGCCTCCTTAGCGAGCGACTTCACGTTATTATCACATTGTTTATATACGCTTATAATCCCGTTTCAAATGATTCCGGTTCATAATATTTATCGGCACAATTCTGTTCGCAATATATTTTCGGTGCATTTTGTGCCTGTATATAATATAATACCACTATGAGGTGGAATTTATGAAAGAATTTTTGTCGGTTTCCGATTTCGCGGAAAAATGGAACATGTCGGAACGCGGTGTGCGTAATTATTGCAGCAGAGGTAAAATCCCCGGATCATATTTGCAGGGGAAAACATGGATGATACCGATCGATGCGAAAAAACCCGAGCGTATCAACAAAAAGAAAAGAAAACCCGAAACTCTGCTCGATAGACTGAAAGCGGAAAAAAACTCTCATCTTTCCGGAGGAATATACCACAAAATACAGATCGATCTGACTTATAACTCAAATCATATTGAAGGCAGCCGATTAACTCATGACCAGATACGGTATATATTTGAAACCAATACGATCGGTCTGTCGGACGATGCTGCCGATATTGATGATATCATCGAAACCGCTAATCATTTTCTCTGCATTGATATGATTATAGACAACGCTAATCGTGAACTGAACGAGCATTTCATAAAAGAACTTCATCGAACGCTCAAAAACGGTACCGGTGAGAGCAGAAAGTCCTGGTTCAGAGTCGGGGAATACAAGAAACTGCCAAATGAAGTGGGCGGTGTTGAAACAACTAAGCCAAAAGACGTTGAGAAAGAAATAAAACGACTGCTTGATGAGTATAACGGCAAACCGGAGATTTTTCTTGACGATATTCTTGACTTCCATTACCGCTTTGAGCGCATTCATCCCTTCCGGTATGGAAATGGCCGTATCGGTCGCTTGATCATGTTCAAAGAATGTTTGAAGTATAATATTTGTCCGTTCATAATCGATGACAGGCGCAAAATGTTTTATTATCGTGGATTGCATGAATGGGAAAAGGAAAAAGGTTATCTCAGAGATACCTGTCTTGCCATGCAGGATGAGTTTAAGGCTGTTTTGGATTACTTTGAAATTCCTTACGAGATATGAAAGCCATGCATTCGTTTTTTGGCTTAGTTATATTAATACAAAATGTTGCTCCGTGCACTGGTCGTCAGCAATTGACTGCCGAGCATTTTAAGCCGGATTTTACGATATCATAAAATTCAGAGATCTAAAGAGGTGCGTTCGATTACCTCGTCCTGCATGGCCTTGCTGAGCGTTACAAAGTAGGTGCTGTATCCTGCGACTCTGACGATAAGATCTCTGTATTCCCCTGGGTCTATCTGGGCGTTTTTAAGAGTTTTCTGATCAACGACATTGAATTGTACCTGCTTGCCGCCGTTAGTCAGGTAGACCTTGATCATGTCACCGAGTTTTTTGAGATCAGCGTCGCTTTTGAGCGCTGTGGTATGAAATTTCATGTTGAGCAAGGTTGCCTGCATGGGGTCCTGGTCGATCTTCATCGCGCTTTTCAAAACGGCGACGGGGCCGTTTGTATCCATTCCGTGCATCGGAGACATGGTGCCGTCTGCCAGAATGGTTTTTGCTTTTCTGCCGTCGGGAGTTGCGCCCGTGAGCTGTCCGCCGGGCTGGTGAGAGGTTATGGAGATGCCTGTGGCAATTGTGGGTTTGCCGAAAATATTAGGGAGTTTTTCAACGGTATCATTAAGGAGCCTGTAACAATCGGCAACGATGTTATCCACAAAATCGATATCGTTGCCGTATTTGGGAGCGGCCAGGAAGTCATTCTGCATGTCTTCGTAACCCACCCAATCTGCATCCAAAGCGGCTTCAAGCTGCGCCAGGGTGTATTTCTTATCCTCGAACACCAATTTTTTAATGGCAGCCAAAGAGTCGCCGACGTTGACCATTCCGATGGAGTTTATAACCGCGCAGTTTTCAAAGGGCATGACTCTGCGCCAGATGTCCATGCCGGATTCTATGCCCTGATACATAAGCGCGCTTCTTAGCGGATCAAAGAGAATTTCCTGCGTTATGGCAAGCTCGACATTATTCCTTTCGCATATAAGCCCCAGAATATATTCTACCTCTTCGGAAAAAGCTTGAAAAAGCTCGCCGTAGCTTGAATATTCCGCAAAGCTTCCAAGATCGGGGCCGACTTCAAGGCCGGTTTTTACATCTATCCCCCTGTGGCGGAATATATCAAAAATAAGGGGAAAGGTAACCATCGGCACGGGGCCGGTTCGGCTTTTGCCCGGAAGATTGCCGTCAAGACAGCCGGTCATGACAAAATCGCGCGCCAGATAAGCGGGACAACCGCGCGAGGTGAAGGTTGCCTGATAACTCTTATCACTGACAAAAGCGGGCATGCCAAGGCCCATCCTGACACATTCCAGGGCCTTTTGCATGAGCTCCGGCGGCGTTTTGTCATGAACTCTCAAGGTCAAAGTGAAATGGGGGGTCCTGGTGATCATCGCGGCTTCGATCAGCAGATATGTAAGGTCATTTGTGACATCTTCACCCGTTTTGGGATCCACACCGCCGATGGTATAGTTGTGCCATTTTGCCATACCGGAGTTTTTCTTCCTCAGTTCGCTTCCGGAGGTCCGGTTGAGTTCCATGTCTTTAAGACGCAGCAGGCAAATGAGTTCCAGCGCCTCATCTCTCGTTATGCGGCCGGCGTCGAGATCCGCTTTCAGATATGGATACATGTACTGATCGAAACGACCTCCGGGAAGCGTAGTGCTTGGACTCAGGAATAAAAGCTGGAACCAGTAACACTGGATAGCTTCACGGAATGTCCTCG
The DNA here is from genome assembly GCA_012729975.1 of Clostridiales bacterium. Classification (GTDB taxonomy): domain Bacteria; phylum Bacillota; class Clostridia; order Oscillospirales; family Oscillospiraceae; genus JAAYBW01. Next base: position 2,969 of record JAAYBW010000004.1, read on the forward strand.
CGGGCTTTGCCGGAACCTGACGGCATATCCCGGAAATGGCGGAAAGCTCGCTTTTGCGTCGGGGATCGTTTTCTTTTTCGGACATTTCGGCAGCCAGATCGGCATAGCGCCGACCTATTGTTTTAAGCGCCTCGAATGCCATAATGACCGAATCATAGTAGCGATATTTGTTTACGGAGTCCATGTTGTTAAAGCGCACTTTTGCCTTTTCGTCCCGAGCCTTGCGGATGAGCTCGTCGGCACCGAATTTGAGCAATTTATCATATTCAACGCATAATAAAACCAGAGAGGGACCGAGCCCGAGACCCGACTGAGCATAGCCTCCGCCTACGCCGCGCTCCTCTTTTTGTTCTTTCCAGGGAGGAAGGACAAGACCGGCACGGAGCATGTTTATCATTCGGGGATTATCATAAAAAATGTCGCCCATTCTGCCTATTAAAGTGTCGGGGTTATGCTTTTTATTGAGTTCCTGCAGGTCGATTTCATCCTGAGGATCTATAATATAGCCGTCTTCTTTAAGCGAGTCTATTTCGGACTGCGGCCATATGCCATAGTCCGGATCGATCTCCAGCCCCATGGGTTTACTTGACGCGATACCTACGATAAGCTCATCATAGGAGATGCCGATGGGCATTCTCTCGGCACACGCTTTGAGTATCTTTCCCCGCTGAATAATGATTGGGTCGTTTTTCGATTTTTCACGAACATCAAGCGTTATTCTGAATCGTTCGATACATATCGGATAACGGTCAACGACAACTCGTTTTTTGATCCGTTCGATTCTTTCGTACATATCCATATTTCACGGCTCCTTGAAACCAGATTACTGCAATAGTAACATTTTGGTTTTTATATATCAAGAACTCATCAGGATCGGTGCCGCTCATCTGCGCAGGAGATACCGGGCGGAAGTTGTGAAACTCCCCTTCTTATATGATTGTGAATTAACTCGGGCAATGGTATTCTATTACATAACGAAGACATTCGGAGAGGGGCTTTTTCATATGACTGACAGAATCGCCAGAATGAAAGAGAATTTAAAAACCGAACGGTACCCGATATGCGCCGAAAAGGCCAGGTATTTTATTGAATCCTGGAAACAGCATGAAGGCCTGCCCGCCGTGCTGAAAAACGCATATGCCACTGCGAATTATCTTGATAAGCGCACCGTTTATATTGATGACGACGAGCTTATTGCAGGCAATGTTGCATCTGTACCTCACGGAATGGAAGCTTCGGTTTGGGGGCCCTTGTGGGACGATAAGGATCTGGACTCTATGGTTGAAGGCGGAAGATTTATTATCAGCGAAAAAGACCGTGCCGAGCTGCGATCCTACGACTCTTTTTGGGAAGGTCAGGGCCGTCAGATATACGAATGGCAGGGGAGGTTTTACGATGACTGGCATCTGTGGCCTTTTATTCGATCCGGAGTTCTTTGTCCTCCCTGGACCGACAAGACCAAAGGCCGCGGCGCGGGTTTTGGCTGGGGGCTTGGCATAGGACTGTCTTTCTTTGTTCCCGACTATGAAAAAATACTGAGAGAAGGCATAAGCAAAACCCTCCGTGACGCGGAAGATGAACTGCGAAGGCTTGATTATCACGATGCGGACTCATTTGATAAATCCCAATATCTAAAGGCTGTTATTATTGCTATAAGTTCGATGGTGCGCATGTATCATCGCTATGGGGATGCCTGTTTAGAAAAGGCTCGGAGTCCCGCGGACAAAGCCCGGAAAGCCGAGCTGATGCAAATGGCCGACACCTGCCATTGGATCGCGGAAAACCCATCACGCAATTTTCGGGATGCTATGCAAAATTTCTATTTTTACTGGATGATGGTGGC
>JAAYBW010000282.1 GCA_012729975.1 Clostridiales bacterium
AACCTCTGCGATCTGATCACCAACCCGCATAATTGGGTTTAAAGCCGTCATCGGATCCTGAAATATCATTGAGATCTCGTCGCCCCGGATTTTACGCATCTCATGGTCGCTGGCCTTGAGAAGGTCGGTTCCGCTAAAAAGAATCTCTCCGCCGACAACCTGTCCCGGCGGTGACTGTATAAGGCCCAGGATGCCCAGCGCTGTCGTCGTCTTTCCCGCGCCTGTCTCTCCGACAAGTCCGATCGTTTCTCCTTTTTCCAGGGAAATATTAATACCGTTGACAGCCTTAACAATACTGTCTTTAGTAACGTAATGGATTGTCAGGTCCTTTATCTCAAGCAAACTCATGACGCATCCCCCTAGTTCTTCAGCTTCGGGTCAAGCGCATCACGGAGCGCGTCACCGAAGAGATTAAAGCCGAGCAGTGTAAGCCCGATGAAGATGCCGGGGAAAACGATCATCGGCCAGAAATCACGGACAAAAGGCCGGCCAGCCATAAGGATGGAACCCCATTCCGGTATTGGCGGCTGGACACCGAGTCCGATAAAACTGAGTCCCGAGATTGCAAGGATCGAACCGCCGATGCTCATCGTTGAATAGACGATAAGCGGCGCGATCGCATTCGGGAGCACATGTTTGAAGATGACCCGTCCATGCCTCGATCCCGTTGCACGGGCAGCCTCAACAAATTCGTTGCCCTTTATCGCCATAACCGTAGATCGTATCAGACGCGCCGCGCCGGGCATGCCTGAAATAGAGATGGCCAGAGCTGTATTGACCGGACCGGAACCCAGCATGGCTGAAATCGCAATTGCCAGCAGAAGACCTGGAATAGCCATGACAATATCAAGGATACGCGTTATAATGGTGTCCAGCTTCCCGCCGAAATAACCGGCTGTCGAGCCCAGGATAGCGCCGACAAACAGCGAGATACAGACAGAAATAATGGCCACGAACAATGAAATACGGCCGCCGAAAAGGAGACGCGACCACATATCCCTGCCGAAGTTATCTGTGCCCAGAAGATGCACTGAGTTCGGATACAGAAATCTTTCTGCGAAATTCTGTTTATCATAAGGGATCGGCGCAACGAGATCGGCAAGAATGATCAGAAGCAGAATCACTGCGACAATAAAAAAACCGACCATGCCAAGTTTGTTCCGCCATAGGCGGCCGAGAATGTCACGCCACTGGCTATGACGGCGCGACGATGTCTCAAGAGATTCGATATATTCTTTTTTCTTTTTTAATGTTATCGGCTGCATCAGGCCACCTCCGCTGTTTTTGGCGACTTATGCGCTTTTGCTTTCCTGGGCGACATGTAAAGCGCTTTGATACGCGGGTCGATGAACGCATAGGCGATATCGACTAGCAGGTTCATCACGCAAACGCAGACGGAAAGCACCAGCACTGTACCGTTGATAACAGGGTAATCACGGCCGCTAATGCCGCTTAAAATGTACATGCCCATACCGGGTATCGAAAAAATCGTCTCAACAATGATAGCACCGGCCAGAACAAAGCTCAGCTGCGTGCCGACGACCGTGACGATGGGAATCAACGCATTCGGCAGAGCGTGCCGACGAATGACCACATTTTGTTTGAGTCCTTTAGCACGGGCCGTACGGATGTAATCCTGCCGGATTACCTCAAGCATGCTAGTTCGTGTCATACGGGCACTCAGGGCCACATACCCCAGCGAGTTGCATGCTATCGGCAAGATCCATGCATCCCAGGTCGCCACCCCCGCAATTGGTAGCCAACGAAGCTTGACGGAAAAAAGCATAAGGGCGAAAAGTGCCAGAACAAAGGACGGTATAGCATTGACGATGAGCGCTATGGTAGTAACGGAATAGTCGGCAATGGAGTATTGTTTTGTCGCCGAGAGTATACCCAACGGGGTACCCAGTGCGACCGTGACGAAAATACTCAGTACGCCGAGTTTTATGGTTGTGGGTAATCTGTAAATAAGTTCTTCAGAGATCGGAGTACCGGTTATGTACGCTTTGCCCAAATCGAAGCGCGAGACTATATTCCAGATATAGGTGCCCAGTTGGACGAGAAACGGTCTGTCGAGACCCAGCTTCGCTCTCAATGCCTCGTAAGACGCCTTTTCGGCGTTCGGACCGAGTATCGCTGCCGCCGGATCGCCCGGGGTAAAGTAACTGATCGTAAACACAATAACAACGACGCCCAGTATGACTGGGATCATCCATATGAGACGTTTAATGATATATCTGAGCAAGGAAGCCCCCCCTGTCTGATGTCGAACGTTAATGACTAAGCTTAATTAAAACATCGAGGGGGGCTGTACGGAAGGAACAGCCCCCCCTCGGTTTGCGCTGTTAATTTATTAAAGCCGCAAAGGATTAGCCAGCTAAGGACAAGCCGCGGAGGGCAACGAACATGGAGGTGTACGAGTTGTCTGCGATCACTTCCGGAGTGAAGATGTCTGTTCTGTAAGCCACAACGGTGAAGTCCTCATAAAGGGGGATGGCAAGATAATTGTCGTAGATGTACTGCTGAACATCATGATACAGCGGGATGCGCGCGTCGCCAATGGTATTAAGGGCTTTAGTCGCCATTTCGAGGAATACCGGATCCTGCTGCATACCCCAGGTGAAGAACGGGGTGTACATGCTGGAATAAGAGGCGTGCGGCTCACGGATGATATTACCGGAAATAATGTTCATCCAGCCAAAGTCACAGCCGTCGGGAGCCGGAGCTGTCCATCTCGGCATGCAGCTGGCGATGTCACCGAATTCGATTTCGACCGTTATACCCAGATCCTTGGCATATGCCTGGAAAGCTTCGTCGAGGTTTTTGCGCAGATCAACCGCCATATCGTAAATATAGAGGTGAATGTCGCCTTCTTTATAGCCGGCGTCCGCGAGGATCTGCTTAGCTCTTTCGGGGTTATACTCATAAGCGCCGACATTCTTATAAAACGGGCTGTCCGAAACGAGCGTTGAGGTCGCCGGGACATAAAGGTCGCCCATTATCATCTGGCCGATAGCTGCCCAGTCTACGCCGATGGCAAGCGCTTCGCGGACACGAATGTCTGCCAGTGCCGGGTCATTGTTCGGGCCCATCATAAACAGCATTGTAGCGCCCATGTTGCAGGGATTCATTCCGATGTTCTCGCCGGGGTTATCCAGCCAGCGGGAATAGTCTGCGAAATTATAGATCGGGCACAGAGCAACTTCGCCCTTTTCGAGAGCCATGTACATTGTTGCGATATCCGGGAAGTATTTGATAGTCCATTTCTGAACGTCAAACTGCTCATTGGCGGAGTTCCAGTAATTGTCCTTCAGCTGCAGGGTTATGTGGTCGTCGGTGGCATAATCGGTGACAATGTACGGGCCTGTACCGTTAGGATTGTTGTTCCAGTCCGGCGAATCCCAGCCCACCTCATGGCAGTAATCCATGTCATAAAGATAATATGCACTTCCGAAAATGCCAGGTCCGTAGGGCTGGTTGAACTTGAGCGTTACGGTATACTCACCGTCTGAGGTGCAGTTTGGAATGTCCATCGTCTCAATAATGGTGCTGAAAAGCAGGTCCTGACGCTCGACATGGTTCATGATCGCGAAGAGCAGGTCGTCTGCATCAGCAACGTTTCCGTTGGTGAAGGTTACGCCCGGCTTCAGCTTCATGACGAAAGTTAATTCGTCAGTGTATTCCCAGCTCTCGAGGATTCTGGAGTAGGGCTCTTTCGTTTTAGGGTCAATTCTGAACAGGGTATCATAAACGAGGTCTGCAGCGTGCAGGCTGATCGCGGGAGAAG
>JAAYBW010000283.1 GCA_012729975.1 Clostridiales bacterium
TAGACGTCGCCTCGCTCTCCGAGTCGCTGCGCGAGTCCGTCGGTATATTCACCGAGCATCTTAAAAACAGCACCAAAGCGACCTTCGCCGAGTTTGACAGCGGCCTTGCCGAGGTCAGCGCCCGCCTTGCCAACACTGTGGAGAGCATCCGCGAAGCTGTGGAAAACCTGCCCGGGGCGATAAGCCCCCGGAACTGATAATACGATATGCAAACACCGCCGCTGTATAAACCTCAAAAATTAAGCAGCCTCCTCCTTGAAATGTCGCACAGCTTTTACCTGCCGGAGGAGTTCCCCGCCCGACGTCCGAACGAGCGCGCCGAGCAGCTTCTCGCGCGTTTAACGTCGATGAGAGAGAGCGATCTGGACGCGTTTTCTCCCCTTGTGCGCAGCGCGGACCTCGACTCGCTCCTTCTTTACACACCCAAGGTTACCGCAGAGCAGCTTATAGGCATACTGCGCGTTCTTCGCCGCCGCGCAAACCGGCGTGTGCTCACGCTTTTCTGGCCGTTTTTTCAGTTTAACTACAAAAACCCGAATGTAACAAACGCCGCGGAAACGATTCTGCACGCTCTTCCCCCCGAGGACAGTCAATCGCAAGTCGCCGAAACCCTCAGCCTTTTCCTTGAGGGGCGGGGCTTCGAGGAGCTTCTGGACAGGCTTAAAAAAAACATTGTCCCTCTCAGTACCTTTGTAGCGAGAGAAGGACTTGTCAAGGAGTCGCCGCTCGCGCACAGACTCTATGAGCTTTATTTCACCATGTGCGGCAAAGATGGTTTTTTGCTCAACCCAAAGCGTTTTATGCGCCTTCTGGACACTGCCTCGAATGATGTGGCCGACGAGATGCTCATTAATTACCTTCGCTCTTTTGAGCGCGAGGAATACCTTGAAGGCGTTAATCTGAGCATTATATATTTTCGCGGAGAGCCCTTCGGGTCCGACGAGTGGTCGGACATACCGCAGGACCTTCGCAGGAAGTTCGCGGACTGGAACTCATACAGGATTCTTTCCGTGCACTTTGCGCACAACAAACGCAAGCTGCGCGTTCTAGCCGATCTTATACAGCATATAATCCGCATCCGTATTGCGGGTGAAAATACATATCTCATAATCGACTTCGGAGATTTTGTGATAGTTGACGTAAACGAGCTTTCGTCATATTCTTATCTTATAAAAAAGAGCCTCTATGAAAGGCTCTCTGAGAAAATTGAAAAGTCCGGAATCGAAAGCGTAATCAATTCGATGGACCGCGTCGTAAACGCGAGGGATTTTATTATAGAAGAAGCGGAAGATTCCTTCATGCAGCTTGAATATGACGAGCTGGGTAAGCTTTATATAAAGGACATGATCGATATTATGCTCGGGCTCGCGCCAGACCTGCGCCCGTCAAAAAGCATTCTCAATAAAAAGCGCCGCGGCGGCCGGGGCTAAAAGAGATTTAAATACCACTCTATTATCCTGCTTCCGAACAAAGCGGCCGCGCCGCAGCCCAGCGCCAGAAAGGGCCCGAAGGGTATTTCGCTCTTCCTTCCGGCTTTCTTTTTCGCCAATAAAACGACAGCGACGGCGGCGCCGACCACAGAACCGATTATCACGGCCAATACTGCGTTTTTCCAGCCCAGGAAAAGCCCCGCCGCCGCCATGAGCTTAACGTCTCCTCCGCCCATGCCTCCCGTGAGCAGCGCGATGAGGAAAAAAGGCACGCTTACGGCGAACAGCCCTATTATATGGCTTAAATACCCCTCTCCTGATACGAAAACGTTTATAATCCCCATAGCGAATATTATTACAGCGAATCGGTCCGGAAGCAGCTTGTGCTCCGCATCTATAAAACCCGCGGTGATCAGGCACGCGAGCACGACGAAAGTTAATGGTGTTCTCAAGCTCAGGCCGAATACTATAAAGGCCAGCAGGAAGCACACGCCGGTTAAAAGCTCAACTGTCATATACCGCGGCGATATCTTCGCCTTGCAGGCGCGGCATTTGCCGCGCAGAAGTATGTAGCTGAGTATGGGGACAAGGTCATACCAGGCTATCGTATTCCCGCAGTCCGTGCAGTGCGAGCGGCCCTCGGCGGTGGATATCCCGAGCGGTATGCGGTATATGCACACGTTAAGATAGCTCCCTATAACCGTTCCCAGGATAAAGGCGGCCGCGGCAAAAAACAGATCCATAAAATATACCATCCCTTTTTAATCCTGCGCTGATTATACAGCATCGCGCGGGAACATTTCAAAAGAAAAATATATTGGATGTGAATTCGTTTGAGTACTACCAGAATGAAACTTGGCGAAATCCTCATAGAATCCGAGCTTATAACACCGGAACAGCTTGACGAAGCCCTTGAAATGCAAAAGAAAGTACACTCGCCTCTGGGCGAGCTCCTTATCAAGCAGGGCTATATAAGCCAGGCTCAGCTGTATAAAACTCTCGAATATATGCTGCGCGTTCCGTATATAGACATTGCCGCAACAACGGTCGACCCTAAGGCGACCGCCGTTATAAACGAGAGTTTCGCTCTA
>JAAYBW010000042.1 GCA_012729975.1 Clostridiales bacterium
AAGCAGACAGGCCGGAAGTATCGGCGGGCAGATGGTTAAAAAGATGATCGACTCTTACGAGAAGACCATTAAGTAACCTTCTTTAAAAAACCGGAGCCAACCCTTTAAGGCTGGCTCCGGTTCGCTTTTTTAGTCACTTAATAACGGTTAAAACGCGAACGCAGGGCACAAAAGTATGCTTCTTCAAAAAGGATCGGATATCGGATATATGATTTTCCTCTCCTTCGACGGCATTAAAAAAACGAAACGTCCCGTCTCCGACGCGGGTGAAAGCGATGAAGTGCGGCTCGAGACCGTCCCAATACCATAATATGCCGTGGTCAGCCTTTTCACAAACGCTTATAATCCCGGCACTTTTTTTCGTTAATTGAACGTTAAGGCCTTTAGATCGGAGGTAGGCTTGGACATGACGCATTCTTGTGCCTATAAGTCCGCCAAGCTGCAGTGTAGGAGTCAGCGCGGCAATTACCTCGCCGCATGATGTTTTTATGCCGGATGCAAGCAGCAGGTTATAACACGCGATCCAGCCGCAGCCGTTATATGGCGAGCTGAAGGAGCCGTAGCGGAATTCCTTGGTAAGGCTCTGATCGATGATGTAGCCGTCGGATGAAAAAGCACTGCGGATAGTCACAGTCATAAAAACCTCAAAAATAATAATACTCCATACCATCAGAAATATGCGATATGGTTACCGCTTGTATTCGAACTCCATCCCGACAATACTGACGGTGTCGCCCTCTTTTATCCCGGATTGCTCGAGTCGGTCATAAAGACCGCTGCTCTTGAGAGCGCGCTCAAAATACATCATCGATTCGCTGTCGCCGAAGTTTACCCGGGACACAAGGCGCTCAAGCCATGAACCCTCGACAAACCAGATTCCGTCATCCTGCTCGATAGTCAGGTCATCAGGTGATATCAGCCCGAGATACGGCTCTGAATACTCCGGTTCAAATACCCCGATCGGAGGCAAAACCGAAAGCTGTGATGAAATCGCGGTGCGAAGCCGATCCAGGCCGCTGTGGGTAGCGGCTGAAATTTCATAAAACGGTATCCCTCGTTCCTGCATGTACCGCCGCAGGGTTTCCAGGGCGCTTTTATCCGAGACGATGTCACATTTGTTCGCGGCCACTATCTGAGGGCGCTGCGCAAGTCGGGCATCGTAGCGGGCGAGCTCGGTATTGATAGATTCATAATCCTCTATAGGGTCGCGGCCTTCGCTGCCGGACGCATCTATAACATGGACTATGAGACGGCATCTTTCAATATGCCTGAGAAAATCGTGGCCGAGACCGGCGCCTTCGCTCGCTCCTTCGATTATACCCGGAATATCCGCCATGACGAATGAACTGTCTTCGGATACATAGACAACGCCGAGATTAGGATAAAGCGTTGTGAAATGATAGTTCGCAATCTTGGGATGAGCTTTTGACATGGCAGCCAGAAGAGTCGATTTACCCACATTGGGGAAACCGGCAAGACCCACATCGGCAAGAAGCTTCAATTCCAAAACAACATCTCGCCGCTGACCCGGCAGACCCGGTCTGGCAAATCGGGGAGCCTGACGGACAGGTGTGGCAAAATGCTTGTTGCCCCATCCTCCGCGTCCGCCGGCGGCAAGAATAAAGGGCTCAGTGTCCGAAATGTCCTTGATAATGGCTCCGGTATCCTTATCGCGAACCAGTGTGCCCAGCGGAACCCGTATAACGAGATCATCGCCGTCGCGTCCCGTTTTTTGGTTGCCGCTTCCGTCGGCGCCGCTCGCCGCTTTATACTTTCTCTTATAACGGAAATCCATCAGCGTTGACATGTTGGCATCAGCTTTCAGGACAATGTTCCCTCCGCGCCCGCCGTCGCCGCCGTCGGGCCCTCCGGCCGCGACATATTTTTCCCTGTGGAAAGAAACCGCTCCGTTTCCGCCGCTGCCTGCCGCAACCGATATATCCGCTTTGTCTACAAACATGCCGTGCCTCCCGCTCTCTTTTTACGCACCGATAAATTTAAAGGCCGGCAATATGCTGCCGGCCTTCGGTTATTATTCGGCTTGCCCCTCGTATACGGACACTTTCTTGCGATCCTTTCCGAGCCGCTCAAACCGGACGGTGCCGTCCTTGAGAGCAAAGAGCGAATCGTTGCTCGCGCGCGCGACATTCAGGCCGGGATGAATCTTGGTACCGCGCTGTGTCACCAGTATGTTTCCTGCAAGAACGAACTGGCCGTCCGCTCTTTTCGGGCCCAGACGCTTGGATTTGCTGTCGCGTCCGTTTCTGGTGGAGCCCATTCCTTTTTTATGTGCCATCTGTTACACCTCCAAAAATCAAATAAGGCGCATCACGCGAAGAAGTCAGCCTGCGATTGTCTCAATCTGAATCTGCGTATAGGGCTGCCTGTGTCCCTGACGCCTGCGCTCGTTCTTCTTCGCCTTATACTTGAAAATGTGTACTTTTTTGCCCTTGCCGTTTTTTATAATCTTTGCGGTGACCGTCGCTCCGTCGAGCAGCGGTGTGCCGAATCTGGAATCCGTGTCATTGATAAGGGCAAGGACCCTGCTGAAAGTTACTTCGTCACCGGCCGCGGCGTCTATCTTTTCAATAAAGACAACGTCGCCCTCGGCAACTCTGTACTGCTTTCCGCCCGTTTCGATTATCGCGTGCAGCAAATTATTCTACCTTCCTTGATACAGTCTCGCTAAGGGGGCGAAAACGCGTAGAAGAGCGCTTTACTTATATGCCCCTGAAAAGCGGCTTTGAAAGTATATCACCGGGTACCCGGCCTGTCAATAGGTTGAGTATGGGGAATTTTTAGTTTGCGGCAACTATGTCGCGGGTATCGCGGGCTATGACCAGTTCCTCGTTTGTGGGTATTACGAGCACTTTAACCGTTGAGCCCTCGCCGGTTACGTCAAGTATGCTGCGGGCCTTGACTTTATTTTTTTCAAGATTGATACGCACGCCCAGGAAAGTCAGGTATTCACACATGCCTGAGCGAACATCCCAGTCGTTTTCGCCGATGCCGGCGGTGAATACGATGGCATCCATTCCGTTCATCGCGGCGGCGTAAGAGGCGATGTATTTTCCGCCCGAATAGCAGAACATATCCAGTGCCAGTTTAGCGCGGTTGTTTCCTTCTTCCGCCGCGATCCAAAGATCCCTGAAATCGGAACCGATACCCGAAATGCCCAGAACGCCTGACTTTTTATTAAGTACGGTAAGCATCTCGTGGATGTCGAGGTTCTCTACGCCCATGACGTATTCTATTATCGCCGGATCGATGCTCCCGCATCGCGTACCCATCGGTATGCCCTCAAGAGGCGTGAGACCCATGGAAGTGTCTATGCATACACCGCCCTTTACCGCGGCGAAAGAGGAGCCGTTTCCGAGATGGCAGGTTACTACTTTAAAATCGGGATCTCCGGTCCTGCCCAGGTATCTTGCGGCTTCGGCGGAAACGTAGCGGTGAGAGGTTCCGTGGAAACCGTAGCGGCGGACCATATGATCCGTATAGTATTCATACGGTAAAGCGTACATAAAGGCCTTTTCAGGCATCGTATGATGAAAGCCGGTGTCAAACACGGCTACCTGCGGTACATGCGGCATAATCTGGCGGCAGGCGCGGATACCTGCAAGATTCGCGGGATTATGCAGGGGGCCGAGAGGGGTATGCTTTTTAATGGTTGCCTCAACATCGTCCGTAACCATTGTTGATTCATAAAGTTTTTCTCCGCCGTGCAGCACCCTGTGGCCGACCGCCTGAATTTCGGACATATCTTTGATAACTCCGCCCTCTTCGGCGGTTAAAGCCTTGAATACGAGATTTATAGCGGCCATGTGATCCTTCATATACTCCATATGCTCTACAGTGTCGCCGCCGGTGGGCTTGTGAGTGAGGACGGAATTGTGCGCGCCTATGCGCTCGCAGTTGCCTTTGGCAAGTACGGACTCGTCATCCATGTCGAATAGCTGATATTTCAGGGAGGAGCTGCCCGCGTTAATAACTAAAACTTTCATAATTTGTGAACCCTTTCAATTAAACTTGATAATATCTTCGGAAAAAGATAATATAACAATACAATATAACCCTATAATACTATACCAAATACAAACGGAGAACAAGCCCTTTTTAAATAGTTTGTCGGTTTATGCGGTATTATGCGCTGTAATGCGGAAAAATGTTTTAAGGCGCGCACACAAGCAGACAGGAAAAAGAGGGGTAAGCATGCGGGAGCTTACCGTGAGATTACCGGCGAGAGGAAACACGGGAGGTATTGATGCATATAGCGGGCATTGCGGCCGAATATGATCCGTTTCACAACGGTCACGAGCTGCATATAAGGAAAACGAGAGAAATCCTCGGACATGACTGCGGCATAGTATGCGCGATGAGCGGCAGCTTTACTCAGCGGGGAGAGCCGGCTTGTCTGCCGAAGCATGTGCGAGCGCATGCGGCATTAATTTGCGGCGCCGATCTTGTTCTGGAGATCCCGGCCGCTCACGCGCTGTCATCCGCTGAAGGCTTTGCGTTTGCAGCCGCTTCGATTTTCGAGTCACTCGGCTGTGTTGATCGTATATCATTCGGGAGTGAATCGGGCGATATAGGAAAGCTTCAGGCGGCGGCTCAGGCTCTTACATCACCGGAGCTCGGAGCATTGCTGCGCGAGGAAATGACCCGCGGTATTTCTTACGCCGCCGCGGTGCAGAAAGCGGCTGAAAGATTATCGGGAAAAGACTTGTCCGTATTGGCTTCGCCCAACAACCTTCTGGGAGTTCAGTACATAAAAGCGCTGATTCGACTTAAAAGCAATATATTGCCTGTCACGGTAACAAGGGAGGGTGCGGGTCACGATGCTTTTTCCGCGGACAGGGCATACCCTTCGGCTTCCGCACTCAGAGCAAAGCTGCGAAGGGGACAGAGCATAGCCGGATATGTTCCCGCAGCAGCCGAGGAATTATATTCAGACGCCGTTAAAGCCGGAAGAGCTCCGGTTTCTGCCGATGCTTTGGAGATAGCGGTGCTCTCACGCCTTCGTTCGATGTCCCGGGAAGAATTCGCGGCTTTGCCGGATTCAACGGAGGGTCTCGGGCAGCGGCTTATGAACATTGCGCGCAAAGCCTCGTCACTTGAGGAACTGTATGCCGAAGTCAAAACAAAAAGATACGCCATGTCACGCATCCGACGAATGGTGATGTGCGCGTTTCTCGGGATATCGGTTGACATAAAACGCGAAAAGCCTCTGTACGCGCGAGTCCTTGCCTGCGGGCCGGGCGGAAGAGAAATATTAAGGCGTATTGACAAAGATTTTCCCGTAATAACAAAACCGGCTGCGGCAAAAAAGCTTTCCGGAGCGGCACTCGGCGATTTTCTCATGGAGGTAAGAGCTACGGATCTTTGGGTTTTGGGCAGGCCTGAGCGCAGCGCAAGAGCGGGCGGTGAGGAATGGACAACAGGCCCTGTGATTTTATAGTCCTTTGTTTGCCAAAAAGCAGTGCCGAA
>JAAYBW010000284.1 GCA_012729975.1 Clostridiales bacterium
GAAAAAATAAATGCGGAAAACCAGCAAGCTCCCAAAGATATAATCAAAATAAACACCGAAAGAATTACCCTACTCGCTACACTTATCATTCTTCTTTTTTGGGGTAACGGTCTGAAAATCATATTAGAAATAAAACTCAGAATAAAAGTGCACCCACAAATCACAAATAACCAAATGCAGCAATTTATTATCGACCAGTAATTGCCTGCAAGATCATCGATGCCGCCATTTCTAGGTGCAATCAAATACACTAACCAGGATAACAGCATACCGGCAAGACTAATGAAAGGCATTTTTATGTAAAAGAATTTACTGACTCTCTTAAATACGATTCTCAAATTTAAATATCTCCATATATATGTGTGTATACTCCGGTCGGATCGGCATCTGAAGAATGACTACCGGTCTGTTCCGTCTGTTATTTCCCCTGATAATACGGGAAATACCTGAATGTATCCCTCTGATAACCGTCGTCGAAGACGAAGCCCTGCTCCCCGAAGGTCACGACGTTGTCGAATGAATAGACAAATACCTCGCCGACGACAGCGTATTCGACGGTCTTCCCATCCGAGATTCGCCTCGCCATAAACCGGTACACGTCGTCAGAACCCTTGTTTTCGGTATTTGCCACAGGATAGTAGAGCCAGCCGTTATGCGCCACGGCAAAGGAGAGGCTGTCTTCGTCGGCCGTTATTGCGCCTTGTTCCTGGGAGACGGAGCCGAACGCAGTCTCGAACCTCTCGTCGCCGCCGGTCGCGGCGTCATAACTCCGGCAGTCGGCGGCCCAACTCGCGTAGACGCGCCCGCCGTCGACGCTCAGGCAGGTGATCGGGAAAGCAGGGCGCTCAAACTCGGTCAGCTTCCCGTCCGCGTCCTCTCGCATGAGCTTTAAGTCGCCGGTCAAATAGTATACGGAGCCGCCGTCGACGGCGAACGGAACATTCGGAGTCAATACATTTCCGCTCGTGACGCGCTCCGCGCCGCTTTCACCGACGCGATAAATGTCTCCGGTATCGAAGTTGCCGGTCTTCCCTGCTGTGAGCGCGATAAAAGCCTCGTTTTCCGCCGCGACCATAAAATAGCCGACACCGTTGTTCCCGGGTAAAGCGTATTCCGCGCGCGAGCCGTCGGCGAGGCCGAGCCGCGCGAGTGTTGTCCCGTTTGCGTACCAGAGTGTACTGCCCGAAATATCGGCCGAGAGCGCATCCTCCGGCACATCAAAAATCTTTTCCGCGCCCTCCGCGCCGACGAGCCACACCTCCTCGCGTTCATGCGAGAAGACGTACAGCTTTTCCGCGGGCTTTTTCGCGGTGCAGCCCGCAAGCGAAAGGACGAGTAGAACAATGATCAGGACCGGGTCTGAAATACGTTTCATTTAGTACCTCCCCAGAATTTAATTATGAGTATTAATCAAGGGCCCAAGGTCCTGTTTCAGCCTCATTTTTAAGTATTTTAGATATAAGAAGAAAACCGTTTGCGCCTTTGTTCCACATTATACCACATCCCTGGTGGAAAACAAGCATATGAAATACTGCCTTCCCGGCAGCCGGGATACGGATACTATATAAGAACGCTCGTGTTGATACGATAAATATCGACATCGGCGTTCTTATTTCATGCCATAAAAACCTGTAAACAAGGCAATTCTATAATTTATCGGGTTAATTTTTGTACCGGTCTTGTGCCGGATTCTCACCGATTTCTCCGAATAAGCGCTGCTCCCCATATTCGCGCTTAGATTTTAAAGAGTATGCTTGTAATTAGAGATTATGCGGAATAAAGTATAATAAGAATTTTCTTTTTAAGGGGAGACCGACGATGCTTGTTCAAATATTAATTATTAATGATTGGACTTCATTGCCGAACGATCTGTTAAAATAAGTTCATGCACGTCAAGAGCAAAAAGGCGCGCAGGAGCCGTACACCGACAGGGCACGCGCGTGTGTTACTATTATATTTAAGGAGTGACGTATATGGCAGCGCATAATAAACCGGTAAGTATCGAAAAAAAAGTGTTCAAGCGCCGGGGAGCGTGGTTCGGACTTTACAACTCGGTAATGCTGGGGACCGAGACCCCCTTTCATCTGGGCACACTGCGCGGAATGGCGGCGGGCGCGCCGGCGGGAAGACAGCTGATTAATATCTTCGCTACCTACAACGGGGAAAAGGTTGAGAATACATTTGAAATGTATCCTTCCGAGCTGACGCTCAGGACCGTCCACGGAAATGTACGGTTCACATTTGCGGATACCGCCACGATCATCGCGGAAGGAGACCCGGGCATGGGGCTCCGGTTTGAGAAAAATATGGTCAAGCACGAGACCGTACACCGTCGTAAAAACGGCGCATGGGAAGCGCTCTTCCGACTGGCCTGCTCCGTTATTTTCAAGGGTCTTAACGGCTCGTCGTTCGATTTTAACGACGGTGTGACGCCCTGGAATCTCAAAGAGCTCTCAAGCGGCAAAGTTTACGGTCAGACACGTCCGGGACCGGACGGCAGGTTTACGCTTGTAATGGAAGAATCCGCATTCGGAGGCGTCGTACGCGATACATATCCCTCTTACGCCGAGGCGAAGGCCTCCATGCAGGCGGATTGGGACGAGTTTATTGAGCTTCTGCCCGCGTTTCCCGAACCGTTTGAGCAGACCCGCGAAGAATCGGAATATCTGCTGTGGTCTTATCTTATGTCCCCATGTGATACCGTAAAATACACCTCTATACTGATGTTTTCAAGAGATATGGCTTCACAGTGGCAGATGTGTCAAAATGCCGTTGCGCTGCAGGAGCATACGGATCTCGCGGTCGATCTTCTTTTAAACCCCATCGGCAGGATAAGCCCTCTCGGCCAACTCCCCGATATGTATGACGATGCGCGGTATGAATCACTGATGGTCAAACCGCCTATGCACGGCTGGGCGCTGCTGGAGATAATGAAGCGCAATGATCTGCTCGGAGCTTGCTCACGGGACAGGCTGGAATTGCTGTATTCCGGCATGGGCAGATGGGCCGACTGGTTTATGACCTATCGTGACGAGGACTCGGACGGGCTGCCGACTCTGTATCACAGTGACGAGACAGGTCTGGACGACTGCTCCCTATGGATAAAGCATGTTGAAATTACCTCACCGGATATCGCCGCTTATCTTACGCTTCTGTTTGAAGCGGTGGGCAGGCTGGGCGAGCTGTTAGGCAAGCCCGAAACGGAATCGGCCGCCTGGCTGCGCAAATCAAAGGAACTTCAGCAAAACCTGATCGATATCCTGTGGGACGGCGAACGTTTCGCGGCACTCGTGCCCGAAACGGGCGAAAAGATCTATTCCGACAGTGTTGTGAACTATATGCCGGTTATTCTGGGCAGCAGACTGCCTGAAGAGATATTGGATAAGCTGGTTGCGGATCTGTCTGATACGGAAACCTTTTTCAGCCCCTGGGGCATAGCCTCGGAAAAAAAGACGAGCGAGCTCTTTGACCCCTTCGGCTGGGGGCGAGGCTGCGTTCTGCCGCCCGTCATGATGTACATAGTCACGGGCTTGTGGGACACGGAGCATCGCGATTTCGCGCGAAAAGCGGCGGAAAATTATATGAAAGCTCTCAGTGAGAAAGACTTCCCGTTCTTCATCGACTCCAAGACCGGTGAAGGCAGATATTTCGGCTGCAGCTGGACCCATTGCGCCTACGCGGTTCTTGGCCGCCTGATAAGCGGACGGTAAAACGATTTACTTACCGGCATATACAATGGAGCTTTTTCTCCCGCGGTTATTGTGGTAGAATTAAATGGAAGAAGATTGAACTCAGAATCGGAAGCTGTAGGAGGGCGACAGCATGAAAAGACCGATCGCGTGCGCATTTCTCATCATACTCCTGATAAGTCTTGCCGCCTGCGAAAATACCGCCCGGCAAGCGGAAGTTTCAAACACGCCGCCGATAGAGCAGTTTGTTTTCACTCGCGAGAATTTCCCGCGGCTAAACGGCTCGACCGCCATGGTGCCGCTCGGGCAAGCGATCGCAAGCGTCCTTCTCGGTCAGACGCGCGAGGAGGTCGCCGATCTTATAAACTTCTCCCGCACCACGCAGTCCTATCGCGAACTGATGACCGGGCAGGCTGATCTGCTTATTTCCGGCGCTCCGCCCGAGGGTATCTACGAGGAAAAAAGCGAGCTTAACTTTGAGTGGGAGATATCCGTATTTGCCGTGGACGGGCTTGTGTTTATCGTCAATGAGAATAACCCTGTAGATAACCTTACCACCGAGCAGATACAGGGTATATACAGCGGCAAGATCACCAACTGGAGCGAAGTCGGCGGCAACAATGTGGACATAATCCCCTTCCAGCGCAACGAGGAAGCCGGGAGCCAGACTGCGATGAAAAATCTTGTTATGGGCGATATACCTATGATGGAAGCTCCCGCGGAATATGTCAGCGGCGCGATGGGAGACCTTGTCGAGGTCGTCGCCTCCTACAATGACACCGCCGCCGCTATCGGCTATACCGTCTATTACTATGCGCATGATATGAAGATGGCGGACGGTCTTAAAATGATTGCGGTAGACGGCGTGCAGCCGAGCGCGGAGACGATCCGCACGCGTGAATATCCGTTCATCAACGATTCCTATGTCGTTATAGCGGCAGGCCTTCCCGACGACGCGCCCGCAAAGATACTCTATGACTGGATCATGAGCACCGAAGGACAAAAGCTCGTCGCGCGCGAGGGCTATGTGAGCATCATGGACGTAGGCGGTGCTTCGTGAAAAAACTGATCGCGGCGCTGCTGCTGGTGCCGGTTCTTGCCGGCTGCGTGATACGGGCGGAGCCGCAGGTCGAGCCAGACCCGCCGTCTTTTGTCTACACCGACTGGTCAAAGCTCACCCCCTATAAGCCGGTGCAGCCGATCTATACCTATCACGCGGGATACGGCGCGGACGGCTTATTTGAGGCGCGCGGCGACTATGGCGCGCTGCTGCCCTACATCGGGAAGTATTCCACGATGGAAATGTATGTGATCGACGCCCTGCCCCTATACGGCCTTGTTACGAGCAGGGGCGAGCTTGTGAGCGATCCCGTGTACGCCCGAATCGTTTTTCATGATGACTTTCTTTTACTCTACCGCGGTGACCCCGCGGGTGTCAGCGGCGGGGACACTTTCGCGGGCGGGACGTTTTCACGCACGCTTGCCGCTCCGGACGGGCGCTGGGCTCATGAGCTGAAAGACAGCTATTATGTCGGCAGCGGCCGCGGACTGCTGATGACTGCCGCGGGCAACGGAGCGCTTGACCTGTGGAACGCGGACGGAGAGATCATAACCCACTTCGAAGCCGCCCTGTTCACATCCCGGCTCGGTGAGAATTTCACCTGGGGCGAGGAAGGCGGCCCCTTTATAAACTGGACAGACGACAAGGTGGGGTATGTCACGTCCTATACTTTCAACGCCGAATATCGGGAGCAAGGTATCCGCCTCTATCTTGATTTTACGAGCGGGACTGTCACGGATACGCCGCCGGAGGGCTACGCGAGCGAGATAGACTACGCGGCGATCGTTGACGATACGCCCGAACCGCCGGTGATAGAGGGATGCAATTACCTCGATCCCATCGCCGACAAGGTAACCGGCGAGACTTATTTCTACGGGTTTTATCGCGGCGGCGAAAACGAAGACGGGCGTTACGCTCTGTTTGACAGCGAAGGCAGGCTGCTGCTTGAAAACATCGAGCTGACGCGCTTTGAAGCGTCGGTCATCGTTCGCGCGGGGCTTTGCTCGACGGTGGAGGACGGCTGCTTCTGCTATAGATCCCTTGCGGACAACACACCGGTGTTCCGATATCCCATGCGGACCAATTCAGACTGATCCGATAAAACCGGACATGGAGAAAACAATGGAAAAGCCGATAGTGTCTCTTAAAATAAGCTGCCCATCATTCGGCGGGCAAGGGGAGATTCCGAAAAAGCATACGGGGTTCGGCGAAGATATATCACCGCGGCTTCTCATCGACGGCCTTATGAATGAGACAAAGAGCCTCGCGGTCGTTATGGACGATTTAGACATTCCGCTTGTCGGCACATATAACCACTGGCTCATATGGAATCTTCCTCCCGTTAAAGAGATACCGGAGGGCATTCCCTATGGAGCGCAGTGCCCAAACGGAGCAAGGCAGGGCGTCGCTTACGGCAAAAACAGATACCGCGGGCCGAAGCAGCCGCCCTTTATCAAAAGTGCGCACAGGTATCGCTTTACGGTTTTCGGGCTTGATTGCATTTTGGATTTGCCTGTTACCTCAAGAAAAACCGATCTGATGAAGGCCATGTCGGGTCATATTCTTCAGAGCGGAGAAGTGATCGGCAGGTATAAGCCTGATATTTTATGTAGCAGCAGTATGATAAGCCATAATTTATAGCCCCGGATATCGGGAAATAAGTATTTGTGAGGAATTATAAATGAAGAGAGTTATTATAGGCGGTTTTTTGTCTCTGATCGGCACTTTGGGCAATTTAGCGGTTTTCATCACTTCCGCGAACAATATGGTTTCAGGCTGGAGCACCCCGCCCGGTCGTTTCTTAACGACTGTTTCAGAGCTTAATATGACCTCGCTATTAGTCTTTTCGAGCATTGTATTAGCTTTAGGCGTGATTATAATGGCAATTGAATACTTTAAAAAAGACGTTAAATAATCGGATCAGAAATTATACCTGATGCAAGGCAGGCTGTCGTCTGAACGGAATAATCTAAAGCCTTTAGGGAGGAAACACAATGATCAGCACATACAGACAGCTGTGTCCTGTCGTTTTCGGGGTGGGCGCGGTTAACCTGCTGGCCGAAAAAGTTAAAGAACACGGCGGTACGAAGGCCCTTTGTATTTATGACAGCGGGGTGAAGGCGGCCGGGATATCGGACAGGATCGTAAGAGCCTTATCCGACGCCGGGATAGCTGTTATAACGTTTGATGAAGTACTGCCTGACGCGCCGGATAGTATTGTTGACCGTGCCGGCAAGCTCGGACAGGATGAAAAGGTCGATATCGTTATCGGCGTTGGCGGAGGCAGTACGCTTGACACCGCGAAGGCCGCTTCGGTGCTGGTGGAAAACCCGCTGCCGGTCCGACAGTATTATATCGGCAAGGGCGTCCGCTTTAAAACGACAAAGCCGCTTATTCTGATCCCTACAACCTCGGGCACAGGCTCCGAGGTATCGCTTATGGCAGTTATACATGACGAAGAGACCCATATAAAAGACACCGTCTTAAGAGCGGCGGATTTGGCTATCGTTGACCCTGAGCTGACAATAACGGTTCCGAAAGCCGTTACGGCCGTAACCGGCTTTGACGCGTTGTCACATGCGGTCGAGGCCTATACCACTAACTGTACCAATCCCAAGGCGGACATTTTAACGCTTGAGGTCATGAGACTTGTCGCGGGCAATCTGGAGAAGGCCTGCGAGGACGGCCGGGACCTTGAAGCCAGGACAAACCTGAGCCTGGCCAGCAATTTGGCCGGCATGGCGTTTAATGACGCGTTTTTACATTTCGGCCATGCTATTGCCCATGAGCTCGGCAGTGTTTTCCACATTCCTCACGGTGCTGTCTGCGCGCTGACCATACCGGAGGTGATCAGGTTCTCTTCCGACGTGGCCCCGGAGAGGACATATAAAATGGCGGGCGCTCTCGGCGCGGCTGTTCCCGTGGGAGCCACGTCTGTCGAGGCGGGCGAGCTCGCCGCGGCTCATGTACGCCGCCTGATGAAAAAGCTCGGAATAAAGTCCCTGTCGGAGCAGGGTATATCCCCGGAGGATGCCATGAATTGCGCGGAGGGGGCCATTGCGCACAACCCCTTTGTCAGCTGCGCGCTCAAGCCTGTTGACGCCGCGGTTTTAAGAGTTCTTATCCGGCAGGTATACGAAAACTACCGGTAAAAATGTAAAGTCGGCAAATCAATTGCGCAAATAAAGCGAAAATATAGGGGGAATATCATGCTAAAGTATTATAACCGGCAGGGAAACTCTGCGACATTCGAAACGCTCGGTGAGGTATGCGCGAATGCCCCGGCGGCTACGGCGGCGCTCACCGGCAACTTTCGTATGCCCCGTATCGCCAACCCCAAGCTGATGGATTTTCCGCAGGGTCTTGTGTACATCTACCGATCCCCTGAACTCTACGGCGGCGAGACCGCCGCGCGCAACAACACCTCATTCATCGTTTTCTCGGACAAACGCTATGAGACCAAGGTGGAAGCCTACGCTTACCTTCAAGGTCTCGGCCTCATCGATATCATTAACGAGGCCGTCGGCACTATACTGCTGGAGATGCCCGAAAAGGATGCGGGCTACAGCGAAAGCTATTTGCAGCGCTGCTATACGCTTCACAACGCTCTATACACTCAAAAGGCCTACGTGGAGGTTGACGGCAAGCGCTGCTGCCCCGCTGAAAGCGAGTACTGCGGCGGCTACGGCAAGATCTATATGTTCGGCGAGGGCGCAGGCGCTGACTTTATGAATAACTTCATCGCCGGCTCCCGTGACGAGCTGATCGGCCGCGCGGCGGGCTACTTCACCTACGGCGGCGGGATGTCGGAAGAAGTTAAGGTCAGCCAGTATGTTCCCGCCTATATCGTCAACGGCTCCGACACCGCCGTGCGCAAGTTCCGCGAGGCAAACGGCACCGATGCCTACTCCTTTGACGGCGGAGTTGCGGAATTCTATAACAGCGGCGTTCCCCTCCGCAAGGTCTGCGCGGCCACGGATTACGAGGGCAACGCGGGCAAGTGGATGGTTAAGGCCTTCCGCGAAGTGTTCATGTACCTGCAGCGCTCTGCCAACGTGAGCACAAAGTATCTTGAGCCCGCCGTAACCGGCCCATATCAGGGCTACGTTCCCGCTCCCCCGATTTCTCTCTTCGCGCTCTCCGCGCGCAACCCGATATTTGGCGGAAAAACCGCGGTGGGCGATTTGCAGGTCACATTTATGTACGACGGCGAGCGCTTCAGTCATATCAAGGCCTCGGGCGGCGGCTTTATGTCCGAGGAAGGCGCTTACCTCGACACCTGGTATGAGGCAGTTCCTCCGACGGTGCTGAGCAACACCGCTCCCGAGCACAGCGTTCCCCTGCTGCTCGCCAACCACGGCGGCGGTGACGACCATCTGATGTTCCTGGACGAGACCGGTATTCTGCTCACCGCCGCGCGCGAGGGCTTCGCGGTGGTCGCGCCGATGCACAGCGGCATAACCTCAATCGCAGGCGAGGCGTTCCCGCTTCTGGTGAAATATATGCTCGACAAGTACCCCGCGCTGGATCCCGAGCGGGTGTACGTAACCGGCTATTCCATGGGCGGTCAGGCGACTTACAACTGCATAGCCGCGCATCCGGAGATTTTCGCGGCGGCGGCGCCCATGGCGATGCCTCTGCGCGACCTGCCCGACAGCGCCCGTGCGCTTTATGAAAAGTATGACCTGCCCGTCATGCTGATTTCCTCAACCTACGACTTTGCCGCGTGGGACGTCGGGAACGGTCACCTTAACGAAGGCGGGCTGGCCTGCCTGCAAACCTACTGCGGGTTCAACGGCATCGCGCCGGTTGAGAAGTTTGACTATGCCCGGTATCCTATGATCGGACGCTCCTTCGATTCCTTCAGGCTGACCGTGATAAACGGCGAGTGGCGCAACTTTGAATGGCTTATTAAAAACGATAAGGGTGTGCCGATGATGGGCCTTAACGTAACCGAGTATCTGCAGCACTCTCTCTGGCCCGGCTACGGCGACATTGCCTACAGCTTCCTGCGCCGCTACAGACGCCGCGCCGGGACCGGCGAGATTATCTGCGCCGAGTAATACCGTTTACCGTTAAGAAAATGTCGTTTAAAAAAACCGACCGGGGCATTTCGCTATGCCTCGGTCGATTCCTTATTGTGTATCGGTTTTACGCGGTGTTTACAACCGCATACAGATTATACTGAAAGACCCAGCTTAAACAGACGATCGGCGTTTTTCCAATTGACTCGTTCCTTCTCCTCCTCGGTGAAGTCCATTTCATCGATGATCGCGCTCATATCCTCCTGATTAACGAACGGATAATCTGTTCCGTACATGGCGCGATCCAGTCCGATATAGCTTTTAAAATACTTCAGAACATTCTTTGAAGGATTCGCCAGGTCAAACCAGGTCTGCTCACTGAACAGCGTTTCAATTACCGTTCTCTTATTCGGATCGATAAAATGCCGGGCGGCAGGCGGCGTATAGCTCAGACGGCCGTCCAGGATCGGCAAAACACCGCCGGCGTGGGGAATGACGACCTTCAGCTCAAGGTGCCTGTCGAGAACACCGCTATGGCACAGGCGCATAAACGCGAACGCGGTGTCCATAACAAAGGAGGCCGTTGTCACCATTCCGTATTCGCCGATGGCTTCATGCCACATAGGTATCGTAGGATGAAGGAAGAGCGGAAGACCTTCTTTTTCACATTTATCATATACAGGCTCAAGGCGCTTATCATCAACCTGCAGATCGCCGTTGCGGGTAAAGAGCATAATGCCCTTCATTCCAAACGCCTTCACTCTGCCGATTTCCTCAAGCGAGGCCTCCGGATTGTTCCACGGGATAAACCCGAGAGCGGCGAATCTATCCGGATATCTGCCCGCAATTGCCTTAACCGCTTCATTGACCTGCGTGCATAACGCCGCCGCCTTATCCGGAGGCAGAAAGCCCGGATCGGGAATATTTGAGCTGATCACCGATATGTTCACCGCTCCCTTATCCATCATTTGAATAAGGGTCTCCGGTTTATACTGAAAATCGGGTATTATCAGCTTTTGTGAACCGAACTCAAACATATATCCGTCTTCCAGACGCACGCACCTGGGAAACGAATTCGCGAGCATATATTTGCCCACTACGTCGGGAAATACGTGGCATTGCACATCAACGCGCATAACTGTCCTCCTTTTATACCGAACACCGCATATAAAAAACCGATTTGACCTTATGCGGCTTA
>JAAYBW010000285.1 GCA_012729975.1 Clostridiales bacterium
TATATCCGAAGCGCTCGGGACTGCTCTTGTCCGCGCAGGAATCAGCGGGAAAATTGTAATTTTCGGTTCCCTTTACCATCAGGGGCCTGTACGGACATTTTTCGGAAAAGATTCTTACTGATTTTTACACAATAAAAGCGGGCGATGCGGTCTGAGCGCGTCGCCCGCTATTTTATGGCGATATAAGAATCTTATGATTACTTAACCAGTGCCGCTACATCTGCGGCAAGGTCGGCAGTTGCCTTTTCCAGTCCCTCACCCTTCTCATAACGAGTGAATGAGACAACCTTTATCGTACAACCTGCTGCCTTGGCAACGTCGGAAACATGTTTTTCGACAGACTCTCCGGCCTCGCCTTTAACGTAATCCTGCTGAAGAAGGCAGTTTTCCTTGTAATACTTGCTGATGCGTCCCATAACCATCTTCTCAATGATATTGTCGGGCTTGTTCGCGTTTTTAGGATCTTCTTTGGCCTGAATTGTAAGGATTTGTTTTTCTTTTTCGATTGTGGCCGTGTCGACATCGGCTTTATCCAAAAAGGTCGGATTCATAGCCGCAACCTGCATGGCGAGATCTTTACCCAACTCAATAACAACCTCATTATCCGCCGCGCAGGAAGTATCAAGATTGACTATTACACCGATTTTACCGCCCATGTGTACATAGGGGACGGAAACACCGCTATCATAACGGGTAAAACGGCGAATCTTGATGTTTTCGCCGATTACCATGATTTTATCGTTCTGGACTTCCTGGACAGTCTTGTCACTGCCCGGATATTTGCATGCGTAAAGAGCGTCAAGATCAGAGGGGTTATCCTTCGCTACCACCTCCGCTACCGAATGCACATATTCCGAAAACAGTTCGTTAGCGGCGACAAAGTCGGACTCGGCGTTTACTTCCACCGCTACTCCTATGCCGTCATAAACTGCAGCGTAAGCGATACCTTCCGTCGCGGCCCTTCCCGATTTTTTCTGCGCGACAGCGAGTCCCTTCTCACGAAGAAACTCGACAGCCTTTTCCATATCGCCGTCGGAAGCTTCAAGAGCTTTTTTGCAATCCATCATGCCAACGCCCGTCATTTCGCGGAGCGTTTTAACATCAGCGGCTGTATATGCCATTTATATCATCCTTTCGTATCTCATTGAACATCATCGGTTTCAACTGCCGCTTCGGCAGCCGTGACGGTCTCTTCCGAACCCTGTCGGCCTTCCTGTACCGCATTGGCCATTGTCGCGGATATCAGCCTGATAGCTCTGATCGCGTCGTCATTTCCGGGAATAATATAATCGATTTCATCCGGATCACAGTTGGTATCCACGATGGCGACAATCGGAATATTGAGCTTGCGGGCTTCGGCGATTGCGTTGCGTTCCTTGCGCGGGTCAATAATAAACAGCGCCCCCGGAAGTCTTTTCATATCCTTAACTCCGCCGAGGTATTTTTCAAGCTTTCCTATCTCTCCGGTGAGTTTTATGACTTCTTTTTTCGGAAGCATGTCGAATGTTCCGTCTTCCTGCATCTTACGAAGCTGCGCGAGCCTGTCTATTCTTGTGCGCATTGTTTTGAAGTTCGTAAGCATACCGCCAAGCCAGCGGGCGTTTACAAAATACTGGCCTACTCTCTCGGCTTCTTCGCGCACAGCGTCCTGAGCCTGTTTTTTTGTGCCGACGAAAAGGATGTTCTGACCGTTTTCGGAAAGCTGCCTGACAAAGTTATAAGCCTCCTCAAGCTTTCTTACCGTCTTCTGCAGGTCGATGATATAAATGCCGTTGCGCTCCATATAAATGTACGGAGCCATTTTGGGATTCCAGCGCCTTGTCTGATGTCCGAAATGGACGCCCGCTTCAAGGAGCTGTTTCATTGATACTACTGCCATGATAATTCCTCCTATTTTGTTTTTACCTCCACCCGTATCAGCCTTTTAACCCACCCCGCTATGCGGGGCACAGGAGTTAATTGTCCTCGGGTGTGCGTAATGCCGTAGTATAATAACATAACATGTTTCCGTATGCAAGCTGATTTTTATTTCTTATATGATATTCTTTCGTTTTTCTATTTTCCCGCGCCGATATTCTCCCACTACTTCAACAAGGATTATGTCCTCTCCCATGCGTGATATGTTTTCCCAAGGCAGAATATAGTCATCTTCCCGCCCGAACAGGCCGAAAATACGGGGTGGTCCCGGCACTACCAATGCTTTTATGCTGCCGCTTTGTATGTCGATGAGAACATCCTCCACAAAACCCAGACGGGCTCCGTCCGTAATGTTGATAACTTCCCTGTTTCTGAGTTCGGCTATTCTGCATTGCCGCATCTCACACCTCCGGATGCGAAAGTCGGGGGGGTATCAAACCTCCCCGACCTATGTTTATGCTCGGATTATAAATCTATTCCGATTCAAAACCGGCATTCATTGTGCTTGAGCAGATCCTGTTTTATCTGCCAGAGCTTCGGCGACAGGTCAACATAGTATTGGTGAGGATTTTCAAAGCGCTTTACGGTATCCCAAAGAAGCGCCACCTGATCGGCGCAATAGTCTCTTATGGTTTTTATATCCGGCAGATCGTATACCAGTTTTCCGTCTTTGAAAATGGGGACGAGCAGTTCTTTTGCGACGTAGTCCTTCTGTATACTCCGCTTCCACGTCATCAGGGGGTCGAAAAGAAGCAGAGGCGCGCTGAAGTCAGGCACCTCGTCATGCACACACAGATAGTCGGCGTATGCCTGGCCGGTTTTATTTTCAAATATTCTGTAGATTTTTTTAAAGTGCGGTGTTGTTATTTTCTCCGGATTCTCGCTGATCTTGATTTTCGGTATAATATTGCCGGCGGAATCTTCTATTGCGGCAAGTTTGTAAACTCCTCCGAATACAGGGTCACTTTTCGCGGTTATAAGGCGTTCGCCGAC
This sequence comes from Clostridiales bacterium, assembly GCA_012729975.1. Taxonomy (GTDB): domain Bacteria; phylum Bacillota; class Clostridia; order Oscillospirales; family Oscillospiraceae; genus JAAYBW01. Next base: position 2,911 of record JAAYBW010000285.1, read on the forward strand.
TCCGAAGGAATCAACCTGCGCTCCCTGATAAAGCACATCCTGTATGAGACTCTCGTCGAGCGAATTTGATACGGTGATCTTCGCGAAATCCAGTCCTGCGTCATCGAGCATCTTTCTGACATTCTTTGTTAGATAGGCGATGTCACCCGAATCAAGCCGAACGCCGAAATTTCTAACGCCCTTCGGCTCTAGAACCTCTTTATAAGCGCGTATAGCGTTCGGTACACCGCTTTTAAGCGTGTTGTAGGTATCTACCAGAAGTGTTGTGTTGTTAGGATAAATTTCGCAATAAGTCTTAAACGCCTCATATTCCGAATCAAACATCTGGACCCATGAGTGGGCCATAGTACCCGTAGCGGGAATCCCGTAATCCCGATCGCTGATTGTACATGCCGTCGCTGTGCATCCGCCTATATACGCGGCCCTTGCTCCCAAAATAGCCCCGTCGGCTCCCTGCGCCCTGCGGGATCCGAATTCGGCCACTGCCCGGCCTTGAGCCGCGCGGACTATTCTGTTTGCTTTTGTCGCTATCATTGACTGATGGTTTATCGTAAGAAGGAGAAATGTTTCGATGAACTGAGCTTGCACGGCGGGAGCGCGCACGGTAAGCAGTGGCTCGCTAGGAAATACGGGAGTACCTTCGGGTACGGCGTATATATCACCTGTAAATTCGAAATCTTTAAGATGCCGCAGGAACTTCTCGCTGAATATTCCTTTGGAACGCAAAAATTCAATATCATTTTGCGAAAAGTGCAGGTTCTGTATGTATTCGACAATCTGCTCAAGTCCGGCGGCTATCGCGAAGCCGCCCCCGTCGGGAACCGTACGGAAAAACATATCAAAATAGGAAATGCGGTCGCTCATTCCGCTTTCGTAATAGCCGTTAGCCATGGTAAGCTCATAATAATCACAGAGCATGGTGTAATTTTGTCTATTGTTATTCAACTTAATCATTCCCTATATAATTTAAAGGAAGTTGGCACCGGTACTCTGATTTTATTCTATTCCGCTCCTTTTGTAAAGCGTATCGGATAAATGCGCCGAATACTCAAAGTCATATATACTTTTTTATCTGGTTGATCGCGTTTTTTTCCAGGCGCGAAACCTGTGCCTGGCTTATTCCTATCTCCGATGAAACCTCCATCTGAGTCTTTCCCTCATAAAAACGCAAAGCAAGTATCTGCTTTTCACGGTTCCCGAGATGGGACACCGCTTCGGTCAGCGATAGCTTTTCAAGCCAGCTGTCGTCCGTGTTTTTCGTGTCGCTCACCTGATCCATAACACATATTGTATCACTTCCGTCGCTGTATACAGGCTCATAAAGAGAAACAGGCTCCATCACGGCCTCGGTCGCGAAGACTACATCCTCTCTTTTTATATCCAACATCTGTGCTATTTCTTCTACGCTCGGCTCGCGCTGATGCTCTCCCGTAAAACGCTCTTTTGCCTGAAGCACGCGATATGCCGTATCGCGCATGCTTCTTGATACGCGTATTGAGCTGTTGTCTCGAAGGTATCTTCTTATTTCACCGATAATCATAGGTACACCGTAGGTACTGAACCTTACATTCAGCGAAAGATCAAAGTTGTCGATAGCTTTTATAAGTCCTACACAGCCTACCTGGAAAAGATCGTCGGCATGCTCTCCGCGCCCTACAAATTTTTGTATTACCGAGAGCACGAGGCGCAGATTTCCGGAGATAAGCTCATCTCTTGCCTTTTTATCCCCTGCTTTGCTCCGCTTTAACAGTTCTACGGTCTCCTCGTTTTTAAGGACCTTTAAGCGCGAAGTGTTCACTCCGCTGAGTTCGACTTTTCCCTGCATCGCAAAGCCTCCCCGTGAAACACATTCCGTATTACACGGTCAGTATTTCCTCAGGGAGGTAATTTGATACCTGTCGTTATTTCCGATTTTATCCGGCTAAGTCCGGTTATTCTGTTAATTTTGGAGACTTACATTACAAATCGCCTCGACGCTTCCCGAAACCGCGATCTATATCAAATGTTAAATGCTTATAATAAACGTCCGGTATTTTTATGTTGCCATTGACTTTATCATCTCTCGCCTGAGTCTCGTTATGATTCTTTTTTCGAGACGCGATATATAGCTTTGCGATATTCCCATGCTGTCAGCAACCTCTTTTTGCGTCAGTTCATGCGCTCCCCCAAGTCCGAACCGCATTATGATTATGCTCTGTTCTCTCTCCGTCAGCCTTGCCAGCGCCTGTACGAGCAGCTCTTTATCGGCATTATCTTCAAGAGGCCGTATAATCATATCCGCGTCTGTCCCCAGTATCTCCGAGAGCAGCAGTTCATTTCCGTCCCAATCCGTATTAAGGGGTTCATCAAAGGATATCTCCAGCTTTTGTGCGCCTGTCTTTCTAAGGAACATCAGAATTTCATTTTCAATGCATCTGGATGCGTAGGTTGCGAGTTTTATGTTTTTTCCGCCGTCGAAAGTGTTTATGGATTTGATAAGTCCTATTGTTCCGATAGAAATAAGATCTTCGATATTTATACCCGTGTTTTCAAACCTTCTTGCTATGTAAACAACCAGTCTCAGATTTCGCTCTATAAGCGCGCTTCTTGCTTCCGGGTCGCCTTCCGCAAGGCGGCGCAGCAAGTAAGCTTCCTCGGGTTTGTCAAGCGGTGGCGGCAGAGTGTCGCTTCCGCCGATGTACAGCAGATCACATGAATTTATCGATTCTAACCTGGCTAATATGATTTCTAGCGTTAGTCTTGTGTTTAGTTTACCCATTTCACGCATCTCCGTTCACTATTGCGGAACAATCGGAACCGCTTATTAGACTCGTCGGCGATATCGCTATCCACCGTCCCTTTTGCTGACTTCCGGCTACTGTAACCTTATCTGCCCGGAACGCAGGCAGCAATCCCCCGTCCACGCCGACAGCCCTGTATGATACAAGCCTCATTCGCACGGATGACTGTCTGTTCCAGATTTCAGACAGCTTATCCGGTGCCGTCATCTTTTCATCGCAAATAATTCGGGCTATTTCGTTGCGAAAAAGCTCTTTTACCGCGTCGGCTTCCACAACAGGCAAAATGCCTCCCGTCAGCGGATCACGCAGCGAGTTGCCCGTGTCCCGCAAAGCTCGCAATTTTACGCTTTTCCCATCAAGTTCAATAGTTAACTCCGCAGTCCCTCCCTTGCCGTCTCTTGATTGCGAAAAGCGAAATACACCTGTTGTAACAACATAAGTAGCCGCTAGAACAAACGGAACTGCCCGAGCAGGCAGACTGTCGCTTCCGATCGTATAAAGCAGGGCCCATGTGACTCCCGCGAACGTCGCCGATGAAAGAAAAAATACCGCGCATACACGGGGAAGACGCTTTTGCTCGCCGTATGCGCAAAGCACCATCAACAGCCCGACGGGTACGATAAGCCACGGGGAAGACAAAAACGAAAAACCGGGGAATACGGACAGGACAGAAAAAAGAGCGCCCAGAACCGCTCCGAGGAGTATCCTCGTGAGTCGGGTTCTGAGAGCGCAAATACGTCCGGCTGCCAGAAGGAGCAATCCGTCTGCAGCCAAATTCATTATGAAAAGACTGTCGGCATATATAACCCGCATTTCGCTCACCCGAAGCGATCATACACCGAGGGACATGCGAAAGCGGTCAAAGACGGTGCGATGTCTTTGTAGAATAATCAGAGAGATTCGAGTATGCGCTCAAGTACTGCGATAAGTATATCCATGTCCTCTTCTGTCCCTACGGAGATTCGCAGTCTGTCGCTGATACGGGGAGTTTTAAAGTAGCGCACGAGCACCCCATTTTGCCTTAATGCCGAAAACAGGGTCTCGGCACTTGCTGTAGAATGACGAGCGAATACGAAGTTTGACTTTGAATCCGTCAGTTCAAAACCCAGCTTTTTCAGCCTTTCCGATGTGTGTTCCCGGGTCTGCGCTACCTTCGCGCAGCAAGCGCTTATGTATGATGAGTCTTTAAACGCCGCGGCGGCACCGGCTTGTGCCAATGAGTCAAGCGTATATGAATTAATCGAGTTTTTAACTTTGTTGAGTCCTTTTATCAGCTTTTCGTCGCCTATCGCCCAGCCGATTCTCAGGCCGGCCAGTGAAGCTGACTTGCTGAGAGTTCTGACAATAAGAAGGTTATTATATTTACTGATAAGCGGAACCGCGCTTTCCGCGCCGAAGTCAACATAGGCTTCGTCGCATAATACAACACAGCCGGGATTATTTTCGGCTATGCGGCCGATTTCGGCGGCAGGAAGAGCGATTCCGGTCGGCGCGTTTGGATTTGCTATTACTACCCCTGCCTGTGAATTAAAAAACTTTTCGACAGGTATCGAAAGATCATCAGACAGAGCCACAATGTCGCAGTTTATTCCATAGAGCTTGGCATATACGGGATAGAAACTGTACGATATGTCCGGCATACGCAGAACGCCGCGTCCCGTAAAAAACGCGCGGAAACACATTGCGAGAACCTCATCGCTGCCGTTTCCCATAAAAACCTGTTCGGGTTTCACTCCGCAGGCGAGCGCTGCGGCCTCGGTGAGCTCAGAGCAGTTCGGGTCAGGGTATAAACGCAATCCGTCACCGGCAGCGGCTATTATAGCCTCCAGGACACGCTCGGACGGCGGATACGGATTTTCATTGGTGTTGAGTTTAATATACTTTTTGTCTTTCGGCTGTTCGCCCGGAACATACTCATCGATATCGAACAGATCCGGGCTCCACAAACTGCTCATCAGACATCTTCCCTTTCCACAGCTTTAATGCTTTTTTCCGCTTTTCCCCTCGGTTCCATTATAACGCGGCCGCATCCCTTGCAGCGAAGGCCGAAATCCATGCCGATTCTGAGAACAAGCCACCTGTTTGAGCCGCAGGGATGATTCTTTTTCATTACGAGCGTGTCGCCTACCTTGATATCCATTGCAACCCTCCGTCATAATAGTGCGTTCTGCGGGGCATAATATACCCAATACTTAGTAACGGAGGTATATCATGTCCGCGAAGATAATCGCAGCGTTTGAAAACCGAGATCTGGCAGATCTGGCAGCTGCAAGATTGCATCGCGCCGGATTGGTTTATTCGTCCTCAACCGAATCCGTTGACTCCGAAGTCGTTAAAGCTCCTGTCGCTCCACGCTATTGCGCAAATCTTCTTTTCCCGTTTCCGCCCCTGAATATATACGCTGCCGGTGTCGACACCGGATACTCAAGATTAGGAAGCAAAGCGCTGATCGGACGCGACGTATCCGGTCACCCGCTTGTAGAACGCGGCGAAGTGAAAGTGAGACTGAATATCAGGAATGATCAGGTTGAACAGGCGCGAGCGCTGCTTCGCAACGCCGGAGCATACGATATAATAATGTGAAGTCTGAATTGCGGACACCGGCAATTAAGCGCGCCCGTTCGATAAGCCGCGGTGGAGTCTTTATTCTCCCTTGACCAAATCCCAGTACTTCTTCGCCGCCTGTTCCGTTTTATTGTCGCCGTACTTGTAATATACCGCTCCGGAAAGCTCATCTGGAAGGTATTGCTGCCTCACATAATGATGGGGATAATTGTGCGCGTATTTATAAGTATCAGCCTTTGCGGCTTCTGCTCCGTCGGCGTGTACGTTCTGCAGCGCACGGGGGATATCCCCGGTTATACCTTTCCGAATATCGTTCATTGCCGCCTCTATAGCTGTCGCGGCTGAATTTGATTTAGGCGATGTAGCCAGAAGGATAACAGCCTGAGCAAGCGGTATGCCCGCCTCAGGCAATCCGAGCTGTACGGCGCTGTCCACGCAGGCTTTTACGATTGCGGCTGCTATCGGATGCGCAAGGCCTATATCCTCGCTGGCAATAACAAGCAGCCTGCGGCAGGGCGAAATAAGATCACCCGCTTCCAGGAGCCTCGCGAGATAATGCAAGCCGGCGTCGGGGTCGCTTCCTCTTATTGATTTCTGGAAAGCCGATACAATGTCGTAATGTGCGTCTCCGTCCCGGTCATAGCGCATAGCGCTTTTTTGAGACACCGTTTTAGCGTCCTCAAGCCTGATTTGCACTTCATTATTCGAATCGGGACGGCTGCCGTAGAAAAGGAGCTCGACCGCGTTGATTGCTTTTCGTACGTCTCCGCCGCAGGAGCGGGCGATATATTCGATTACATCATCCTCAACCTTAGCCCTGACTCCAGCTCTGTTCTCCATAAAAGATACGGCGCGTTTAACGGCCGGCACTATTTCCTCGGCGGTCAGCGCTTTAAACTCAAAAACGGTGCTTCGCGACAGTATTGCGTTATAAACATAAAAATACGGATTTTCGGTCGTAGATGCGATAAGGCTTATTTTTCCGTTTTCGATATACTCAAGCAGCGATTGCTGCTGCTTCTTGGTAAAATATTGTATTTCGTCAAGATATAAGAGTATTCCGTCGGGCGCGAGCATCGTATCGACATCGCCTATAACTGCCTTTATATCTGCTACCCCTGCCGTTGTCGCGTTCAGCTTATGAAGAGTCCTGTTAGTTTTTTTCGCTATTATTCCCGCAACGGTAGTCTTTCCCGTTCCCGACGGCCCGTAAAATATCAAATTAGGTACATTGCCGCTGTCAATGATTCTTCGGAGCAAACCGTTTTCAGCGAGCATATGCTTTTGACCTATTACTTCGTCCAGTGTTTCCGGACGGAGCTCATCCGCAAGAGGCCTGTTCATAAGCGCTATCCCTCCGTCAAGTATCCGCCGTGCTGTCACACGGCGGATAATGCTTCCAATCGGCTGCCCGAATACCGAACGGGCCTTAAATACATCGATTATATTCCGGGCTTAATTACAGTGAAGCGCGAAGCGCGGTATTGTTAACCGCATATAACCGATTACATCGGCATGATATAAATAAACCTGCACTAACCTGCTTTGGGTATGAGCTATAAAAAGAGAGACAGAAATCAGTCGTATAACGGGAATCTTTCGACCAGGCCGATTACCCTATCTTTTATTGTCTGAGCGTTTGCGGCTATATCTCCCGCAGCGAGCTTTATCAGCGTCGCTATTTCTCTCATCTGCTCTTCGCCCATTCCTCTGTTTGTTATCGCGGGTGTACCGAGACGTATTCCGCTTGTTGTGTTGTGGTTTGCGGTATCGTTCGGTACGGCGTTTTTATTTGCCGTTATATAAACGCTGTCAAGCCGTTTTTCCATTTCAGCGCCGGTTAATCCCATGTTTCTGAGATCTACAAGCATCAAATGGTTATCTGTGCCGCCGGACACAAGATCAAATCCCTCTTCTACGAGGCCTTGCGCAAGTGCCGATGCGTTTTTGCGTATCTGACTCTGATACTTTTTGAATTCCGGTTTCAGCGCTTCGCCGAGCGCGACGGCCTTAGCGGCGATTATATGCATCAGCGGGCCGCCCTGACTTCCGGGAAAAACCGATTTTGCTATCTTCGAGGCTATTTTATCGTCGTTCGTGAGTATCATGCCTCCGCGCGGCCCGCGGAGAGTTTTGTGAGTAGTGGTTGTGACAACGTCGGCGTAAGGCAGAGGGCTCGGATGCTCTCCCGCAGCCACAAGACCCGCTATATGCGCGATATCAATGAATAAATATGCGCCTGCTTCTTTGGCGATATCACCCATAACCTTGAAATCTATGATCCTCGGATACGCGGACGCGCCGCCTACGATCATTTTCGGCTTGTGTTCCAATGCCAGCTTCCTCATCTGGTCATAATCAAGCCGCTGTGTATCCGGGTTCAGTCCATATGGTATAATTTTATAATATTTACCGGAAAAGTTTGCCGTACTTCCGTGCGATAAATGCCCGCCATGATCTAAATTCAAGCCCATAACCGTATCACCGGGCTTAACCAAAGCGTTATATACGGCATAATTTGCCTGGACTCCGCTGTGAGGCTGAATATTTGCGTAATTTGAACCGAAAAGTGCTTTTGCGCGTTCGATAGCTATGTTTTCAACTATGTCAACATACTCGCAGCCGCCGTAATAGCGTTTTCCGGGATAACCTTCCGCGTATTTATTTGTCAGAACCGTTGCCATGGCGGCGATGACCTGTGGCGAAACGGCATTTTCGGAAGCGATAAGTTCCAGATTCCTGCGCTGCCTGCCGAATTCCAGTTCTATGGCGCTGCCGACTTCCGGATCATAATCGCTTATATAATTCATAATATCCCTGAGCAAGGAGCATCCCTCCGCGTCTATTTTTATTTTGATATTTTAGCATACCGTATTGTCTATAGCAATGAATATTTATCTGCTGTGTGTAATCGCATATATTTTGCATTTAACCGTTATTCTGTTATACTGACCTCACGACGGGTCCGGAAGCTGACAAAGCACCCGTCTGCCTCAAGCTCACAATGACCGCTGTTACTTTTTTATTTGCCTGACCTCTTGCCGGACAGCCTTAGCCGGCTGCATATATTGTATTGTTTGAATTGAGGAATTAACCGTGACACGAAAAAACGTTCTTAAAATCGTAGAACTCCTGGAAGAGATATATCCTCAAGCCGTATGCTCATTGAATTACGGGAAAGATTACGAGCTTTTATTCTCGGCCCGGCTTGCCGCTCAGTGCACCGATGAACGTGTCAATCAGATAACACCCCTGCTCTTCGAACGTTTTCCCACTCTTGACGCTTTCGCCGCTGCCGAAGTTCATGATCTGGAGCCTCTTATACACTCATGCGGACTGTACCGCACCAAAGCACGAGATATAGCCGCCTGCGCACGAAAGCTTGTTAAAGATTTCGGAGGAAAGGTACCGGACACGATGGAAGAGCTTCTGACTTTGCCCGGAGTAGGCCGTAAGACGGCAAACCTTATGCTCGGTGATGTGTTCGGCAAACCCGCGATAGTTGTTGACACTCACTGTATCAGGTTAACAAACCGTTTCGGTCTTGTCAAAACCAAGGACCCTTATAAAATCGAAAAACAGCTCTTACCTGTCATTCCTTCCGAAAAATCATCCGACTTTTGTCATAGGCTGGTGCTTCACGGGCGCGCTGTCTGCACAGCGCGGTCTCCCGATTGTCAAAACTGCGGCCTGACCGACGTATGCGAAAAACATCTCGGTTAAGCGGTTCGTACCGCTATCCTTCATAACAGGACAACTGTTAATTTATTATTAAACGCGCAGCTTTAAAAATAAATGAGCCTTCAGGGCACTCTAAAGGCTCATAAAACGCAACGTATATTATAATATGTTTACATAACTATTATATTTTACTATTATGTCTCTTTTTTAATAATATATCTTCTACTTTTCTGAGATCTTCAATGGTATTAACCCCTAATAACTCATCAGCCGATTCCATTTTATAAGTGCCGATACTATGACCGCTTAAACGAATTATACCCGGTACATCAGTCAGATAATACTCGCCCTGCGCATTATCATTTTTAAGCAGCGCCAGAGCTTCCGCAAGAATCGGAGCGGAAAAAACATATACTCCGCTGTTATACTCCCTGATCGCATCCTCTTGCGGTGTACAGTCTTTTTGCTCAACAATTCCCTTAAATGAACCGTCCCGAGCTGTGACGATACGCCCATAGGGCAAACAGTCCGGATAAACGCAAGTCAGTATTGTACAGGCGTAACCGGACAAGCGATGCGTTTGGCATAAAGCCTCATATGTACTCTTTTCAATCAGCGGCATATCTCCGCAGCAGATAAGAACGGAGCCTTCCCAGCCGTTGAGAAGTGCGGCCGCGCATGCCGCCGCGTGCCCTGTGCCAAGCTGCTCGGTTTGCTCTGCGAATATGCAGCCTGGAAAAGCTTCGATAATAGTCTGCTTTTTAAACCCGACAACTATCACGGTATCCTTCGGAGATATGAAATCGAGCGCGGAAAGCACCCATGACAGCAAGGGCTTACCGGCCGCTTCACGCATGGCTTTTGCTATGCCGGTCTCCTCAGAGCCGAGTCTTTTCCCCTTGCCTGCCGCGAGTATCACCGCTTTAATATCATTTTGTTTATTCATATAGTGTCTCTCTTATCTGAACAATCTGAAATTTTCCTATTTTAAGAACAGAAAGCAATCCGGCAAGCTCAGCTATAACTTCGCTGTCAGTTTGAAATACAAGCTCAACGGTTACTTCGTCTTCTTCTATCGAACTGATTTCTCTGGCCTGAGTGAATCCGTTTAGCGCCGACATCGGAATCGTATTATCGTCAAAGCATAATATCAGGCCGTTTCTCTCGGCTGCCCAGGCGGCCGAGATATCATCTTCGCCGACGGATGCGGCGAGCAGGGTCTTGGTCATAGCTGTCCTGCGCAGCGCCGACGCGGCCTTATCCCACCGGGATGAGTTATCGTTTTCCACGGAGAGAAGACCTAATTGATGTCCGCTGTTAATGAGCATTCTTACTAAGTGCGGAAAACGAAGGATATCGTTATCCGTCAGAAAAAAACAAGCCTTATATCCGTACCTGCCCAGCAAATCCATAATATCCGGTGTCAGCTCAGCATCGAGTCCGTAAAAAGCAAGCCGCACCTCAACGGCGGAATAATCCGGAGGATTTGGTTCCTGTGATGCCGTCGGCACCGGAGATATCGATGCGGAAGGTGTTGGGGAAGCTGCATTGTCTCTTTCATATTGCGCCAGCTCAATTTTCATTCGGGAAGCCGCAGCTGTAGCAAAAGCATGATCGTCCAGCATCCCGTTAACCTTTATTCTGATTATTACGGCAATCTCCGAATCCGTTATATAGCTGTAATTAAGCCCGAAATACTGGCAGACAAAGGCGGCGGGAACATAAGCCGTTCCGTTGCGATAAAGCGCGGAAACACTGTAGCTTCTGCTTTCCTCATCATATGCAGTATCGCTGCCGAGATCAAAATACATTTCCTTCTGGGTGCTGTACGCGTATACAGCCGCTATCTTGGTATCCTTGTTATAGACAGCTATCGTACCCAGCGTCGAATCATTGAATATAGAATAAGGAATATAAACAAAACCGCCGTCGACCAGCGGCATGGTCGATGCGTTAAGGCTTAACAGAGTGTTGTTAACGGATGTAAAATACACTTGCGACGCGTGTGCGGGCACAGCAAAGCAGACCGCGAGCAGCACCGCGGCCATTAAAGCCGAAAGCACACGTGTTTTTTTCATTTCAGCACTCCGGGGTTTTGTTTGAGTATACAAGAAAGCGATATCTCAGATCATTATAATAGCGATCGCCCTCATCGCTTTCCAGCACCCATTCGGGATCGGCGTCCAGATCCGGGAAATATCTGTCAGCGTCCGGTGCCGCGAATATTTTCGTAACATACGCTTTTCGGCATTTCGAAAGCAGCTGGCTGAAAAGAGATCCACCGCCGATAAGCGCCGCGTCTTCTATCCCTTCTCCGAGCAGCTCAAAGAGCTCTTTGAATGAGCCGACAACCTCCGCCCCTTTTGCGTCGTAGTTTTCGCGGTGAGTAAGCACAATGTTTCTGCGTCCGGGAAGCGGCTTGCCTCCGGGAAGCGACTCAAGTGTTTCCCGTCCCATGATAAGAGTTTTCCCGCGCGAGAGCGCGCGAAAGCGTGCCATATCATCAGGGATATTAAACAGAAGCTTATTACTTTTCCCTATGCCCCAGTTTTCCGATACGGCAACTATAATATCCATAATACCTCCGCGAATTTATTATTTATGCCGTTTGGATTATACTACTTTCCACGCCGCGATTCAACAGAGGACTTCTTTCATTGACAAAGGCCCGGTACGTTTAGAATGTTAGTCCGAATTTTTGTTCATTACCGCCTTGCGGCGTTGAATAATACGCCTTCATATGTTATCATTAAAATTCATAAGAAATCCGCATACAACGCTGCGGGGAGGATTAATTGCCATTGAGGGACAAACAACTCGGCTCGCCGAAATGGATAATCGCATTTCTGGGAAATCCGGGCGACCAATATCGGTTCACACGCCATAACGCGGGCTGGCTGGCCTGTGAAGCTATGATCTTCAAACATAAGATAAAAATTAACCGAATCAAGTTCAAGTCTCTCACCGGCATCGCCGAACTTGCCGGTGAAAAGGTATTATTTATTAAGCCGCAAACCTTTATGAACCTGTCAGGCGAAGCGGTTGCCCCTGCCGCGGCTTTTTATAAAATAAAGAGGGAGCATATCATCGTTATACATGACGACATTGCCCTTCCCCTCGGAAAACTGCGGATAAAGCGCGGCGGCAGCGACGGCGGTCATAAAGGAGTTAAAAGCCTCATCGAATCACTCGGAGGAGATGACTTTCCCCGAATTAAAATAGGTGTCGGTTCTCCTCCCGTACCGGAGTTTGACCGCATAGATTGGGTAATAGGCAAAATGACATCGGAAGAGCTAAAGCATTTAGATACTGCCGCCGGGCTTGCTGCCGACGCAGCCGAAGAAATAATCCGTTCAGGCCCGGACAGCGCCATGAATAAGTATAACAGTTGAGCGAAAGGACGCCGAATATGATCACATATCACAATGAAGGGACTTATCTTATAAACGGCTCTTTGCAGCCCGCCGGCCCGGGGCTTCCCAATGCCGACGCTGCCAGGGAAGGAACAATGGCTTATAAAATAATGCGCGCGCATGACGTTTCACAAGGCCGCTCAATGCGCATTCGCTTTGATTCTATGATGAGCCATGACATAACATATGTCGGTATAATCCAGACGGCAAGAGCTTCCGGTATGAAGGAGTTTCCTATCCCGTATGTTTTGACAAACTGTCACAACAGTCTTTGTGCCGTCGGAGGAACGATAAACGAGGACGATCATATGTTCGGCTTATCTGCCGCGAAGAAATACGGAGGCATATACGTTCCCGCAAACATGGCCGTATGTCATCAGTTCATGCGCGAACGACTCGCGGGCTGCGGCAGAATGATACTCGGAAGCGACAGCCACACTCGTTACGGCTGTTTCGGAACAATGGGTTTCGGCGAAGGCGGCGGAGAGCTCGCCAAGCAGCTTTTAAACAATACTTATGATATCGAGCCTCCCCAGGTCGTTCTGGTCTGGCTTGAAGGCTCACCGAAAAAAGGCGTCGGTCCGCACGACGTCGCTATTTCGCTTTGCGCGGAGCTTTTCCGTGACGGACTGGTAAAAAACAAAATCCTGGAATTCGCGGGCCCGGGCATAGCAGATCTGCCGATGGATTTCCGCGCGGGAATCGACGTTATGACTACCGAAACTTCCTGTCTGTCTTCAATATGGGTAACTGACGACAGAGTAAAAGAGTTCTATCGCGTTATAGGCAGACCCGAAGCCTTTTCGGAGCTTTCGCCCGAACCCGTCGCATGGTATGACGCATTGGTAAGGGTTGACCTGTCATCGCAGGAATGCATGATAGCTCTGCCGTTCCACCCTTCAAACGCGGTCTCAATTAACGAACTCCGCGCGAATCCCGAAACCATACTTAAACAAACTCAGGATGAATGCAACAAATCCCTCGGAGGGCATGTAACCCTTGATCTTTTGTCAAAAATAAGGAATGGTGAGGTATACGCGGATCAGGGAATAATAGTCGGCTGCGCGGGCGGGTTATACGATAATATCTCTGAGGCCGCCGCCATTATAGAAGACGGCAGTATCGGCAGCGACGCTTTCTCCCTGTCTGTTTACCCCTCAAGTATGCCTATATCTCTCGCGGTAACCCGCGACGGAATAGCGGTATCACTTATGAAGCGCGGCGCCCTCATGAAGAGTTGTTTTTGCGGTCCCTGTTTCGGAGCCGGGGATACTCCCGCAAGCGGCGCGCTTTCAATCCGTCATGCGACCAGGAACTTTCAAAACCGGGAGGGCAGCAGACCCGGCGACGGTCAAATAGCCGCTGTTGCGCTCATGGACGCCAGATCGATCGCCGCTACTGCTTTAAACGGAGGTGCCATAACGGCCGCCAGCGACATTAACTATTGCTTTGAACAAAAAGAATATGTTTTTGATCCATCTCCTTATGAGAGCCGCGTATATGACGGGTTCGGCAAAGCCGATCCTTCACAAGAGCTTATATTGGGCCCTAACATAACCGACTGGCCGCGGTTTTCTCCTCTGGGAGAGAATATTCTGCTTGAACTGTGTGCCGTGATACGTGACGATGTAACCACAACCGACGAGCTTATACCTTCCGGGGAAACATCATCCTACCGAAGCAACCCGATTCGTTTGTCCGACTTTGCGCTCTCGCGCAGATGCCCGGAATACGTCCCCAGAAGCAAGCTTGTTCGTGAACAGGACAGCCTGCGGCGCAGCGGTGAAATTCCGCCGAAGATGCGTGAGGTATTGTCTCTGCTCGGAAAGAATCCCGAAGACATTGCCCCGATTACAGACTACGCATCATGTGTTTTCGCCGTAAAGCCGGGCGACGGCAGCGCCAGGGAACAGGCCGCTTCCTGCCAGAAGGTTCTTGGCGGAGGCGCGAATATATGTTATGAATTCGCTACAAAGCGCTACCGGAGCAATTGTATTAACTGGGGAATACTCCCGTTTACAATAAACAAAGAAGAGCCCTTCATCTGCGCCGAGGGGGACATGGTCTTCATACCGGACGTACGTAAAGCGATTGAATCCGGTAAAACCGACTTGCCCGCCTTTCTTATTTCGGTCGACGGAATTTCTCCGGTTACGCTGCATCCGGGAGCTCTAACGGATAATGAACGCGAAATACTTCTTGACGGCTGTCTTATAAACTGGTACGCCCGCGGAGGAAAAAAATGAAGAGTAAAATTCAAATGACAACGCCCATCGTTGAGATGGACGGGGACGAGATGACACGGATTCTCTGGAAAATAATCAAGGAACGCCTGATATCGCCTTATGTAAACCTTAAAACAGAGTATTACGATCTTGGCCTTCACGAGCGCGACAGAACCGGAGATCAGGTAACCGTTGATGCCGCAACCGCGACTAAAAAGCTGAAGGTCGCCGTTAAATGCGCGACGATAACTCCGAATGCGCAGAGAATGACCGAATATAATCTTAAAGAAATGTGGAAAAGTCCGAACGCGACTATCCGCGGAGTGCTTGACGGCACTGTCTTTCGCTCTCCGATAATCATAAGCTGTATTAAACCCGCCGTCAGAAGCTGGAATAAACCGATAACAATAGCGCGTCACGCTTACGGGGACGTTTATAAAAACGCGGAGCTTCGAACCGACGAACCCGGCGTTGCCGAGATTCTCTTTACAGGCGTTTCCGGTAAGCAGCTTAAATCCCCCATAGCTGTCATGAACTCACCCGGCGTTATTCAGGGTATCCATAACCTTGATGCCTCCGTGCGCGGTTTCGCGCGCTCCTGCTTCCGCTATGCAGCGGATCTTAAACAAGACCTCTGGTTTTCCACCAAGGATACTATTTCCAAAACCTATGACGGAGCATTCCGCGAGATTTTCGACGAGATTTATTTGGAATTCGCCGAAGAATTCAAGAGACTCGGCATCGAATATTTTTACACGCTGATTGATGACGCGGTTGCCCGCGTAATACGTTCCAGCGGCGGTTTTGTATGGGCATGCAAGAACTACGACGGTGATGTAATGAGCGATATGGTCTCCACCGCTTTCGGTTCTCTTTCGATGATGACTTCCGTTCTGGTTTCACCTGAGGGCGCGTATGAATTTGAAGCGGCCCACGGGACCGTAACACGCCATTATTACAGGTATCTGAAAGGAGAGGAACCGACCGCTAATCCCATAGCGACTCTCTTCGCGTGGACCGGGGCTCTGAAAAAACGCGCCGAACTCGATGCACTGACAGATCTGTACGCTTTTGCCGACGCTCTGGAACGCGCCTGTCTGGAAACGCTCGAGTCGGGAGTTATGACTAAAGATCTGGCTTCCATGGCTGAGGGCGTCGATACTAAAACTGTCAACACCGACGGTTTCATATCGGCTATCCTTAGCCGCCTTGAAGCCATACTTTCCTGATATCCATCCGAACGACCAACATCAGATTCGGAAAACGGAGGTTAAGACAGCAAGTATGCTGAAATTCGACGCTAAACAGAAAATCGCCGCGATGAGCCCTTCACCGCAGCTTATTACTCTCGTTTTCCTGATTATATCCCTGGTTGTCGGCTATATTGCAAGCAGGCTCTCGGACCCGATCGGAGACTGGTATTATTACTTTTATTACCGTTACCTGACCGGATATTTCGCACGTATTTCCGCGCTCAACAGCGAAGCCGTTAATGCTATAGTCGACTATTTCGGCCTGACAGGTCTCAGACCGGTGTACGAGCGCACGATATGGATATCCGCAGCCTTTATAATTGTACTCAGGTTAATGGTAAGCATTATTTCTGTCGGCTACAGATGGTGCTGTCTGCGTATTTCCCGCGGCCTGCCGGTTAAGCCGGTAATGCTCGGCGACTCTTTCGGCTGCTGGGGCAAGATAATTCGTATTCTTATACTCAAATTTATTTTCGTATTTCTCTGGTCCTGCCTTTTCATTCTGCCAGGCATCGCAGCCGCTTACAGGTACAGGATGGTCTGGTTTGTAATGCACGACCATCCGGAATACGGTGCGCTCGAGTGCATAAGAGAAAGCAAAAGACTGATGCGCAGTCATAAGGCCGAACTTTTCGCTCTCGATTTCTCATTTCTCGGCTGGTGGATATTGTGCAGGCTGACGATGGATATCCTCTCTATATGGAAAAAACCATATTTTCAGGTCTGTTATTCGCTTTTTTATCAACACGTCTGCGGAGCGGGCGTACCGTTCAGCGAGGAATCGGGAGCGCATGATTCTCCCTTTTGATGCCGCATAGCCGCAGAACCGTTTCGCCTGCCAGCATCATACCGGCGCAGGCCGTTACCCAGCACACACTTCCCGGTATACTCCTTCTCCCGGGAGGAGGAGCTTCATCCGAAGCACTCGCTGCAGAAGGCTCTCCGGTGCAGGCGAGCACAAGATGATGTGATATGCCTCTTCGTCTGAGTTCTTTCCTTACGACCCGCGCAAGCGGGTCGTTTTTTGTTTTCGAAATGTCCGTAACGACAAATCCGGACGGTTCTACTCTGTTGCCCATACCCAGCGAAGAAATTATGGGTATTCCGCGCCGGATTGCCGTTTCGATAAGATCAAGTTTACTCGAGACCATATCGATTGCATCTATGATGAAATCATACCCGCTCGCGAGCAGCTGCTCCCGTGTTTGTGCGCTGTACTTCTCTTTAAAGACGTGTACAGCTGCGCAAGGGTTTATATCAAGAACGCGCCCGGCCATTACCTCCGCTTTTCCCATACCCATTGTAGACGTTAACGCTCCGAGCTGCCGGTTTATGTTTGTCGGGCCGTAGTCGTCATGATCAATGAGCGTAATCTCCCCCACGCCCGCCCGTGCGAGAGCCTCTGCCGTCCAGCTTCCAACACCGCCGAGACCGAATACCGCGACATGGGAATCCGCGAGTTTTTGCATTGCGTCGGTACCCAGGAGAATTTCCTGCCTGACAAATCTGTTATCCAAAGTAAATCCGCCTTCCCTATCATACTTAATATAAGAAGAGGCCCTTCACTTGAAGGGCCTCCGATCACAGCAAACTACTTGGTAAAATTATAAGCAAACGTTGTCTTCATTTCGTAATCCGCTTCCCTCTCGGCTTTCCAGTTGTTGTACCATTCTTCCTTGAGACTGTTTTCGGCGATAAGCCAGTCATATCTTTCGCCCTCTCCGACATAGTATAGGAGATGATAACTGCCGGAGGTTTTGCTGCCTACGTAGACGGTCTCGGTGTCACCCGGTACTCTGGCTTCATCGAATAACCAATCCTCAAGCCTGCCGTCAAGATAACCCATTCGAATGTTTTGTTTCAGGCCACCGTTCGCGCCTTGGCTTGTATCGGCTGAGTTCTCATCAGCCAGCTTCGCGAAGTTGTCTTCGGTAGGATTCTCAAGCCAGGTTTCATATAATCCCTCGACAGTTTCCTTCGCCGCCGCTTTGGTCGCTTCGGTTATCTCACCGGTTTCCTGATCTGTTCCGACGGCTATAACAATATCCCGGAAATTGCGCAAACTATAAGCATTATTATTTCTTTCGATCCATAGGAGAACATAAAATCCGTTATCATCCTCAAAGAGCGACGTATCACCGTAAGTCCTGTCGTCTGAGCAGAGCCACTCCTTATAAAGTGAACTGAGCCCGGACGGAGTCACGTTTTCCTTTCGACAGGAGTCTTTGTCCTCGTATTGGGGCTTTTTGTCCTCCGGAGCATAATTATAGACCATGTCCGCAAAAACATCTTCTGTTTTCGCGCCCGTGAGCACATTGGCGATAGCAAGCGCATTTTCTTTAGCGGTCTCTGCGTCAATACCGGACTCCTCGTCCGCTTTGCCTTCGACATAATAGCTGTAATACGTTATCAGATCGTTTTCCCGATGCAGCTGTTCGTATCTTGCGTTCTTTTCTTCCTCAGAATATGAAAGACGTTCAAGCTGTGTTTGTCCGTAGTATTTTGCGGTTACCTCTTTTATTACCATATCTTCAAATATCTCGGGCGTCATATATCTGCTGAACATGTTTGTAAGATATGTTTCGAAGGAGCCGAAATAACTCACACCAGCTGCTTTTGCTTCCGCAACGGTAGACTCATACTCTGCCTTCCCCTCATCGCTGAGCACATACCCCTCGGCATTTGCCGCATCTGTAAGCATAGCCATTTCTTTAAGGCGCTCCAAAGCGGTTTCCTCAAAATACTCCTCCCAGGTCTGGTCCTCCGTATACTGCTGCTTGCTCAGAGGCTCGTTTGGATCAAGAAGGAGATAAGCGTAATCTCCGTACGTCTGATAAATGCTGTTATAGGTACTTAAGTACAACGTTTTGTACTGATAGTTGAATTCAGCGGCAGTAAATTTCCAGTTTCCGAATTTCACAGCCGGTACTCCGGTATAAAACAATGAAGAGCTTATTACTATAAGCACAACAACAGCAATGCATATAACAATAATAGCCGCGTTTACTATCTTTTTTCTTTTCAGTCGTTTGGCAAGAGTCTTTTGTTCCTTAACCTTTTTTGTCTCAATGCCTTCCGCCCGCTGCTGCATGCGCTTTCTCTTTTCCTGAGATGCACTCATGTATCATCATTCCTTCTTCATGCTTTTGTTACTGTCAAGGCATTATAATGTATACAGCCGTATCTTTCAAGTAAAACAGTAAAAATTACACCTCTGAACCATTCAGAAGTGAATAATATAAACCGACATCGAATACGGCTTACGCGGGGGCTCAACCTCCCTATAAACATGACGACGCCGTTCCTTTCGGATACGGCGCCGTTTTTTCTGGGTAATCCCCGCAAATGCCGTGTAAGTCCATTTATAACCTGCACCGCTTGGCAGGTGGGTCGCCTCCTCGCTGCTTCTCTGCTTCCAACGTCCACAAGGGGAGGCCTGCAATTCACACCGAGAGAACGGCGTCCCTTTTTATAAATGTGGGTTTAAAAAGACTTATCACGAACACTGCAGGGTCCGGTCGGAGCCGAACGCTCCTCCCAATACAAATCTATCACATAGAGGCCGGCATATCAAGATGAAATTATCACTAAAATTCTGCAAAAATGTCAAACATCCGCAGGACTCTCGCTATCATCAAAAAGCTGCTCCATAAAGATTTCGTATACCTGCTCAAGCTCGTCATCGTCATCGATCGTTTCGAACATCTGCTCTCCGTCGACTTCAACAACCTTAAGTATAATCATTTCCTCAGGCTCTTCTGAGTCTGTCGGGGTATCGGCGGGCAGAAAAGCCATATAAAGATCGTCACCAACCTCGATCGTATCCAGATGCTCAAGCTCGTACTCGTTTCCTTCCTCATCCGTTATCGTAATGAAATCGCTTCCGTATTCTTCGCTCATTGAAATACCTCCGTATATTGCGCAGTTTATTTTGCGCATATTCTACTTCATGACGAAGAATAAATCAATGGGAGAATAACTCAATAATTAAGATCCGAAATCTTCGAGCAGCATCAGCAGTTCGTCCGTACCGATAACTTCAATGCCGGCTTCTACCAGCTCGCGGTCACTTTCGCGAAGCCCGGATACCATGATTTTTGTAACTATCGCAGGTACGTTTCTGTTTTCAAAATTATATACGCACACTTTCCCTTTATACGCGGAAACAAAAAAACGCAGTTCATCATCGCTGTTTTTATTTGTCACGGCGGAAACATCCTGAGCGGTGCTTACCGCTCCGGCCTGTTCGCCTACCGGCGTTCTTGCCGTCAGTGATGCCGACAGTACGGATATAAAAGCCGCAAAACAAAGAAGTGCCGCCCCGAGCTTTAATCTCAAATTCACCCTAGATCCTCCTTTCGGCATACAGCTGTCACCGTATGGTTTTATTATTGATATCATGGCAATAATGTTTCTGCGCCATATAATGTCAGCGAACATTTCGCCGGTAATTTCGTCTAAATCCAAATAAAAGCGGAATGAACACGGCAGACCGGCTAATTTTAAGTTCCGCCGTCATAAAAAGCGCTGATTTTCGGGTATTTACTGCATTACAATTATCGCCAATTATTAACCGCCGTATACCGATGTTGTTCGTTCCCGATATATGAATTGACATACTGTGTTATAATAATTCAATATGATGGGCCAGCCAAAACCATTATTACATCGCCACTGCGCGACCACTTCTGTTGCCGCGCCGTATAGACATAACAGAGTTCGTGTTTGCGCTTTATCGAGTTATATATCCGATCGCATTTACATCTGTTTTTACCGACATTACCCGAAAGAGGTATAAGAAATGAAGAACACCGGGAAAAAAATCGCCAAAGGCGCCGCAGTCGGCGCCAGAGGCGTTGCCGATATAATTATTCTGGCCTTAAAAGCCCTTGCAACGGTTTTACTTATTATTCTTACAACAGGCGTTCTTTTCATGTGTATATTTGCGTTTTACGTTAAAAATTACCTGGCATCGGACCTTGATGTCGACCTTTATGATTTTTCACTCAACCTCACGAGTACTATTTACTATGAGAATGAAGAAACTTCATCCTGGGATGTTCTGTATTCGTTACATGGCAGCGAAAACAGGTATTGGGTCGAATTTGAAGAAATTCCCGAAGATATGCAGCACGCAACGGTGGCTATAGAAGACCAGCGGTTTTACAAACACCATGGCGTTGACTGGTACCGAACCGTCGCCGCGTTCGGCAACATGTTCCTTGAGATGAAAGATACATTCGGCGGCTCAACCATAACCCAGCAGCTGATAAAAAACATCACCCAATATGATGACGTTACCGTTAAGCGCAAATTGCTTGAGATATTCCGCGCTTTGGATTTCGAACGAAAATACAGTAAAGAAGAAATCATTGAATGGTACCTCAACACTTCATTCTTCGGTGAAGGCTGTTGGGGTGTCGGTGCGGCAGCAATAGTATATTTTGATAAAGACGCCTCCGAGCTAACGCTCGCGGAATGCGCAAGCATTGTAGGCATAACCAACAATCCTTCGTTATATGACCCTTACATCAATAAGGAAAACAACAAAAAACGGCAGGAACTTATTTTATCTCAAATGCTCAAGCAGGAGTATATCACACTGGCTGAATACGAAGAAGCCATCGCCCAGCCTCTTGTTTTCAAGAGCGGTGCCGCGGATGATGATGTTACGGAAGGCGATGCTACCACCTGGTATGTGGATGCCCTTATCGAGGATGTAATAGGCGACCTTATGAAAGCAAAGTGGATATCATACGAAACAGCGGAAACGCTTTTATATACCGCAGGTTATTCCATATACGCGGTTATAGATCCCGAAGTCCAAGCTATTGTCGATGAGATATATTCCGACAGAGCTAATCTGCCGACAGGCTATGTACAAAGCGAAACACAGGAGCTTGATTCATCGATTATCATTATCAACCAGCATACCGGTGACATAGTTGCAATGGCCGGCGGTTTGGGAATTAAAGAAGGCAGCCGCATAATGAACTATGCCACCGACATGCTCCGTCCGCCCGGGTCAACAATCAAGCCGATTGCTTCCTACGGTCCCGCTATGGAGTACGGTCTTATCAAACCATACACAACATTTGATGACGGCAAGGACGTGAAACTCAAGGGGACAAACTGGTATCCCAACAATGACAACTACAGCTTTTCGGGTCTTGTAACGGTTAAAAGCGCGCTCCAGTATTCAATTAACACTGTCGCGGCTCAGATTACCGACTTGCTCACACCGACGCTTTCATATGAATTTCTGACCGAAAAGCTGGGAGTAACAAGCCTCGATCCGGTTCAAGACGTCGCTTACGCTCCTCTTGCTCTCGGTCAGCTCACATACGGTATTTCACCCCGCGAACTCGGAGCCGCTTACACCGCGCTGGCCAACAACGGAATATACAACGAAACACGAACATATTCGCATATACTCGACCAAAAGGGCAATGTCGTTATCGATAATCAGCCTGATTCCAATGCTGCTTTCAGCGAGTTAACGGCTTACTATATGACTGATATGCTGCAAAACGTTGTAAACAGTGGTACGGGATACCGCGCTCGCCTCTCAAATATGCCGGTAGCCGGCAAGACAGGTGCTTCCGGGAACTGGAGCGACCGATGGTTTGTCGGTTATACACCCTACTATCTGGGCGTTTGCTGGTGCGGCTATGAAACTCCCGAATATATGGGGAGCAGCAACCCGTCTACAACCATGTGGAACCTTGTTATGGAAAAGGTACACGCGAACTACGGATACACCGAATTCCCGGTACCGGATAATCTCGTTCGCGTTACAGTGTGCATAGACTCGGGCATGCTCGCTTCGGATGCGTGTAAAAACGATGTGCGGGGAAACCACTCTATGACTCTGCTTGTCCCGATTTCCGAAGCGCCCACCGGCTACTGTGACTGCCATGAGCTTATCAAAGTATGCGGTCTGTCATACGGTTTGCCCTCCGAAGACTGCCCTGGGGATGAAATTATAGAAGTAGGCATGATAACTCTTGAAGACATTCGTTATCAGGTACTCTGCCCTCCCTATCTTGATGACGATGACAAGCCCATTA
The DNA here is from genome assembly GCA_012729975.1 of Clostridiales bacterium. Lineage (GTDB taxonomy): Bacteria > Bacillota > Clostridia > Oscillospirales > Oscillospiraceae > JAAYBW01. Next base: position 25,898 of record JAAYBW010000285.1, read on the forward strand.
ATTATATTATCGAAGAGCTTAAGCCCTGTAAGGATCATAGGATCGACCCCGCTACAGGCTGGTATATTGACCCGGAGACGGGATATTTAATACACCCGAGAACGGGTATGCTCTACGACATGGTCAACAAAAAGGTGTACGATCAGTACAGCGGCTGGGAAGTCGATATTAAAACAGGCATGCTCATACATCCTGACAGCGGTAAGCTTATCGACCCGTGGACAGGGAAAGAATATATACCTGATGAGAATGCCGGGCAAAATCAGGGCAATGCCATATATACTCCCGACGGTTTTATAGAAGAGGAACCCGAAATGACTCCCTCTCCGACTCCTACGGATGCTATACCGCGTCCCGAGGACGATCCGGATTACAGTCCGCCTCCGCAAACACCCGAACCAAGTTCGGTAATAACGTCTCCCACGCCGACTCCCGGCGAGAACAATGATCCCGAGGCCACCGGCAGCCTTTGGTATTGACAGACGAATTCTTTTCATATCGATTCGTTTAAGTGTATTATTGGTTTTATTCATAATAAATAATAGCTCTGCGGAGTCTCGGAGATGGTCCGAAGTCCCGCAGAGCTTATTTAAACCAAAGTATTGCCTTTATATCATTATATAACTGCCGATATCAGCTGAAAAACTTTTCGTGTATCGCTTTCATCGCACGTTCACCGTGCTTTTGATCTATAAGCACGGAAACCTTTATTTCGCTGGTTGAGATCATATGTATATTGATGCGCGCGTCATAGAGTGCTTCAAACATGGTCGCGGCAATTCCGGGGCTGTTTATCATGCCCGCGCCGACTATACTTACCTTGCATACAGAATCATCTATTGAATAACTTTCAAACTTTAAAAGAGAGTGCAGCTCCTCAAGCGCCGTCTTTGTACGCAATACATCGGGTTTAGCCACCGTGAAGCTTATATCTTTTGTGTTATCGCGGCCGATGGACTGAAGAATGATGTCTATATCGATATTATACTTAGCCATCTGCCTGAAAACCTTGAAGGCCGTACCCGGTTCATCCTTGAGGCCGACCAGCGCTACACGCGCTATGTTGCTGTCCTTTGCGATTCCGCTGATTTTAGTCTCTTCCATATTAGCAGCCTCCTTAACTATTGTACCGGGTTTTCTGACATAGCTGGAAAGTACCTCAAGGTTAACGTTGTAACGTTTTGCCATCTCTACGCTTCGGTTGTTGAGGACCTGAGCTCCTAAAGATGCGAGCTCCAGCATTTCGTCATATGTTATTACATTCAGCTTATGCGCGTCCGGTACTATCCTCGGGTCAGCGGTGTATACTCCCTCCACGTCGGTGTATATCTTGCACAGATCCGCGTTGAGCTTTGCCGCTATAGCAACCGCGGTTGTATCTGAGCCGCCCCGTCCGAGAGTTGTAATGTCATCATATTTGTTAATGCCCTGGAATCCGGCCACAATAACCACGCGGCGTTTATCGAGCTCGTTTTGGATGCGCTCGGTTTTAATGGATTTAATTCTGGCTTTCCCGTAGACGGAATTGGTCTGCAGTCCTATCTGCCAGCCAAGAAGAGATATAACCGGTATTCCCATCTTTTCCAAAGCCATTGCCATTAAAGCTATTGAAATCTGCTCACCGGTACTCAGAAGCATATCCAGTTCACGCTTTGAAGCATCGGGTGTTATTTCAGCAGCTTTTTCGAGCAGTTCATCCGTTGTGTCACCCTGCGCGGAAAGCACAACGACAACATCGTTGCCCTCAGACCATGAGTCGGTAATGATACCCGCTACTCTTGTGATTTTTTGCGCGTCCGCCACAGACGAACCGCCAAACTTCATTACTATCAATGCCATAAATAAATTCCTCGCTAATCAATCCAATACTCGGTATAATGCAAAAACCCTGGTATCTCCGATTTTTTCGCGCAGCTCATATAAGTCTAACACTTCTTCGGTCATAAAAGCTGTCTGAGTATCGTTTACGTCAATCACTTTTATGCAGCCGAACAGTTCTCTGACACGTTCGGGCGAGATAGCGGCTCTTATATACATTCGGTTTTCGAGCAGCGCCGAATCTGTCACGGCATCGGGTCCGCCGGCACTCCAATCAACATATTTCCGAGCGTTTATATGCTTTGAGGCATCAATAACGTCGGCCACCACGGCGCTGGCTGTAGGCAGTTTACCGGCTCCCTTCCCGTAAAACATAGTGTCGCCTATCGCGTTGCCTCTTACCATTATGCAATTAAAAACATCCTCGACATTCGCCAGAAGATTGTCCTTTAATACAACATGCGGCTCTACATAGACTGCAACACTGGACTCACCTGTTCTGACCGCCCGCGCGACAAGCTTTATCCTGTCCCCGGAAGCGGCAAGGAGAGAAACATCCCGGGCCTCAACCTGCGATATTCCCTTTGTGGGCACCTGACTCGGATATATATGACGTCTGAACGACAAATCGCTTAATATGCAAATCTTACGGCATGTATCGTAGCCCTCTATGTCGTCTTTCGGGTCTTTTTCCGCATAGCCTTTATATTTTGCCTCCGCGAGAGCTTCCTCCATGGATACACCGTTCTTAATCATTCTTGTGAGAATATAATTTGTTGTGCCGTTTAAAATACCGTATATCTCATTTATCTCGTTTGCGGCAAGACATTGGCTGATAGGTCTGAGGATCGGAATTCCTCCCCCGACGCTGGCCTCAAACAGGTAGTTCAGATTTCGCTCCTTTGCCAATGTAATCAGCTCATGACCGTGGTTCGCAACAAGCTCCTTATTTGATGTTACCACGCTCTTGCCGGCCAGAAGACATCTTCTGGTAAATTCCTGAGCTATGCCTGTGCCGCCGATTGTTTCCACAACGATTTTTATGTCCGGATCATTTTCTATAATCTCAAAATCTTTAATAAACAGTTCTTTATACGGACTGGCAGAGAAATCGCGGACATCGAGTATATACTTAACCTTAATTTGCTGAGCGGCGCTGCTTGCAATCTTATCGTGGTTGGTATTCATGACCTCAACAACACCGGAGCCAACCGTACCGTACCCCATAACCGCAATATTTACCATGCGCAACACCGCCTATCTCTGTATTTATGATCGATTCACAAGAAATCATTTATCTTTTGTGATGCAACATGTTAGCACATAAAGCAGCCGAGCGCAACTGGTTTTTGAGCTGACCGCCGCATTTTCCGACAAGGGAGGTGGTATTGTGCAAGCCGCTGTGAAGAACCGTTTTGGCCGTCTTATTCGAATAGCTGCGGCTCTTGCTGCCGTATACCTTTTCATCCGATTTGTACTTCCGGTCCTTGCTCCGTTCATGCTGGCCTTCGGTGCGGCTGCATTGCTTCAGTCTCCCGTTAGGTTTTTAAGCCGCCGCCTGAAGCTGCGCCGAAATATCTGTGCCGTCTTTTGCTCCGCGGCATTCATCGCGGCTATCGCTGCATTCGGAATTATTCTTGTGCGCTGGATAGCCCGGGATCTTGCAAAAGTTATTGAATCACTGCCCGATGCGGCTGCCGGACTTCCTTCGGTTTTACGTGAAGCAGACGAAAGATTATACAAGCTTATAGTTGCCGCGCCGGTAGAACTGCAGGATTTTCTGGGTTCCGCGCTTGAGTCTCTTCGCGGAGCGATAAACGAGCTGCCGATCACACTGTATAATCGTGCGATGACTTTTGTAAGCGGTATCGCGGCATCCGCTCCCGGAGTTCTTTTTTTTACGGCGGCTATGACGGTAGGGCTCTTTTTTATTTGTCCCGCTTACCCGGAAATAATCGCTTTTTTTCGCCGTCAGATACCGGCAGATCGCCTGTCACGCGCCGATGAGGCCCTGCCGATTCTGGGAAAGACATTGGGAAGCTGGTTTAAAGCGGAGACAATACTTTCTTGTCTTTGTTTCTGCGAGCTTTTTGCGGCCTTTATGCTGCTCGATGTCAGACGACCTGCTTTATTGGCACTGGTAGCGGCACTTGTGGATGCGCTTCCCTTCCTCGGAACGGGGATTCTGCTGCTGCCATGGTCGGCTGTATGTCTGCTCGGAGGACAGATACCGCGCGGTATAGCTCTGCTCGCTCTGTGGTCTGTTATCGGCTTGGTCAGAGGACTGCTTGAACCTAAATTGCTCGGAGGCAGCTCCGGAGTCCATCCCGCTGCTGCAGCGCTGGCTATATACGCGGGTTTCAAGCTGCTCGGAATCGCAGGTATGCTGCTTTTTCCGATATCTTTAATGCTTTTGACAGCGCTCAACAAAAAGGGTTGTCTGAGGCTGTGGAAATGACTGAAAAGCGGCTTAATCAGTGCAGCTTACCCGGTATCCGTTAAAGTGCTCACTCGCGGCGGGGATCGGGTTTACCGTATATACAGACTACCTCTTTTTCCCGGCAGCACCGTGCGCGAGCTCTCTGACGGCACATTCGAGAGCTTCCGCGAAAGCCCGGGTTTCGTCTTTGTTCGTGTATCCGGAAAGGCTCACACGAATGCTCCCGTCGATTATCTCCGGGTCAAGACCCATTGCCTGCAATACATGACTCCTCCTACCTCGTTTGCAGGCGCTGGCGCGGGAAATATATATGCCCCTTGCATCCAGATAGTTTAATATTACTTCACCTTTATAGCCGGGTATCGAAAGGCAGATTATATGGGGTGCCCCTCCCCCGATTAACATAATACCGGGAACCTTAAGCGAAAGTTCATCAATAAGATTTTGCCTGAGTTCGTTCATAGATCTGACCGATTCGGAAAATACCTTTTTTCCTGCCGTTACCGCAGCGGCAAAACCGGCAATGAGCGGAGCAGCCTCTGTGCCGCTTCTTTTGCCGCCTTCCTGACCTCCGCCGTATATGATAGGCGGAAGATTGATTCCGCGTTTTACATACAGCGCACCGATGCCCTTCGGACCGTGAATTTTATGTGAACTGATGCTTATAAGATCGGCGCCTGTTGTTTGCGCTTCAAAAGGGATTTTAAGGAAGGCCTGCACCGCATCAGTATGCATAAGCGCTCTGCTGCCGCGTCTTTTGAGCGCCTCGGAACAGGTCCGTATCGAAGTTATATTTCCTGTTTCGTTGTTAACCATCATCAATGATACTAAAACCGTGTCTTCCCTTACAGCCGCCTCAAGTTCCTGTTCCGAAAACGTACCGGCATTGGTCGGTTTTAATTTGCATATATCGTAGCCTCTGCTCTCAAGCAGCTCCAGCGGTTTTATTACGGCGTCGTGCTCGGTCGGTGAGGAGATGATGTGCTTTCCGATATGTCTTTTCAGTTCAGCCGCTCCCAATATCGCCCAATTATCGGCTTCTGTCCCTCCGGAGGTAAAAAAAATCTCGCCCGGGTCTGCGCCGAGCGCGTCGGCTATTACTTCCCGGGCATTGTCGATTGTCTTTTTGGCCGCGCGCCCCATGGTGTGAACGGATGAAGGATTTGCGTAATCATCTTTCATCGAGCGCAGCACGGCTTCGGCCGCTTCCGGACAGAGCACGGTGGCAGCGGCGTTGTCTAAGTATACCGACATTACTCGACTACTACGCTTTTAACGGCTTCATAAAAAGAAGCCGCGTCATTTTCCGTGCCGTGAACCTCTACTTGCAGAGGTTTTGATAGGTCAAGGCTGAACAACCCAAGAACGGATTTTGCATCCACTATATATCTGCCGGAACCTACATCTATTTCCGCGCACTGCATGTTTGCCGCCGAGACGAAGTTTTTCACATCATCTATCGTATGGAGCTTGACAAAAAACTTATTCATCTGAGCTCTCCTTCCCGCGGTCTTGAAGCTTTACCGCCTATGTAATATAATATCAGATTATAAAATGGCTTATTATACTTGTCAAACACTTTCCTCATATTGGAGGGCACATGGATTTTTTTGTTATAACGCAGGGATGCAAGGTTAATCAGTTCGAAAGTCAGGCCATTGTCAAGCTGCTTACGGAACGCGGTCACAGGCTATGTTCACAGGCATCCGCAGCTTCGGTTGTTATTATAAACACATGCGCGGTAACCGCAGAAGCTTCCAGAAAGGCAAGGCAGGCGGTCAGACGTGCCCGTTCGCTCTGCGGCGATGGCATTATTGCGGTCTGCGGCTGCTGGTCGCAGCTTGACCCCGGTGACGCTGAACAGCTCGGCGCGGATCTTGTCTCCGGAAGCGGCAATCGACGCGGTTTTGTAGATGAGCTTGAAGAAGTATTCGCAAACAATATAAAGCGTCATATATTCGAGCGTCCGGTATCATGGCGCACAATCGAGCAGCTTCCGGCGGGAGCCATGCCCGGCCATACTCGATCAATGCTCAAGGTTCAGGACGGGTGCGCGAATTACTGCTCATATTGTATTATACCCTATCTGCGCGGACCGGTTCGCAGTCTCGCTCCCGCGGATGCTGCCGCTCAAGCCGCCGGACTTGCATCTTTGAGTACAAAAGAGATTGTCATAACCGGTATAGAACTGGCTTCCTACGGTCTGGATCTTATCGGAAGGCCGGGTATGCCCTCTTTATTATCCGAGATATCAAAGGCCGCTCCGGGAGTAAGGCTGCGTCTGGGCTCTCTTGAACCGCGCATAATAACACAGGAGCTCTGCGAGGCGCTTTGTGATATACAAGGCCTGTGTGCACATTTTCATCTGTCTCTTCAAAGCGGATGCGACGCGACTCTGCGCAGAATGGGAAGAAAGTATGACACCGCGCGCTTTATTCAGTCTGTTGATCTGCTCAGGAAATATTTCCCGCACTGCGGGCTGACCGCGGATCTTATCGTGGGATTCCCTGGGGAAACAGAGGCTGAGCATAAAGAAACGATGCTATTCATAACACGCTGCGCATTTTCGGACATGCATATCTTTCCCTATTCAAAAAGGCCCGGCACTCCGGCCGCGAATATGCCCGGTCAGGTCACTTCTTCGGTTAAGCGGGACAGGGCACGTGAGGCGGCTGAAATAGCGGAGAAAATGAAGGAAAGCTTTCTTTACTCTTGCATCGGATCAACACAATCGGTACTCTTTGAATCCGGACAAACAGGCCATGCCGAAAACTATTGCGAAGTAGAAGCACCCGAGGACGGTCTGGAAGGGCTCGTTCTCCCTGTGTATGTTACCGGGACAAATAAGGGAAAGCTGACAGGCTCGATATTAACCGACTGAAAATAACATCTTAATTTCCGTTAATCCTTATCTGCTGATATAATTGACAATTGAATTCCATGCTACTATAATTCAATATATTCTTAAATTTTTTACATATCAGATCGGAGGTCTTTTCCTTATGGCAACCAAACGCGTGTACAATTTTTCTGCCGGGCCGTCCATGCTTCCCCTTGAAGTCCTTGAAAAAGCCGGATCCGAAATCACCTCTTATCGTGGAAGCGGACAGTCCGTTATGGAGATGAGCCATAGGAGCAAGGTTTTCCTTTCAATTTTCAATAAAACCAAGGAGGATTTCGCCCGTCTTTTCGCGGTACCCGACGATTATGAGATACTCTTTCTTCAGGGCGGAGCCACACTTGAGTTTGCCGCCGCTCCGATGAATTTAATGACACGCACCGGGAAAGCGGATTACGCCATAACCGGAAGCTTCGCGGATAAAGCCTTGAAGGAAGCTAAAAAGTACGGTTCCGTCAATATCTCCGCCACGACAGCCGGCTGCAATCACACCCGCATTCCGTCTCAATCCGAATTGACGCTTGATCCCGACGCTTCTTATTTTTATTACTGCGCGAACAATACCATTGAGGGAACCGAATGGCATTATATCCCCGATACGGGCCGTGTCCCCATTGTATGTGACATGTCCTCGAATATAATGTCTTATCCCGTTGATGTTTCCAAATTCGGCATAATTTTTGCGGGCGCTCAAAAAAACCTTGCTCCGGCCGGCGTAACCGTCGTTGTCATACGCAAGGATCTGTTAGGAGCCGCTTTCCCCTACACACCCGTAATGCTGGACCTCGCCGCCATGGTCAAGGATGATTCCATGCACAACACTCCGCCGTGCTGGGCCATATATATGCTCGGTCTCGTACTTGAATGGGTCGAGGAGAACGGCGGGGTCGCGAATATGGAAGCAAACCGCAACCTGCGCAGCTCTATTATCTATGACTGCATCGATAACAGCAAACTCTTTCGTTGTCCCGCCCAAAAAGACGCACGAAGCGGCATGAATGTCACATTCCTTTCCGGAAACGATGAGCTTGACAAGAAGTTCATCGCCGAAGCTCAGGAAGCCGGATTTGTAAATATCGGCGGTCATCGCAGCGTCGGAGGGATGCGTGCTTCCATGTACAATGCGATGCCCATAGAAGGCGCCGAAAAACTGGCTGATTTTATAAAGAGCTTTGAAAAGAGAAACGCATAATATCCCGCGAAAGGAAGGCTTTACATGTTTACCGTTAAGACTCTCAATAAAATAGCATCTGTCGGTACAGACAGACTTGACCGGCGTTATTTTAGTGTTGACGACACAAGCGATGCTCCCGACGCTATTATAGTGCGTTCGGCCGACATGTCCGAATATAATATGAATCCCGGTCTCAAGTGCATAGCCCGGGCAGGAGCCGGTTACAACAACATCCCGATTTCCGCCTGCGCGGAAAAAGGTATTGTTGTTTTCAACACTCCGGGCGCTAACGCGAACGGAGTAAAGGAACTTGTCATATGTGCCCTGCTGCTCGCTTCAAGAGATATTGTCGGAGGCATCAGCTGGGTTAACTCCTGCGCTGACAAGGGTTCGGAGTTGGCCGCGCTGGTAGAAAAGCAAAAAAGCAAATTTACAGGTCCCGAAATTTTCGGTAAATCTCTCGGCATCGTAGGTCTCGGCGCCGTAGGTTATAAGGTTGCGATCGCGGCAAAGGCACTCGGGATGGAAATTATCGGCTATGATCCGTTTCTTTCCGAGCAGACCGTTAATTCCCTGGCAGGTACCGCCGAAATTGTCGGAGATCTTGATGAGCTTTATTCCAAGGCCGATTATATCTCGCTTCATCTTCCGATGACCGCTGATACAAAGGGCATGATAGACGGCGAAGCAATCGCGAAAATGAAGTACGGCGTCCGCATTGTGAATATCGCGCGCGGAGAACTCGTCGATGATCCTTCCATGCTGTCCGCTCTGAAAAGCGGGAAGGTTTCAAAGTATGTAACCGATTTTCCCAACGGGGAGATCGCCGGCGCCGAAGGCGTTATAGCGATACCTCATCTGGGCGCTTCCACACCCGAAAGCGAAGACAACTGTGCCATAATGGCGGCCGACCAGATATCCGAGCTGCTTTTAAAGGGTAATATAATTAATTCGGTTAATCTGCCTAACATAAGCCTGGAGCTTTCGGGAAATTCTCGTGTACTGGTCATACGCCGCTCAAACGTACCTTTATGCGATCTTCTGGAGGTAGTGGGACCGGCAAATGCTTCCGCCGACAGAACTCGCGGAGACTATTCCGTTGCCATTATCGATACCGATAATTCCGACGGTATAGCAGACAAACTGACTGCTATAGAAGGCGTAATCAGGGTGATTACAATATAGACGATCTTCCTGAAAGCCGCCCCGGTCTGAGCGCCGGAGCGGTTTTCGTTTGATAGCGCATAATTTAACTCATATAACTGATTTACAAATTCAGCACAACAGCTTACGAAAGGATATGTCACCGATTGGGATTACTTGAAATTATTATTATCGGCGCTGGGCTTTCAATGGACGCTTTTGCGGTTGCCGCCTGCCGCGGATTATGCATGAGAAAGGTTAATTATCGGCATTGTCTGATCATAGCTTTGTTTTTCGGTGTTTTTCAGGCGATTATGCCGCTTATAGGATGGATTCTGGCAGCCTCCTTTGAGAAATATATCGTTAAATTCGACCACTGGATTGCGTTCGCTTTACTTGTTATAATAGGTCTGAAAATGATATGGGATGCGTTTCACGAAGATAAAGATGATGACGATACCTGTGTGATCAAGCTCAGTATTAAAAATTTAACGGTGATGGCGGTCGCGACCAGTATAGACGCTCTGGCAGTCGGTATTTCGTTTGCGTTTCTCGGCATGTCGTTCGGAAGGCTGCTTGTTTCTGTTTTAATTATCGGAATAATAACATTTGCCATCTCCGTCAGCGGTGTTTTTTTGGGAAACAGGTTCGGCATTCGTTTTAAGCAAAAAGCCGAGGTCGCAGGCGGATTCATTTTGCTTCTTATAGGAGTTAAGATACTGCTTGAACACCTGGGCATCATAAACTTCTGATCGTTAACGTGACAGGCGGACGGCTTCCCTGTCGCTGCCGCAAATCCTATATTTGCGCGCTGTTACGATTTGGCAGCTGCATCAATAATTACCTTCCGCGGCATAATAACCCGGGAGGTATTATGTTTATGTACACAAATCGCTCTTTGCGCCGCGCTCATCCATACATCTTCATAAGCCGCCTCGCTTTACTTTTAACCGCTCCGCTCCTGTTTGCCCTCATTGTTGCCTCGGCTCTTGTATTCACCGTACAGACACGAAATGATCTGTATCTTCCGCTCACGGGATCTAATCCTCATAACGATGCCGTGCAGGTCTTCGATTCCGACACATCCGCTTTCACCCCGGAGGCTGCCGAAGTTTTATATATAAAAGCCTTTGACGGCACAGCCTTATGCTCTCTTATCTGGCGAAAAAGCGACTGTCACAAATGGGCGATAGTAGCGCACGGATACTCCAATGACTACAATGTAATGTTGAATTTCGGAAAAAGATTCTATTACGGCGGCTATAACGTATTGATGCCGGATTTGCGAGGGCACGGGAAAAGCGGCTCCGATTTAATCGGTATGGGCTGGACAGACAGGTTTGATATTATCTGCTGGATTGATCGAATTACGGAGTATGACGATCAGGCTCAGATAGTACTCTACGGTATATCTATGGGCGCCGACGCGGTTCTTTCCGCTTGCGGAGAAGACGGGCTGCCCGGCAATGTATTCGCCGCTATATCCGACTGCGCATTCACAAGCACCTCCGGCATAGTCTCTTACCATATCAATATGGATCTGGGGCTCCCGGCCTTCCCTTTTATAGATTTAGCCGACGCTTTGTCCTCTTTATTTATCGGTTATGGCTGGAAAGAATCCTCAGCTCTCGAACAGGTGAAAAAAAGCTCGGTACCTACCTTGTTCATTCACGGCGGAGGAGACTCTTTTGTTCCTACCGCCATGTGTTATGAGCTCTTTTCGGCCGCAAGCTGCAATAAAGCACTTTTAGTAATAGAGGGTGCCGGACATGCCGCGTCCGCGGCGGAAAACCCGGAGGTTTACTGGGACAGTATTTTTACGTTCATTAACAGATTCGATCCTGGAGCCGCATGATGATGCCGATATCTTTAAATACCAAAAGAAATAAGTTTAAATCCCCTCATCCGCGCAGCCATTGCAAAGCGCTTATGCAGTTAATGTCCGAAATTCCCGGATTGATAAAACTTGACAATTATCACACTCTTGTTATTATGTAAATGCACTCTATATTCGGGGGTAAATAATGGAAAGAAGCATATCAAATAAAAATTTGCTTTCCAACATCAGTTCCGCTATACGAAGCTCCCTGGGGGTATCTTTGGCGGCAGCTTCGCTTATGTCCGACAAACTTGTGGGAAACAGCGATCCCGAGATGCATAAATATCTCGCGATGTTAAAGCATAACCAATTTAAACTGCTGCGGCTTGCCGAAAAGATAGAAGATTTCATATCGGACGAGAACAAAATATCGATAGAAAGACAAGACGTGGATTTGGTTCTTCTTTGTTCAAATCTGTTAAATACGGTATGTGCGCTTACATCAAAGCTCTCGGTCACTATTACTTTACGGTGTACTCAGCCGAAGCTTATCTGCAATGTGGATCCTATACAAATAGAGCGAATGCTGCTCGATTTAATATCAAACAGTTTGGGCAGCACCCCGCAGGGCGGCAGCATACTTGTTTCGCTCTCCGCTTCCGGTAACCTTGCGGTATTAACTGTTTCCGACACCGGAGGCGGAATAGAAGATAATAAAATGGAGTATTTATTTGAAGATCATCTTCGCGAAAAGGGGTTTACCGAGCCGCGAACGGCAGGCCTGGGCATGAGTTCTGTCAATCATATAGCCCGCATAAACTCAGGCACGGTAGCCGTAACGCGAACCTCGCAGGGAACAGCCGTATCTGTTTCGCTCCCTTTAAGCCCTGAGAATACACCGGCGGTCGACCTTCAGCTTGACCTATACGGAAGCGGAGCAATGCAGAGGGTTATCACCGGTCTCGCGGATGTATTGAGCTACGAAAGCTATTATGACATTTGAATAGGCTTACAGCTTATAAAGACACCCGGAGCCGGAACTAATACTGATTTTCAGAGGATTGGTTTCAGCGGCCATACAGGCACTTATTACGCCCACAGCCCTAAATAATTATACCGTTATCGCTCTATTTTGAGAGATAACGGTATAACAGATTTCAGGGACATTTGGGATTTCTTTATTTTAATAAAATACGCAAATCGGGCCGGGTATCCGTATACGGCTGCTATGACAGGCTCAAGTCCTTATGCTATTTTTTCCAGACCTCACCGGACTCCAGCCCCCATTTTTTGAACATAACATTGTAAAACTCAGGCCGCGCGAAATTCATGGGCATATCCATAGCCATTTCCCGGTAGCCGAAATTAGCTGAAGAGAGAATTTTTAAAGCTTTAACAATATCATCGGTCTTCTGCGCTTTCATCGTAAACATAACCTCGTCTTCGTCCGTCATGCCCCTTTCATATTCGCCGGGATCAGGTATGGTAACGTTGTAATCCTGACCGTTTAATACCGGTATTGTTGAGTGAACGCAGGAGTCCACGGGGTCAAGCGCAACTTTGATCATCTCTCCCGAAAAGTACTTGGCGGCCATCATAATGCTTCGCAGCTGAGCGGGACGACAGTATATGAGCACAAGATCCGGCTCAAAATTCGCCGAGCGAAGCGGAGCCATAGATAACCCGACAACGGCTTTATCTGTTTTTAACATCGGATACTCTTCACGCAGGTATCTCTTGCTGCGCTCCGGATCCGACATGAAAAACTTAGTTCCCATGTATTCGCAGTCGTCCTCATCCAATTCAACCATTTTATAAGACACAAGCGGCCATACACACCAATGGTCTTCCTTGAGCATCGTTAAGGCATTTCTGTTTCGGCGGACCAGCGCGGTCGCCTGGCACATTGAAAGCCTGTCGCCCCTATCCTTAAAGGGTCGAATGGTGTCCTCCGGTATTATGTCACCCTCGTAAAGGATTTTAAGCGCGATAGGAGAATAGCGAAGGATAAGTATCTCTTCCAGTTCTTTTCCGAGGATATTATATTTTTCCGCTTCCATTCCGGCATTCCCCTTTGCATTTTATTATGAATCGACAAGCCGATCGTCAAGGTGATATTACGATGATCTCCGCTTGCCTTCCGATATTGATTGATATATAATATTAACATTCAATACCATACAGTATCGCAGTGCTGTATTTAGTTTTTAAAGGAGGCAGTTATGAGTTTTTGCACACATTGCGGCAATCAGATTTCGGACGGCGCTTTATTCTGTCCTGTCTGCGGAGTACCAGCGGGCTCTGCCGCACGCCCTCCCTATAAGCCATTATATGAGATGGGCGATCCGGAGGATGTACGCGAAAACGGCACATTATCCTTGTTTTGCTATCTTAGTATTTTGCTTATCATCCCGATCATTTTAAAGCCAAATTCCGACTTTGTTAAATTCCACACGAATCAGGGCCTTGTTTTGATATTGTTCAGTATTATAGCGAATCTCTGCTTCATCGTGCCCTTTTTGGGTTGGGCAGTCGGAGCAATAGCGGATGTATTTGCGATCGTATGTATAATCATCGGAATAGTGAACGCTTGCAGAGGAATGAAAAAACCGCTGCCCCTGATAGGAAAATACCAAATTTATAAATATTGATTTTGTCCTAAAAAGGCCGTCGGGATCTGCCGGCGGCATTTTACTGCGTATCAGTCGTATAATTTCAGCCTGTTAGATACTGAAAAATCGCTGCCATCAGAGGCATGGTAACTACGCACATAAGCACACTCATCACGTTTATTACTCCCGCGTGCCCAGGCTGCTTGTCGTATATCTGAGCAAATTGCGTTATCATGGCGGCGGCGGCCGAGCTTGCGCTCAGAACCGATATAAGCATTATATTCCTTCCGTCCGGATGCAGGCCTATTACCCCGGTAATACCTGATATTAACACTATAATAATCGGGAATACTAACAGGCGTATTAAACACACAAGGTATGCGCGCTTATCCGTGATTATTTTGGAGAAGCCCATTTCACCGAGCAGCATTCCTATAACCAGCATTGTAAGCGGTCCCATGGTGTCGGAAACACTTTCGATAGCACCGTTTATAACGTCGGGAAGCCTTATGCGAAACAGGAAAAGGCAAAGCCCCGCGGCAAGTGCGATTACGTTGATGTTAAAAACGATTTTTTTCAGATCCCAGGAGTGCTCTTCACGAACCAGGGATTTACCGTGAGTCCACATCAGGATGGTCTGCACTATCATATACCCGGAACAGTAAAAAACATATTCCCTTCCGAGTACCGCTATAACTATGGGAACTATCAGATTTACCGCGTTTGGGTATATGACCGAAGCCTGTTCCATCCCGTTGAGCTTCAGCGGACGCTTAAGAAGTGTCCCGAGAGCTATGAAAATTACATGAACCGCCAAAGCGGCTGCTGTAGTGAACAGCAAACCCGTCAGCTTATCGTTTGAATACTCCATCTGAAATGAGCTTAGTATCATACAGGGAGCTGAAACGTATAAAACAACGGCTGACAATACTTTGCCGTCCGAGGGTTTTACCAGCTTTGTTTTCATTGATATAAAGCCGATCGACATAATCAGGAACATTGAGACGATCTGTTTTATGAGCAGCAGGCTTAGTTCCAAATGGGTAGGCTTCCTTTCACTGTCCGGTGCTTGTGGCGATTTTAACACATATACCTCGCTTTGACAAACAAAATGATTGAAAGTATAATAACAGCACCGTGCTAAAGTAAGCGGAGGTGGGGTATGCCGGTTTCGGTTCGGTACATTATCTTGTTCTGGCTGCTCGCCGTAAATTTCGCGTCCTTTGTAATAATGGGAACGGACAAACACAGGGCGATAAAGAAAAGATGGCGGGTCCAAGAGCGCACTTTTTTCGTATTATCTGTCCTCGGCGGAAGCCCCGGCTGCATTGCGGGAATGCTTATTTTTCGCCATAAGACGCGACATGCGAAATTCGTGTGGGGTATTCCGGCAATAATGGTCCTGCAGATAGTAGTCTGCTTATCCGTATACATCATCTGTTTTCGATGACTATACTAAAGAACACGATTTCGCGGGAATAATAATTCTGTCCCGCAGTAAACGGAGAATCCACCATGAAATTATGTAATTTTATCAAAAACGGAAATGTTCATGTAGGCGCGGCATGTGCCGGTGGGGTTGCGGATCTCACCTCCGCCGGTATCATTTCTTCGATTGATGATCTGATCCGCTCCGGCTGCGGAGATTTGCCCGAGCTATCCGCATCGGACGTCGTACCGCTTGATAATATCGTTTTCGCAAACGTCACCTCACCTGCTAAAATTCTCTGTGTCGGTCTAAACTATAAAAGCCATGCCGAAGAGACGGGAGGAACCGCTCCCGAGCAGCCGGTCCTCTTTTCCAAGTTCAACGACGCCTTGTCGCCCTCCGGCGCGGACATAAATCTTCCGCCGTGGCAGCGCTGCTACGACTATGAGGCTGAACTGGTCATCGTTATGGGCAGCCGCGCCTGGAACGTATCCGAAGCGGAGGCGCTAAGTCACGTTTTCGGTTACACCTGCGGCAACGATCTTTCCGCGCGAGACTGTCAGTTCATATCGGGTCAATGGCTGATCGGGAAAACATTTCCCGGCTTTGCACCCTGCGGCCCCTGGATTGTCACACCCGATGAATTCGACCCGACGCTACCCAAAAGAATAACCTGCAGCGTTAACGGTCAGACGGTTCAGGATGACTTTACCTCTGATATGCTTTTTAACTGCTCTCGTATTATTAGCTACGCTTCAAGGTTTTTCGCTCTTTCTCCCGGTGATCTTATTTTCACCGGCACACCTCCCGGCGTTATCTTAGGCAAGCCTGAAAATGAGAGGGTATGGCTTAAGCCCGGCGACAATGTTTGCGTTGCAATAGAAGGAATCGGCTCACTTTGTAATTCCCTAGTATAGTACCTTTTTTGCCGTTCGGGTCTAAATATCAGTTGTCCATTGCGCATGATTATGTTAATATATATTAGGCTCAATTTGGATATCACAATACTTTACTGAACAAAGGTGGGAAATCATGAAACAGCTTACAAGATTGGCACTGGTTATCAATGATGTTCAGCGCTTTGTAATCTGCGATCCCGAAAAGGATTCGCTGGCTGTCGTTCTGCGAAGGCTCGGTCTTACAGGTACTAAGATCGGCTGCAACACAGGCGTCTGCGGTGCCTGCTCCGTTATTGTTAACGGCCAGGTCATCAGATCCTGTACAAGGAAGATGAAAAACGTTGCCGAGAATTCCGTGATTCGTACGATTGAAGGAATAGGAACTCCTCAGAATCTGCATCCGCTTCAGCAGGCGTGGATTACCTACGGAGGTATTCAGTGCGGCTTCTGTACACCGGGTTTCATTGTCTCTGCCTATGGGCTTCTTAGCGAAAACCCCTCTCCGACGCGTGAGGAGGTTCGCGAATGGTTCCGTTCCCATAGAAACATATGCCGCTGCACCGGCTATAAGCCGATCGTCGACTCTGTTATGGCAGCGGCGAAGGTAATGCGCGGCGAAGCCACCATGGCCGACATCACATTCGATCCCGACTCAGTAAAAGACATATACGGTTCTTATCTGCCGCGTCCGTCAGCTGTTGCCAAAGCCTGCGGCTTAGCCGATTACGGTGACGATATCAAGCTAAAAATGCCCGAAGGTGTTGCTCACCTTGCCGTTGTAATATCGAAGGTTCCGCACGCTCGCATTATCAGCATTGACACATCGGAAGCTGAAGCCTGCGAGGGCGTTTATAAGGTAATGACAGCCAAGGACATGAAAGGCACAAACAACCTTGACTCCCCCGCCGTTGTTCCCAGACAAAGAGGCACCGGCCTTACGCTCTTCCCGGTCCTGGCCGACGAAAAGATAAACAGAATCGGCGACGCAGTAGCACTCGTGGCAGCCGACACCGAGGAGCATGCGCGCGCTGCCGCCGAAAAAGTCAAACAGAATCTCGAGATTCTCCCGGCTTATAAGACGCTCCCAGAGGCTGTAATGCCAAACGCCATACAGCTCAACAAAGGAGTACCCAACTTTTACATGGAACAGCCTGTCTTCAAGGGACAGGATCCGTCCGAAATCTTTGATGATGCTCCGCATGTAGTAGAAGGAAGCTTCCACTCACAGCACGAGCCTCATCTGCCCATAGAACCTGATACGGTACAGGCTTATTGGGGAACTGACGGGCTCTTAACCATCCAGTGCAAGTCCCAGTCGATAACCGAGTCTATCGCGGCGGTTTCACAGTCCTGCGGCATTCCGACCGATAAAATCCGCATGATCATGAATACTACGGGCGGTTCATTCGGATACGCGGTATCTTCCAACACCTACGCTTTGGTCGTTACCGCCGTGCAGAACCTTGATATGCCGTGCACATTGACGCTCCCCTATGCGGAATTCAACCATATGTCCGGAAAACGCAGCGCCACCTTTACAAACGGACGCCTTGCCTGTGATGAAAACGGCAAAATAATTGCCGCCGAGTACGACGTGGGTCTCGACCACGGAGCATACGGTGAGGTCGCAGGTAAAATATTCAACAACCTCGTCTCCATCGGTTTCCACGGTTATAACATTCCCAATATCAAAGCTCTGGCCCGCGGAGTCGCAACAAACAACGCTTTTAATACCGCGTATCGCGGCTTCGGTGCCCCGCAGATCTATACGACTACCGAAGCTCTCATGGATATGCTCGCGGAAAAAGCCGGCATAGATCCCTGGGAATTCCGCTACAGAAACCTCGCAAGGCCCGGCGACACCAACATTAACAGCATGCCTTATTACGATTATGAGGTATATCCGAAAATGCTGGAAATGATTAAGCCCTACTATGACAAATATAAGGCCGAGGCTGAAGCGGGCAGGGCCGAAGGGCGTCATTTGGGCGTAGGTTTATCAATGGGCGGCTTCCTTGTAACAATCGGCATGTTTGACCAGGCCGAGGTCGCTCTCGAACTGATGCCCGACGGCACTTTCACTCACTACAACACCTGGGAGGATGTCGGCCAGGGCGGCGACATCGGCGCTCTCACGCACGCGGTTAAAGCTCTTGAGCCTTTAGGCGTAAAGCCCGGTCAGGTTCATCTGGTAATGAACGACAGCAAAACCTGCCCCGACACCGGCCTTGCGGCCGCGTCACGTTCCCATTACATGGCCGGAAACGCCACCATTGACGCTGCCAATAAGCTTATGGATGCCATGAGGAAACCCGACGGCACTTACAGGACTTATGCGGAAATGGTCGCGGAAGGCATACCCACCAAATATATCGGCCATTACGATCAGTTCAACATCGGTCTTCCTCCCGGACTTAACCCGAACACCGGTGAAGGCGAAAAGAACCCGACTTATATGTACAATGCCAATACCTGTCTGGTCGAGGTTGATGTCGAGACCGGAAAAACCAAGGTATTGCGCTATACCACCGCCTGCGACGTCGGAGTTATCGGCAACAGGCTCTCCGTTGAAGGTCAGGCTTACGGCGGTCTTTCTCACAGCATCGGCTTCGCACTGTCGGAAAACTATAATAACGAGCTCAGAGAAAACAACATTGCTGCCTGCGGTATACCGCAGATAACCGATATCCCCGATGATTTCAACGTTCTCTTCCATGAGAGCAAGCGTCCGAACGGCCCCCACGGCTCCTGCGGCTGCTCGGAATGCTTCCAGTCGTCCAACCACATGGCGGTCATTAATGCCATTAAGAACGCCTGCGGTGTTCGAGTATTTGCTTTGCCGGCAACGCCCGACAAGGTCAAAGCAGGTCTCGAGGCGCTCAAACGCGGAGAAGAAATCATACCTGAAAAATACTACCTGGGTACAGATTTTGAGGAAGAGCTCGACTTCATCAAGGCCAATCCTATCTGACTTACAATGACGGCGAGCGGGCAGGGTTTTCCTGCCCGCTCGTAATAAACCGGAGAGTATTTATATGCAGCTTAACGAAACCACCGTATTCACGGAAAAGTGCTTTAACGGCGAGCCTGCCTCGTGTTCATATGCCTGCCCTTTTCATTTGGATATCCGATCCTTTTTGGATAAAGTGAAGAGGGGCAAATGGAACGCCGCTTATAAAGAATATCGCAACGCGGCTGTTTTTCCGGCCATTGTGGCGGAGCTTTGCCCCGAACCTTGCATGCATCACTGCCAGCGAGTTCAGACCGGCGATGAGCCTATCGCCATGCAGGCTATTGAACAGGCTCTGCTGAAATACGCCAAAGCTAAAAAGGCGGAAAGTTATCAAATCCCCCCAAAGGCAGGGAGAATTGCCGTGGTCGGCGCGGGTCCGGCCGGTCTTTCCTGCGCACTGAATCTGGCAAACAAAAAGTATCAGGTAACGGTGTTTGATAAAAACAGCGGCTGGGGGGGGCATTTGAGGGAACATCCGAAGTTCAGCTTATTTGACGAGGATATTACCCTGCAGTTCGCAGCCGTTTCCGTCGAATTCCGTTTCGGAACAGACGTTAAGTCGCTTGACGAACTCGCCGATTTTAACGCGATTTATGTTGCGACGGGTCGAGGCGGCACTGATTTCGGACTGCTTCCCACCTGGGAAAAAGATCTTCTCACTACCGCTGTTCCCGGAGTTTTCATGGGCGGCGCCCTTTGCTCAATGCCGCTCATGGAATCCATAGCTGCGGGCAGAGCCGTTTCCCGCACTATAGAAGGCTATATTCAAACCGGCCGGGCCGAGCACACTCACGGCGACAGCCTATATGATAAAGCAAAGTGCGAGCGTTATATAGCCCACCCGGACGCTCTTCCCTCACCTCTTGTTCAGCCCGCCTCGCCCGATGAGGGTTATTCGCAGAAGGAAGCCGAAGCAGAGGCCTCCAGATGCCTTTCCTGCGACTGTGACGCCTGTATGGCCTCCTGTGAGCTGCTTTCTCATTACAGAAAAAAACCGCATAGGATGGCTGTTGAGGCATTTTCAGACGCCAACTCCGTTCCTCCCATAGGAACGCGAAGCATGGTGCGCGAAACTTATTCCTGCAACAACTGCGGCCATTGCAAATCGATATGCCCTGTTGATGTTGACATAGGCTCGCTTTTGCAGTTCGCGCGTGCGGATTCATACGCCTCCGGCAGCCAGATAACCGCCTTACACTACTATTGGCTGCGCGAAATGGAATTTAATATCGGAGAAGGTGCGTTTTCCTCCGCTCCGCCGGGTCGTGATTCCTCCTCTCTCGCCTTTTTCCCCGGATGCCAGCTCGGTGCTTATTCACCCGAACATGTTCTGCGATCTTATGAAATACTCAGCAGCGAACATGATGCCGGTCTGATTCTCAGCTGCTGCGGAGCGCCGGCTTACTGGGCCGGAGACATGAAACGTTTTAACGAACACGCGGACGCACTTCGCGCCGAATGGGATAATATGGGGCGTCCGGAGCTGGTATTTGCCTGCTCAACATGCCGTCAGATGTTTGAGAAAATGCTTCCCGAGATTAAAGGAGTGTCCCTGTATTCTCTCCTTAAGTCCTCGCCTTCGATCAGTCCCGTATCTCCGTTTCCGGAGGTTTCCATATTTGATCCCTGCGCTGCCCGAACCGACAACGAAGCTCGCTTAGCGGTACGCGACATTGTTATGAGTGCGGGCGCCGCTGTATCCGAGCTTAGCGAAACTGGAAAATGCTGCGGCTACGGCGGCAATATAAAGGTCGCTAACCCGTCGTTATATGACACTATCACCGAAAAGAGAGCAGGATTGTCCGCTCTGCCGTATGTTGTTTACTGCGCTAACTGCCGCGAGGTTTTCGCCTCCCGCGGAAAAGACTGCGCTCATGTTCTCGACGTTGCCTTCTCCCTGCGTCCGGAGCCTGTTGCGACTATCGAGCAAAAGAGGAGAAACACACTTATGATTAAAACCAAGCTGATGAAGGATAAGTGGGGAAAAGACTTTATCCCGTCCTCGAACCCCTGGGACGGCATTTCACTGAACATTCCCGCGGAACTGCAAAAAAGTCTCGATCAAAGGCTCATATCGGAGTCCGATATTAAAGAAACCATATGGAGATCAAATTCGGGCGGCGAAAAATTCACGGATAATTCCGGCGTTGTTTTATGCTATATGGTAACCGATGTGCTTACCTATTGGGTCGAGTACAAAATGCTCGGAGACACTTATGAAATCTCGGACGCATACACCCATCGGATGAAATTCAGGGTGGAGGCGTGAATATGGAACGAAACTGGAAATGTGTTTCCTGCGGTGTTGAACTGGAGCGGAAAAAAGCCGTGTTTGATTATATGGGCCGCAGTTTCAGCGAAAATCTTTTGAAGTGCCCTAAGTGCGGCAAAGTGCTCATAACCTCAGACCTCGCGGCCGGGCGTATGCGCGAGGTCGAGGAGATGCTCGAAGACAAATGAGCTTTCCTCCCTCCGAATATGAAATGTCCGTTAACTATCGACTTGACCGAATAAACGATCAGATTTATCGCCTCGCTCATTTCGGGCGATATAAAAGCGAACTGTACGGCAAGGCATACCCTCTAAATTCGATCGAACTGCTTGCCGAGCTTCCCTTCACTGCCGCAGACGACATCTCTCTTTACGGACAGGATATGCTGTGCGTATCGCCGCGTGAAGTAAAACGCATTGTAACAATTCCCACCTCCGGGACCTCGGGCATTTCAAAGCGGATTTACTTCACTGACGGCGATCTTAGCAGGACGGTCTCGTTTTTTGCCGAAGGAATGGAATATATCTGCGCAAAAGGCGAAACCGTTGCTGTTTTTATGCCCTGCGACTCCGAATACGGTGTCGGAAGGCTTCTGTGTGAAGGTCTTACGCGGTTAGGTGCTGTACCGAAGCCGTTCGGAGCCGTAAACGATTACCCGAAAGCAGCCGATTTTTGCCGTTCGGCCCTGCCGGATGCAGCCGTAGGGATCCCATCGCAAATGCGTCGTCTTTCCATGCTTGCGCCTGAAATCGGTCTGAAACGGGTTTTGCTTTCGGCCGACTATGTTTCCGAAGCAGTTTGTCAAACTCTTAACAGATACTGGGGCTCTGAAGTTTTCTCGCACTACGGCCTGACCGAAACCGGCTACGGCTGCGCGGTCGAATGTCCCGCTCATATGGGAATGCATATTCGGTCTGATGAGCTTTATATTGAGATTGTAAATCCGACTACCGGCCAAATTCTTCCGTCAGGGCATTGGGGCGAAATTGTAATCACCACTCTCTTGCGGGAAGCAATGCCTTTTATACGCTATCGTACCGGCGATATAGGCAGACTTCTTCCGCCCCCTTGCGGATGCGGCCTTAATGTCCCACGTCTGGACAGGGTACGCGGCAGGATAAGCGAGCTCTCGCGATCCCCCGGCATATATGAACTAGATGAGCTGCTTTTGTCCTGCGACGCTGTGGAAGACTACACCGCTTCCGTTGAAGACGGGATATATCACATCAGCGTGGTTGGCGACACGAAATCCGTCTTCAATTTGCTCAGCCGAAAGTATCCCGACCTGCGTTTTGAAGTCTCTTCCGGGCAGGGCTTTGTAAGTACCGGTACAACAAAAAGGCAGATCACCTATAAAACTTCCTGTTAACCGTGCCACGCTGCCCGCCGAATTGATTTTCGATATAATACGATACGATTTTTACGGAAAACTCGGGTGTTTCTCTTGACAACACTGATCCCGTGTGTTAGTATTACCCCTGCTCGGGGTTAATGGAATATGGGGGTATAGCTCAGCTGGGAGCGCGAGCTGTACGGTAAACCACCCCAAATAAAATGGGCAAGCGAATGGCATTAAAAATTGAATAGTTTCCGCACAACATGGGGGTATAGCTCAGCTGGGAGCGTGAGCTAATCGGTTTACTAGCAATTTACTAAATAGGAAAAACATGGGGGTATAGCTCAGCTGGGAGCGCCAGCTGTACGGTAAACCACCCCAAAAATCACGGGCGCTTGAATGGCATTGAAAATTGAATAAAAGTTTCCATAAATGGAATAACATGGGGGTATAGCTCAGCTGGGAGCGCGAGTTAAACAGTAAACCACCCCAAATAAAATGGGCAAGCGAATGGCATTGAAAATTGAATAAATCTTTCTAAAAATGGAAAAATCTGGGGGTATAGCTCAGCTGGGAGAGCGCTTGAATGGCATTCAAGAGGTCAGCGGTTCGATCCCGCTTATCTCCACCATCAAAGCCTTGAAAACACTACGTTTTCAAGGCTTTTTCCTTTCCTGTAAATTCAGAACGAAACAACCTTTTGCGTGCTTTCAGTCAGTAAAACCGGGCCATTTTCCTGCATTAACCCCAAGTGAGCTATACCCCCGACTTTTTCAAAATCAATGGTAAAATCAATCTCGATTTCATAGCCGCGCCTGACCCGGACAGACTTCATAATGCGCGCCAGAATCATTTTCTTGGTTTCCATGTCGCACTCGTCGTACATATCCGCCCATGTCCGCAGATTGTCGAACTGCTGTGAAAGGGCATCCTTCATTTTTTCGCCGTCCTGGATTTGATCCTCCAACTGCTTGACGCTCTGTTCGGCGTCGGCAGCTTTTGCTTTTGCATCCTCGTACAGCTTGTTCAGCAGGTCAGGATTCAGCTTGCTGTCACCGCGAATGATTTTTATAACCTCGGCCTCGTACTCCAAAACCTCGGCGGTACACGCCCGTAATGTGGCTTTGGCCGTGGTAAGCTGCATTTGGTACTTAGCTATCTGATTGGCATAACGCTCCGCAATCACGGCGTCCTTTGGCACATCGTTCAGTTGCTCAAACAGGTTATGGACGACGGTTTCAATGATTGCATCCAATTTTCGAACTGTGTAGCCGGTCTGCCCGTCGCAAAGGTGAGCGTGGCGCGTTCTGTTGTAGCATATATAGCGTGTCCGGGGTGTGACTGTCACTTCACCATCCTGCCGGTGATACTTCTTGCCGTTAGTGGTGATTGTCATCCGCGCCCCGCAATGGCCGCAAAAGATGTTGCCGGAGAGCAAGGAACTTCCCTTTGTGTTAAGGGGAACGCACCGCTCTTTGTAAGCCGCCGATCTTTGAGAACGGAGGTTTTCCGCCATTTCGAAAGTCTGCGGGTCGATGATCTGCAAATGCGGGAAAATCGGAGACTCCGTATCGCCGCTTTTCAGGATACCGATATACGTTCGATTGGATAGCATGTTGTTGATGGTCGCATTGGTAAAATTGTTGCCCTTGCGATTGAGAACCCCTTGTTCATACAGGGTGGTGGCGATCCGCTGAGAGCCGTAGCCTTTCATCACATAAAGTTCAAAGATGAGACGGACAACGGTGGCCTCTTGCTCGTCGATTAGAATTTCATTGACCTCATTCTTCCCTTTATTGACACGCCCTTGCTTTTCCAAACGATAGCCAAAGGGAGGCGTACCGCCCCGGAAGTAGCCCTGCTCAACGATTTGGCTGAGCCTGGTCTTGGTGCGGATAGAGGTTTTTTCGCTCTCTCCGGCAGCCTGCCAAAAGCGGATATAATTCATGAGCTTGTCAACGTGCTGCTCAATTTTCTGCTGCCCCTCGGTGACGCTCCAAACCTCGATGCCATGCTTGACGAACCATTCTAGCACAAAGGGCGTTTCGTCGTCAATTCTCCCTAAACGGTCAAACATGAACACCAACAGAATTTGAAACTCACCGTTCAGGGCGGCTTCTTTCAGGTCTATGATAGCATCGCGCTTCGTGGCGGACACCTTAGAGCCGGAAACGCCCTTTTCCTCAAACTCTTTGCCTATCTTCCAGCCCATCCGCTCCGCAAACTCGCGGCAGGATTGGCGCTGCATGGGGATATCGTCTTTGTTGCCCTCGCTCAGATAAAGCTGCTTTTTTGAAGACACGCGATATAAACCGTAACATATTTTTTGCATGAACTGTCATCCTCTCTTTCGTGGAATTGAGATAATGGCAGTTCCTTTTGACATAGCCGATATTCACTTGTCAAGGAACAGCGCGTAGAACTTATCCCTTACGCAAATTCATTATCTCATGTTTTCTCAGAAAAGGCGAATGTGTGAATATTTTTTTCACGGCTTACCCACACCGCCCAGCATCATCCGCTTAATATCGCTAACCGCCGAGTCTTCCGGCTTTTCGGGGAAATTCAGCTTCACCATGCAGCCGTTCACAATAAGGTGAAGCTGCTTGGTTTCCGCAGGTTTCTCTAAAACGGCATCCTGCTTGCCGGTTTCTTTTGTGCTCATAAACTGTCCTCCATTCTTCCGCATAGCCCCACACTGACCGCCAGCGCCCGGTCTACCCGTCTTATGGCGTTGCTGTCCAACGTCCCGATATACTCCTTCAGGCGTATTTTATCAATCGTGCGTATCTGCTCCATTAAAACGAGCGAATCATGCCCAAGTCCCTGTTGGGCCTTGATAGGGGCATGGGTGGGCAGCTTTGCCTTAGTCGAAATCCGACTGGTGATGATGGCGGCA